>JBMFXF010000299.1:0-3668 GCA_049964515.1 Acetobacteraceae bacterium | reverse complement strand
CGGATGCGCCCGCCCCTCCGCCCAGGCATGGGCCGGCGCCGGCGCCAGCGCCGCCACCAGCCCCGGCGGCAGGAACGGCGTATCCCCCGGCACCGTCAGCAGCGCCGAGGCCCCGCGCCCCTCCGCCCAGTCCAGCCCCGCCAGCACCCCGGCCAGCGGCCCGCGCCCGACAAACGCCCCATCGTCCAGCACCGGCAGCCCGAACCGCGCGAACCGCGCCGCATCCCCGTTCGCGCTCAGCGCCAGCCCGGCCAGAGGCTCGCCCGCCAGCCGCGCCAGCACCGCGTCCAGCAGCGTGCCCGCCCCCAGCGCCAGCAGCGGCTTGTCCACCCCGCCCAGCCGTCGCCCGGCCCCGCCGGCCAGCACCAGGCCCAGAATCATTCCGCGCGCAGCTGCGGGTTGTCGAACCGCGGCTCGCGCAGCCGCCGCAGCGCGCGGGCCAGGGCGGCGGCCAGGTCGCGCTTCTCCGCCTCCCCCAGCACCGCGCCCACCTCCTCGCGCACCCCGTGCGCGGCCAGCACCAGCCGCGGCACCCGGCCCGGCTCCTCCTCCAGCCGCGGGTTGAGCCAGGCGGTGGACAGCCGCCGCTCGCTGCGCCGCCCGCGCGCGTCGCGGCGCAGCACGCGCAGGCAGTCCGGCTCCAGGATCAGCATCTCGGCGGCCCGCCCGGCGCGCACATGCATCCGCAGCAGCACCGCGGCCAGCACCGCCTCCAGCCCCATGAACGCCAGCACCGGCCACAGCCCCATCAGCGCGAAGCGCAGCGCGCCGCCGATCCCGGCCAGCGCGAACAGCCCCACCACCGCCCAGGCCCCGCGCCGCGACAGGCTGCGCCGCGGCACGATGGTGGCCTGGAACAGCACCTCCCGGCTCATGGCACCGCGCCGGCCTCGCGCAGCACCGCGGTCACCTCCGCGTCCGGCACGTCGCGGGCGGTGAACGCCTGCCCGATGCCGCGCGCCAGCACGAAGGTCAGCGCCCCGTCGCGCACTTTCTTGTCGCGGCGCATATGCGCGATCAGCCCGGCGGCGGAAAACCGCCGGTTGAGCTGGCTCAGCTCCGCGGTCAGCCCCACCGCGTCGAAATGCGCCGCCACCCGCGCCCCCTCCGCCGGGTCGCACAGCCCCAGCCGGGCGGACAGCCGGAACGCCAGGCCGATCCCGATCGCCACCGCCTCCCCATGCAGAATCCCACCCGAGTAGCCGTATTCGGCCTCGATCGCGTGGCCGAACGTGTGGCCCAGGTTGAGCAGCGCGCGGCCGTCGTTCGGCTTCTCCTCGCGCTCGTCATCGCCCACCACGGCGGCCTTGAAGGCGCAGGCGCGCAGGATCGCCTCCGCCTGGGCCTCGGCGTCGCCGGCGATCACCGCCGCGCCGCGCGCCTCGCACCAGGCGAAGAAGCCGGCGTCCCCGATCAGCCCGGCCTTCACCGTCTCGGCGTAGCCGGCGCGCAGCTCGCGCAGCGGCAGCGTGGCCAGGGTGGCGGTGTCGGCCAGCACCATCCGCGGCTGCCAGAACGCGCCCACCAGGTTCTTGCCGCGCGCGGTGTTCACGCCGGTCTTGCCGCCGACGGAACTGTCCACCTGCGACAGCAGGGTGGTGGGCACCTGCACGAACGGCAGGCCGCGCAAGGTGGTGGCGGCGGCGAAGCCGGCCAGATCGCCCACCACCCCGCCGCCCAGCGCGATCACCGCGGTGCGCCGCTCCACCCGCTCGGCCAGCAGGGCATCGACGATGCCGGCGTAGGTCTCGATGCTCTTCGAGGCCTCGCCGGCCGGCACGGTGATGTGGCGCGCCTCGATCCCGGTCTCCGCCAGCCCCGCCAGCAGCGCCGGCAGATGCAAGGGCGCCACGGTCTCGTCGGTGACGATGATCGCCCGCTTCTGCGGCAGCACCGGGGCCAGATGCGCGCCGGCGCGGCGCAGCAGCCCCTCGCCCACCAGCACGTCGTAGCCGCCGGCGGACAGGCTGACCGCCAGCCGCCGCGGCGGGCGCCAGGACCCCAGTGCGTCCAGCACCCTCTCCGTGGTGGCCTCGGGGGTTTCGTCGTTGCAATCGACGATCACATCGGCCTCGGCATAGAATTGGTGGCGGACGCCCATCAGCCGGGCCAGGATCTCGTTGGGATCGCCGCTGGCCAGCAGCGGGCGGCCGACCCGGCCGGAGACGCGACGGACCAGGGTGGGCAGTTCGGCGCGCAGCCAGACCGAAACCGCCTCGGCGCGCACCGCGGCGCGGGTCTCGGCATCGACGAACGCGCCGCCGCCGAAGGCCAGCACCATCTGCTCGCCGGCCAGCAGGCGGCGGATGACGCGCTTTTCGCCGTCGCGGAAGGCGGGCTCGCCGTAGCGGGCGAACAACTCGGGGATGGAGCAGCCGGCCGCGGCCTCGATCTCCACGTCGGCATCGCGGAACGGCAGGCCCAGCCGGGCGGCGAGGCGGCGGCCGATCGAGGTCTTGCCCGCCCCCATCAGCCCGACCAGCACCAGGCTGCGGCCGGCCAGCGGGCCGGCACGCAGATCGGGGACGGGCACGGCCTCGGCCAGGGCGGAGTTGCGGGTCATGGTGCGCGAGGTTAGCACAGCCCCGGCGCGAAACGCCAAAGCCGGGAGGCGGCGATGATCCGCATGTTCCTGATCGTGGTGACCGTGGGGCTGCTGGTGGCGGCGGGCGGGTTTTTCGCGCTCGGGCTGTTCCCGCCGCAGCGCCCGCCGCATCCGGTGACGGTGGTGCTGCCGGCGGCGGGGATCAAGGGCTGACCGGGGCCGCCCGCCGGCCCCACCGCCCGGCCGCGCCCAGCGCCATCACCGCCCCCACCATCGCCACCCGCCCCGCGACCCCCCACCAGCCCGGCGCCGGGACCATCCCGCCCGCCGCCGCCGCCAGCGCCGCCCAGCCCATCCCCGGTGCGGCGCCACGCAGCACCTGCCAGCCGGAAACCCCCAGCACCCGCCCCGAGGCCCGCACCACCCAGGGCGCCACCGCCGCCTGCGCCGCCACCCATACCCACACCGCGGCCATCGCCCCGGCCGGGCGCAGCAGCGCGACCGCGCCCGCCAGCAGCGCCAGACTCGCCAGATTGGCGCGCAGCGACACCCACGGCACGCCCCGCGCCACCACCGCCGCCCCCGGCGCGAACCCCACGAACTGCCACGCCGCCAGCCCCACTAGCGGCAGCGCGGCCTGCCCCGCGCCCGCCCAGGCCGGCCCCAGCAGCAGCGCCGCCACCGGCCGCACCACCAGCCCCAGCGCCACGCACAGCCCCAGCAGCGCCGGCACGCTGCCCCGTTGCGCCTGCCGCATCGCCGCCCGCAGCGCCGCGGGATCGGCCTGGCGGGCGGAAAACGCCGGCAGCATCAGCCGCCACAGCGCGGTGGAGGCAAGCTCGCGCACCGCCTCCACCAGCCGGAACGCCATATGCACCTCGCCCAGCACCGGCGCCCCCGCGCTGGCCCCCAGCAGCATCAGGAACACCCGGTACCGCCCGTGCAGCACCAGCGTGCTCAGGGTCAGCGGCAACCCCACCCGCAACAAGCCCCACCGGGGCCGGCACGGCCGCGGCCACCAGCCGCCGCCCGCCACCAGCACCGCCGCCCCCGCCGCCGAGCCGGCCGCCTGCTGCGCCACCACAGCCCAGGCCCCGGCGCCGCGCCAGGCGGCAGCACACCC
>JBMFXF010000298.1:0-3685 GCA_049964515.1 Acetobacteraceae bacterium | reverse complement strand
ACCGTGACATCGGAATCCGGCACCTCGGGATCGTGTTTCAGATATTGCAGGAAACCGAACTGCGCCAGCAGCGGCAGGAAATACTCCCGCATCATCCGCCCCATCATGCCCCCCACCGAACGGCGCCAGGCCTCGGCGTCGGTCTCGGCCACGAACACCTCGCGCACGTGCCGCCAGTCGGCGCGGCGCGGCGTGCGCCCGGTGCGCGCGGCGCCCGCTTCCACCGCCTCCCAGTGGCTGGCGATATAGCCCGCGTTGAGGTTCAGGCTGAGCGGCAGGAACCCCCGCTCGCCGGCCAGTTTCAGCGTATCCGAACCTTTCGAGAGGCCGGCCACGCCGATCGGCGGATGCGGCGCCTGCAACGGGCGGATATGCGGGCGCAGGAAGCCGAACATCGGCTCCGGCTTGGTCACGTTCCAGAACTTGCCGCGGTAGTCGAACTGCGGCTCGTCGCCCCACAGCCGCAGGATGATGTCCAGCGCCTCGCGGGTCATCTCGCGGTTGGCGCCCGACATGCCATCGACCTGAAACATCGCCCAGTCCGACGGCAGGCCGGAGGCGGCGATGCCGAAATTGAGCCGCCCGCCGGAGATGTGGTCGAGCATCGCCACCCGGTTGGCGAGCTCGGCGGGGTGATGATAGGGCAGCAGGAACCCGCCGGGGCCGATGCGCAGCCTGGTGGTCTCGCGGAACGCCTGCGCGATCAGCAGATCGGGCGCGGGGTGCGGCTCCCAGATCGCGGTGTGATGCTCGCCGATCCAGGCCTCCTGGTAGCCCAGCGCGTCGAGCGTGCGCAGCACCCCGAGGTCCCACTCGTGCCCGTCGCGCAGCGGGCGCTCCGGCGGGTGCGAGGGCATGGCAAAATAGCCGAGTTCCATGGCGGTCCTCCCTGGACGGGGCGGCAGCCTACGCCCGCCGCCGTGGCGGAGGGAAGCGGCGGCTCAGGTCGCGAACGGGTCGCCGCCGGCATGGCGCGCCGGGTCCATCGCATCGTGCAGCACCCGAGCCACCGCAAGATTGCCATCGGCCTCGATCCGATAGAGCAGAACATGCCGCGGACGGGCAACCTCGGCCCGGCGGCGGCTGTGGCGGAGGTGATAAAGGCGCGCGCCGTCGCCGAGTTCGTCGCGGGAGTGGCTGCCGGGGCGTTCCGGATCGGCGAGCAGATCGGCCAGCGCGGCCGACAGCACACTCTGGTAACGATCCCGCGGAATGGCGCCGAAATGTTCCTCGATCCAGCGCAGCAGGTTCACGATGTCCGCCTCGGCTGCGGCGGAAAGCCGCAGGCGGCGCGGCGCGGGCACGCGCGTCAGGTCGGGGTTGGTTCCTGTCCCGACTGGCGGGCCAGGGCCGCGATTGTCGCCTCGATCGCCTCGGGCGCGACGGTCCGGAATCGCCCGGCATCGAGATCGGCAAAGCCGACCCGCGCGGCCTCGCGGAGGAATTGCAAGCGCGCCGCCGCGTCATCGGCTCGCTCCTCGATCAGGCGCAGCCCGTCCCGCAGCACTTCGCTCGCATTCTGGTAGCGGCCCGAGGCAACGAGCGACGCAACCAGCTCCGCCTGATGGTCGGTGAGCACCACGTTGCGTGTCGGCATGAACGCACCTTCGATCCGGTAACTGGGATTCAACAGCACGTATGGCAGGCTATGCCAACTCCTCCAGCGCCGCCCGCAGCGCCTCCGGCCGCACCGCGGCGGCCGCCCCGGCCCCCGTCACCGACGCCGCCCCCGCCGCCGCCAGCCGCAGCGCCACCGCCGGCGGCAGCTTCACCGCCAGCGCGGCGGCCAGGCACGCCAGCACCGCATCGGTCGGCACCGTCCCGTCCGCCCCCTCGGGCCGCGCCGCCTGCCAGGCCCCGGTCCCATCGACCAGCGTGAGGCCCGCCGGGTCGCCCAGCAGCACCAGCCCGAACCCATGCGCCCCCCGCAGCGCCGCCGCCGCCGCGACCGGGTCGGACACCGGCTCGGTGGCGCAGAGCAGCACCGCGTCCGCCCCCGCATAGGCCGCCAGCGCCGCCGCCGAGGCCCCGCGCGGCAGCGCCGCCACCACCGGGCGCGCCGCCTCCCGCGCCGCGGCGATCAGGCGCGCGGGCAGCGGCGGCGCCAGCACCCCCTTCCCGTAATCGGACAGCACCGTCAGCGAGGTCGCGGCCATGGCGTCGCGGGCGATGCGCAGCACCCGTTCGGCCAGCCGCTCGGGGATCGGGTGGGTCTGCTCGCGGTCGGCGCGCAGCAGCGGTCTGCCGGCGGCCAGGTAACGGGTCTTCACCGTGGTGGTGCGCCCGCCCTCCACCAGCAGCCAGGGTTCCACATTGGGCTGCCCGCCGACCAGGCCGGTGAGGTCGGAGCCCGAAGGATCGTCCCCCACCACCGCGATGAAGGCCACCGCCGCGCCCAGCCCGGTCAACTGGCGGACCACGTTGGCCGCCCCCCCGGGCAGGGCGAGTTCGCGGTCCTCGGTCAGCACCGGCGCCGCTTCCGGGCGGTCCGCGCGCAGGCTGCCGTGGACGTAGCGGTCCAGCATGGCGTCGCCGATCACCAGCACGCTGGCGTGGGCAAGGCGGGCGATCGGATCGGCGGGTTGCTCCATGACAAAAGGCGCTAGCAAGCGCGGGCGGGCTTGCCAAGCGCCGGATTTCCCGGTTGTTCGGCTCCCCCGCGCCCGGAGCCTCGCGTGCCGCCCGCCCCTGACCCCGCTCCCGTCGTGCTGCAGGTGCTGCCCGCGCTGGAAACCGGCGGGGTGGAACGCGGCACGGTGGAAATCACCGAGGCGCTGGTGGCGGCCGGCTGGGGCGCGGTGGTGGCCTCCGCCGGCGGGCGGCTGGCCGCCGCGATCGCGCGCGCCGGCGGGCGGCACGTCAGCCTGCCGTTGCAAAGCCGCAACCCGCTCACCATGTGGCGCAACATCGCGCGGCTGGCGGCGCTGATCGCGGCCGAGCGGGTGGCGCTGGTCCATGCCCGCTCCCGCGCCCCGGCCTGGTCGGCCTGGGCGGCGTCACGGCGGGCCGGGGTGCCGTTCGTGACCACCTACCACGGCGTCTATAACGAGGACCTGCCCGGCAAGCGCCTCTATAATTCGGTGATGGCGCGGGGGGCGGTGGTGATCGCCGCCTCGCATTACGTGGCCGCGCACGTGGTTGCGCGCCACGGCGTGGACCCGGCGCGGATCCGGGTGATCCCGCGCGGGGTGGACCCGTCCCGCTTCGCCCCCGAGGCGGTCTCCGGCGCGCGGGTGGCCCGGCTGGCGGCGGAGTGGCGGCTGCCGGACGGGGTTCCGGTGGCGATGCTGCCCGGGCGGCTGACCGGCTGGAAGGGCCAGGCGGTGCTGGTGGAGGCGCTGGCCGCGCTGCCCGGGGTGATGGGGGTGCTGGTGGGGTCCGACCAGGGGCGGCACCGCTACCGGAAGGCGCTGTTGCGCCGGGCGGCGCGGCTCGGCGTGAGCGAGCGGCTGCGGCTGGTGGGCGAGTGCGCGGACATGCCGGCGGCGCTGGCGGACCACCGTCGGATCCTGGATCTCTGCAACGTGCCGGCGGAGGTGCGGGCCGGGGTGATGGGCGGGACGGCGGCCGAGTGGCTGGGGCTGGCCTAGGATTGTGCCGCCGCGCCCGCCCGCCGCGTGGAAGCGGGCGCGGGTGCCGGCCTCGGAGGCGGGGCCACGCCCCGGGCACGGCCCCGCCTCCCGGC
>JBMFXF010000297.1:0-3686 GCA_049964515.1 Acetobacteraceae bacterium | reverse complement strand
GGTGCAGGTCGGCGTCACCCTGGTCAGCGTCCTGCTCGGCGTGTTCGGCGGCGACCGCCTGGCCACCCCGCTGCGCAATGCCCTGCTGCGCGCCGCCTTCCCCCCCGCGCTGGCCGGCCCCGCCGCCCTCACCCTGGTGGTGCTCGCGGTCACCTTCGCCACCCTGGTGCTGGGCGAGCTGGTGCCGAAGCAACTCGCGCTCCGCCGCGCCGAACGCCTGGCCGCCGTCCTCGCCGGCCCGATCTTCTGGATCGCCCGCCTCACCGCGCCGGCGGTCTGGGCGCTCAATCGCGCCTCCAGCCTGGTGCTGCGCCTGCTCGGCCTGGCGCGGCTGGCCCCGGAGACGGTCACGGAAGAGGAGCTCCGCGCGCTGCTCGCCGAGGGTGCCGCCGCCGGCGTGCTGGAAGCCGAGGAGCGCGAGATGATCGAGCGCGTGCTGCGCCTGGCCGACAAGCCGGTGCGCGCGCTGATGACCCCGCGCACCGAGCTGGCCTGGATCGACCGCACCGACCCGCCGCGCGAGATCGTCGCCACCCTCAAGGCCTCCCCCCATTCCCGCTTCGTGGTCTGCGACGGCACGGTGGACAACGTGGTGGGGGTGGTGCAGGCGAAGGACCTGCTGGACCGCATCCTGGGCGGGGGCGATCTGTCGCTGGCGGCCAGCCTGCGCGCGCCGATGGTGGTGCCGGACACGGTCTCGGCGCTGGACGCGCTGGAACGGCTGCGCGCCGACCCGCTGGGGATGGCGCTGGTGCTGGACGAGTACGGCAATTTCGAAGGCGTGGTGACCGCCGCCGATCTGCTGGAGGCGATCGTGGGCGACCCCACCGATGCCGCCCCGGTCGCCGCCGGCGCCGCCGCGCCCGACGAGCTGGACATGGACGGCGGGATGCCGGTCGATGAGGCGAAGGCGCGGCTCGACCTGCCCGACCTGCCGGCGGAGGGCAGCTACCACACCCTGGGCGGGCTGATCCTGGCGCTGCTGCGCCGCGTCCCGCGCGAGGGAGACCGCATCGTGTTCGGCGGCTGGCGGTTCGAGGTCACGGCGATGGATGGGCGCCGGGTGGCTCGGCTGCGGGTGCGCCGCGAGTAGCGGTTTGCCGGTTCGCCGCGGCGCCCCTATGCTGGCCCCGGACCGATCGCGCGATGAACGCCCCGAAGCCCCCCTCCGGCGATGCCGCGATCCTGATCGCCGACCCCGGCTGGCGCCGCCTGCCGCGCGCCGCGTGGCTCGCCGCCCGCGCCGCGGGCCTCGCCGGGACCGCGGCGACCGTGCTGCTCGCCGACGATCGCACCGTGCGCCGGCTGAACGCCCGCGACCGTGGCCGGGACAAGCCGACCAACGTGCTCACCTACGACCCGCCGGCCCCCGGCCTGCCGGGGCAGATCGTGCTGGCGCTCGGCGTGGTCCGGCGCGAGGCGGCGGCGGCGCGCCGCCCGCCGGCGCATCATTTGGCCCATCTGGTCATTCACGGCGCGCTGCACCTGGCCGGCCACGACCACATCGCCCCCGGCGAGGCCCGCCGGATGGAGCGCGCCGAGGCGCGGCTGCTGGCGCGGCTTCGCATCCCCAACCCGTGGAAGCCGCGCCCACCATGAGCGACCCTCCGGCGGGCCCGCTCGCCCGGCTGCGCGGACGCCTGTTCCGCCGCGGCGCCTCGCCGCTCAGCGCCTCCATCGCCGAACTGGTCCAGCAGGCCGCGGAGACCCCACAGGCCGACGGCGCCGCCCCCGAGCTCGACCGCCACGAGCGCGTCCTGATCGCCAACATCCTGCGCCTGCGCGGCACCACCGCCGCCGATGTGATGGTACCGCGCACCGACATCGTCGCCATCCCGGCCGATCTGTCGTTCGCCGAGACGGTGGCCCGGTTTCGCGCCGACGGCCATTCCCGCCTGCCGGTGTACCGCGAGGAACTCGACGACATTCTGGGCATGGTCCACATCAAGGACGTGTTCGCCTATCCGGGGCGGCCGGAAGCGTTTTCGCTGGAAGCGATCCTGCGCCACCCGCTGCTGGTGGCCCCACAGATCCCGGTGCTGGACCTGCTGTTGCAGATGCGTCAGGCGCGGATGCATCTGGCGCTGGTGGTCGATGAATACGGCAGCATCGACGGGCTGCTGACGATCGAGGACCTGGTCGAGACCATCACCGGCGACATCGCCGACGAGCACGACGAGGTCGAAGGCCCCGCCATCGCCGAGCGCGCCGATGGCGGGTTCGACGTCGATGCCCGCGCCGAGCTCGCCGAGTTCGAGGCCCGCCTCGGCCCGGTGCTGACGCCCGAGGAGCGCGACGCCGATCTGCACACCGTCGGTGGGCTGGTGTTCACCCTGGCCGGACGGGTGCCCAGCCGGGGCGAGGTGATCAGCCACCCCTCGGGGCTCGAGTTCCGCATCCTGGACGCCGACCCGCGCCGCATCCGCCGGCTGCGGGTCCGGCGCATCCCGCAGGTCGCGGCATCGGATGCGGCGTAGGCGGATCCGCGCCGCCCTGCTGGCAACGGGGCTGCTGGCGCTCTCGGCGGTGGCGATCACCCGCCCGCCGGTGCTGGACCGCTTGGCCAGCTGGGCCGATCCCTCGCTGCACGCCGAGGGGCTGGCGATCGGCTGGGGCCTCGGCGTGACGGCGCGGCGGATCGCGCTGTCGGATGCGGGCGGGCGCTGGCTGATCCTCCGCGATCCCCGGCTGGCCTGGTCGCCGCTGGCGCTGCTGTCCGGGCGGATCGTGGTCCGCGCCCTGACCGCCCGGGCGGTGACCTTGGCGCGGATGCCCACCGGCGGTGGCGGCTCGGGCGGCGGGCCGGCGACGCTGTGGCGGGCGCTGCCGCGGCGGCTGCGGCTCGACCTTGTGGCGATCGGCCGGCTGCGCCTGCCGGTGGGCGGGGCGACCGAGACGCTGGCGGTGACCGGACGCTTCGCCCGCGTCGGGCCGCACGTGCGCGGTAGTCTGGTACTGCGCGACGGCACCGCGCGTTACGCCCTGCGCGGCAGGTGGGGTGCGGCCGGGCTGGATGCAACCCTGCGTCTCGAGGAACCGGCGGGCGGCATGATCCAGCGCCTGGCCGGACTCGCCGCCGCCGGGCTGCCGGCCGGGGGGATGTCGGTGCGGCTGCGCGCGCTCGGCCCGCCGGCGGCGATCGTGCTGACCGGGGAGGCCGCGCGGGCGCCGTTCTCGGCGCGGCTGGCGGGCACGCTGGACGCGCTGACGATGCGCGGCCGGCTGGACGCCTCGGCCCGGCTGGCGGCACCGCTGACCCTGGCCGGGGCGCGGCTGGATGCGGGACAGCTCACGACCCGGCTGCGCGGCCGGCTCGCCGCGCCGAGCGGGGAGATCGCGCTCAGGCTCGACGGGCTGGCCGCGGGTGGGGCCCGGGCCGAGGCGCTGCGCGCGTCGGTTCGTCTCGTCGCCGGCGCGGTGCGGCTGCGCGGCACGCTCGACCGGCTGCGCCTGCCGGGCGCGACGGCGGCGCTGTCGGGCGGAGCGGTGCGGTTTCGTGCCCGCCTCTCCCCGGCGCCGGCGCGGCGGCTGCGATTCCGGGTCATCCAGGCGCTGGCCACGGTGTCGGGCGCGGTCGATCCGGCGGCGCAGACGGTGCGGGCCCGGGTGCGTCTGCCCGATCTGACCCCGCTCGCCCGCCTGGCCGGTCTCGCCGCCGGCGGGCAGGCGGCATTTCGGGTGGGGGC
>JBMFXF010000296.1:0-3706 GCA_049964515.1 Acetobacteraceae bacterium | reverse complement strand
GACGAGCTGCTGGCCGCGGTGGGCGGAGACGACGAGCGCCTCGAGGAGCTCCTCGCCCGGCGCGAGCGGGACCGAGCGCAGCACGGCGTTCACCGCCTCGGTGGCGTTGGCGACGAACACCAGCTGCTCCCCGCGCGTGCCGAGAAAACCGGCCAGGGTCGCCGCCGCCGCGCGCAGCGCCTCCGGCAGCTCGGCGCGCATGAAGCGGCCGGGCTGGGCTTCCATCCGGGCGCGGATGGCATCCTGCGCCGCCAGCACCGCGCGCGGGGTGGCGCCATAGGCGCCGTGGTTGACCGAAACGAAGCCGGGCTCGAGCGTCCATTCGCCGCGCACCGCCTCGCCCCACCGGTCGTTGCCGTCCATCCGCCGTCTCCGCGATCAGGGCCCCAGGATCGCACGCGCCGGACGGCCCTGCTATGATCGGGCGTGCTTCGGAGCCCTGCCATGACCCGGTTCGACCTTGTGATCCGCGGCGGTGTCGCCGTCCTGCCCTGGGGGATGGAGGCCACCGATATCGGCGTGCGCGACGGGCGCATCGCCGCGCTCGGTGTGCCGGCAACCGCGGCGGCGGCGGAGACCATCGACGCCACGGGGCTGCATGTCCTGCCCGGGCTGATCGACCCGCATGTGCATCTGCGTGACCCGGGCGATGCGACGGTGGAGACCATCCCCACCGGCACCCGCGCCGCCGTGCTGGGGGGGCTCGCCTGCGTGTTCGACATGCCGAACACCGCGCCCTCCATCACCGACGCGCCGCGGCTGGCGTGGAAGCAGGAGTATGTGGAGGGTCACGCCTGGTGCGACATCGGGCTCTATGTCGGCGGCACCAAGGGCAACATCGCCGAGCTGGCGGCGCTGGAACTCGGGCGGGGGGTGTGCGCGATCAAGATTTTCGCCGGCTCCTCCACCGGCGACCTGCTGGTCGAGGACGATGCGTCGCTGGAGCGGGTGATGCGCTCCGGGCGGCGGCGGATCGCCTATCACTCGGAGGACGAATACCGGCTGCAGGAACGCCGCCGGCTGTTTGCCGCCGGCGGAAGCTTCGCCCTGCATATGGAATGGCGCGACGTGGAATGCGCGTTCCTGGGCACGCGGCGGCTGATGGCGCTGGCCCAGGCGACCGGGCGGCCGGCGCATATCCTGCACGTCTCCACCGCCGAGGAGCTCGCCTATCTGCGCGACTTCCGCGACCTCGCCACCTGCGAGGTGCTGGTCAATCATCTGACCCAGGTCGGGCCGGAGGCGTACGAGGCGCTCGGCGGCTACGCGGTGATGAACCCGCCGATCCGCGACCGGCGCCATTACGAGGCGGCCTGGGCGGCGATCGCCGACGGCACGGTGGACACGGTCGGCTCGGACCACGCCCCGCACAGCCGCGCCGCGAAGGAGCGCCCCTGGCCGGACACCGCGGCCGGGCTGACCGGGGTGCAGACGATCGTGCCGATCATGCTCGATCACGTGAACGCCGGGCGGCTGTCGCTGCCGCGGCTGGTCGATCTGATGTGCGCCGGGCCGGCACGGGTCTATGGGCTGCTGGGCAAGGGGCGGCTGGCGGCGGGGTACGACGCCGATTTCACCCTGTTGGATCTGCGCCGGCGGCGGCGGATCGAGGAGAGCTGGATCGTCTCGCCCTGCGGCTGGTCGCCGTTTGCCGGCACCTGGGTCACCGGCTGGCCGGTGGCCACCATCGTCCGCGGGCAGGCGGTGATGCGCGAGGATGCGGTGCTGGGCAGCCCGGCCGGGCGGCTGGCGCGGTTTCGCGGCTGAGCCTGGCTGGACATCCGGCCGCGGGCGGGCGGAGACTGCGCGCGGAGCGGAAACCTCGGGGGGGACGATGCGCGCCGGACGGTTGTTTCTGCCGCTGCTGGGCGTGGCGGGGCTGATGTTGGCGGCCTGTCAGCAGAATCTGTCGCCGCCGCAATTGCAGGATGGCTGGCGGGTGTACAGCAGCGATCACGCGGATATCGACGCGGTCTGCGACGGCACGCCGATCCGGCTGGCCGGGGATCATAGCGATGTCACGCTGAGGGGCGCTTGCACGAAGGTGCAGCTGACCGGGAGCCATAACGATGTGGACGTGGCGATGGCGCCGGGCGGTCAGTTCGAGATCACCGGGACCAGCAACGATGTCTGGTGGCATCTGGCGCGGCCGGGCGCGGCGCCGGTGCTGCTCGATCACGGCAAGCAGGATGCGTTCCACGCCAGCCGGTGAGGCGGGCGGTTATGGATCGTTGGCGATCGTCCCGGCGGCGGCGGCCTGGAGCGGCGGGAAGGGTTGGATGCGGCGTTGCAGCCCGGCCAGGACATCGCCCAGGGCGGCGGCGATAGTGTGGTCGTCCTGTTCCCGGGCGAGACGGATCAGCAGCAGGAGCTTGCCGGCGAGGCCGGGCGAGGGCGGGGTGTCTGCCGCCACCTCCCCCTGGTACAGGACCAGGCCGTTCTCATACCGCGCGAAATCCGCGGCATCGGACATGGCCCAGGAAAAGCGGCGTCCGGACGGTCCGGTCATGGGGGCGGCTCCTTCTGATCCGCGCGAAACTCCGCCGCAACATATGCTGTTTTTTTTGGATTTCAAGAGGGAATTTTGGCAGACATGATTTGCGATCCGGTTTCAGGCGGCGGTCCGGCCGGCAAGGTTCTCGGAGTTCGAATATCTTCTCGTTCCATGAGGCAAGTCCCATGACGCCCTGGCCCACCCGCACGCTCGGTCGCTCCGGCGTTTCCGTCACCACCATCGGTCTCGGCACCGCCACGCTCGGCGGCGCGCGCATCCCGCTTGCCGACGCGGAACGCCGCGCCATCGTCCGCGCCGCCTGGGACGGCGGGCTGCGCTATGTCGATACCGCCCCGTTCTACGGCGTCGGCGCCGCCGAGCGCGCGGTGGGCGACGCGCTGCGGGAGGAACCGAGGGACAGCTGGGTGCTGTCCACCAAGGTCGGGCGGCTGCTGCGGCCCAATCCGGCCGGCACCCCGGACCCGGACGGGCGGCTCACGCCGCTGCCGTTCTCGGTGGTCTATGACTACGGGCATGACGCCATCCTGCGCTCGGTCGAGGACAGCCTGCAGCGGCTGGGGCTGGCGCGGATCGATATTCTCTATGTCCACGACATCGGCGCCTATCAGCACGGCGACGCGGCGGCGGGGCATATGCGGCGGCTGCGCGAGTCCGGCTATGCCGCGCTCACACGGCTGAAGGCCGAGGGCAGCGTGCGCGCCATCGGCATCGGCGTGAACGAGACCGCGGTGCTGATGGAGGCGCTGTCCTGGGGCGAGTGGGATGCGTTCCTGCTGGCCGGGCGGTACACCTTGCTGGAACAGGCGCCGCTGGATGACCTGCTGCCGCTGTGCCTGGCGCGCGGGACCTCCATCGTGGTGGGCGGGCCGCTGAACTCGGGGCTGCTGGCGGGGCGCGACTCCTGGAATTACGCCCCGGCCCCGGAACCGATGAAGGCGCGCGCGGCGGCGCTGGGGGCAGTGTGCGCGCGACACGGGGTGGCGCTGCCGGCGGCGGCGCTGCAATTCCCGCTGGCGCATCCGGCGGTGGCGGCGGTGATCCCGGGGCCGCGCTCGGCGGCCGAGGCGGTGGAGAATCTGGCGCTGATGCGCCAGCCCATCCCGCCGGCGCTGTGGGCCGAGCTCAAGGCGGAGGGGCTGCTGGACCCGCGCGCGCCAACCCCCTGACCCGGGCGGCGAGCGCCCGTCGCGC
>JBMFXF010000295.1:1467-3715 GCA_049964515.1 Acetobacteraceae bacterium | reverse complement strand
CCGGCTGGACCCCACCGATTTCCCCCCGCTCCTGCTCTACCCCACCGATCGCGCCGCCTACGCGCGCCTCACCCAGTTGCTCACCCTCGGCAAGCGCCGTGCCGGCAAGGGCGGCTGCACCCTGGGATTTGCCGACATCGCCGCGGCGGCGGAGGGCCAGATCGCCATCCTGCTCCCGGAAACCCCGCCGCAGGCCGCGCTCGGCCCGCTGCGCGAGGCGTTCCCCGACCGCGCCCATCTCGCCCTCACCCCCGGGTTCCGCCCCGGCGAGGCGGTGCGGCTGGAACGGCTCGAACGCCTCGCCGCCGCCGCCGGCGTGCCCACCGTCGCCACCGGCGATGCCCGCTACCACGCGCCCGAACGGCGCATCCTCGCCGATGTGCTCACCTGCATCCGCACCCATTGCACCATCGACACAGCCGGGGAGCGGCTGGAACCGGGCGGGCTGCACCGGCTCCGCGCGCCGGCGGAAACCACCCGCCTGCTCGCCCGCCACCCCGCCGCGCTCGAACGCACCCGCGCCATCGGCGAAGCCTGCCGCTTCAGCCTCGACCAGCTCGCCTATCAATACCCGGACGAAACCGAAACCCCCGGCGAAACCCCGCAGCAGACCCTGGAACGCCTGACATGGGAAGGCGCGGCCCGGCGCTATCCCGCGGAGATCCCGCCCGATGTCGCGGCACAGCTGCGCCACGAACTCGCGCTGATCGCCCGGCTCGACTACGCGCCCTATTTCCTCACCGTGAACAGCATCGTCCGCTTCGCCCGCGCCCGCGGCATCCTCTGCCAGGGCCGCGGCAGCGCGGCCAACTCCGCGGTCTGCTACGTGCTGGGTATCACCAGCATCGACCCGGTCCGCTCTGGGCTGTTGTTCGAGCGCTTCATCTCCGCCGCGCGCCGCGAACCGCCCGACATCGATGTCGATTTCGAGCACGAGCGGCGCGAGGAGGTGATCCAGTGGATCCTCGAAAGCTACGGCCGCGACCGCGCCGCGCTCGCCGCGACCGTCATCCGCTACCGCGCCCGCGGCGCGATCCGCGACGTCGGCAAGGCGCTCGGCCTGCCGGAGGATGTCACCGCCGCCCTGGCCCGCCAGGCCTCGCTGTGGTCCGAGGACGGCGCCACGCCCGAACAGGCGCGCGCGATCGGGCTCGACCCGGCCGACCGGCGGCTTGGCCTGGCACTCGACCTCGCCCGCCAGCTGATCGGCTTTCCCCGCCACCGCTCGCAGCACCCGGGCGGGTTCGTGCTGACCCGCGACCGGCTGGACGCGCTGGTCCCGATCGAGCCGGCGGCCATGGCCGACCGCCAGGTGATCGAATGGGACAAGGACGACATCGCCCAGCTGCGCTTCATGAAGGTGGATATCCTCGGCCTCGGGATGCTGGGCTGCCTCGCCCGGGCGTTCGACCTGCTGCGCGCGCGCGGCACGTCGCTCGACCTCGCCTCCATCCCGCCCGAGGACCCGGCCACCTACGCGATGATCCGCCGCGCCGACACGCTCGGCGTGTTCCAGATCGAATCCCGCGCGCAGATGGCGATGCTGCCCCGGCTCGCCCCGCGCCGCTTCTATGACCTGGTGATCGAGGTGGCGCTGGTTCGCCCGGGGCCGATCCAGGGCGACATGGTCCACCCCTATCTGCGCCGGCGCGAGGGGCGGGAGAAGGTCAGCTACCCCACCCGAGAGCTGGAACAGGTCCTCGGCAAGACCCTCGGCGTGCCGCTGTTCCAGGAACAGGCGATGCAGGTCGCCATCACCTGCGCCGGATTTACCGCCGAGGAGGCCGATGCCCTGCGCCGCGCCATGGCCACCTTCAAGTTCACCGGCGGGGTCAGCCATTTCCGCGACAAGCTGATCGCCGGCATGGTCGCGCGCGGCTACGCGCGGGACTTCGCCGAGCGCACCTTCACCCAGATCGAAGGTTTCGGCAGCTACGGATTTCCCGAATCGCACGCCGCCTCGTTCGCGCTGATCGCCTATGCCTCCTCATGGCTGAAATGCCATCACCCGGACGTGTTCGCCTGCGCGCTGCTGAACGCCCAGCCGATGGGGTTCTACGCCCCGGCCCAGATCGTGGCCGACGCGCGGGCCCATGGGGTCGCGGTGCGGCCGGTGGATGCCACCGCCTCGGCCTGGGATTGCACGCTGGAGCCGGCGTTGCGGCTGGGCCTGCGGCTGGTGAAGGGCCTGTCCGAGGCCGAGGCGGCGCGGCTGATCGCGGCCCGCCCGTTCGCCTCCATCACCGAA
>JBMFXF010000295.1:0-1457 GCA_049964515.1 Acetobacteraceae bacterium | reverse complement strand
GGGCTGTCCCCGGCCGCGCTGCGCGCGCTGGCCGAGGCCGACGCCTTCGCCGGCCTGGGCCGCGACCGCCGCGGCGCGCTGTGGGAGATCGCCGGGCTGCCGGCGGCGCCGCTGCCGCTGTTCGCCGCCGCCGAGGCGGCCGAGCCCGCCGCCGCCCTGGCCCCGCTGCCGGAGGCCGCGGCGGTGCTCGATGATTACCGCGCCACCGGCCTCAGCCTGCGCGCCCATCCGGTGTCGTTCCTGCGCGCCGGCCTGGCCGCGCGCGGCATCGCCCCCTGCGCGGCGCTGGCGCGCAGCCGGGACGGCGCGCTGGCGGAGGTGGCGGGGCTGGTGCTGGTGCGCCAGCGCCCCGGCTCGGCGCGCGGGGTGCTGTTCGTGACCTTGGAGGATGAGACGGGGTTCGCCAATCTGATCGTCTGGCCGGACCGGTTCGCCCGCAACCGGCCGGTGCTGCTGACGGCGTCGTTGCTGGCCGCGCGCGGGCGGGTGCAGCGGGAGGGGCGGGTGGTGCATCTGATCGCCGAGGGGTTCCGCGACCTGACCGAGGCGTTGCGCGCGCTGGGGCGGGCGGCGGTGCCGCCGGCGCGGGATTTCCGGTGAGGGCGGGCGGCTGCGCGCCGGGAGGCCGCCGGCACCGCCGGGTGCCGTCAGAAGGCAGGGCGTTCGGGACGGTGTCGCGGATGGGCCGGCTATGGGGCCGCCGCTCGCCACAGCGTCGTCATCGCGAGACCGGCCAGGCCGACGGCAAGAATAAGACCCGATCCGGGTTCGGGAACCGGGCGGGAGCCACCAGTCGCCGGCCCGCTGAAGCCCACGCTGCCGGAGTCGCTGCGGCCGGTGGCGAAGTTATTGGTCGCGCAGTCATTCGAGACAGTGTTGGTATCCATCGTGACCGCGCCGTTCAGCGCGATCGCACGGCCGCAGACGATGCTGGCGGTGGTATCGAGGGTGATGCTCTGGTCGGCCAGGATGTTGCCGGCGAACGTAGTGCTGGTAGCGAGGGTCGCGGAGGCGCCCAATGTGCTGTGACGGACGTCTCCCCAGGTAGGTTGCCGCGGCCGAACCTGACCGCGATCTGGCGAAAGCCCTTATAGGACAGCATACTCCAATTTGATATTCAACATTTTTCGGTTGTTAATTGGCTGACCAATACACGCAGGACATGTATCGACAACCCTGTTGCATTTCGGCTCCACTGCTGTCAACGATGCCGGCTCGTTCGTCCCAGGTCCCCCATGGCCCACCGCCTGCATTTCATCTCCGGCCTGCCGCGCTCCGGCTCCACCCTGCTCGCCGCCCTGCTGCGCCAGAACCCGCGTTTCCACGCCGGCATGACCAGCCCGGTCGGCGCCCTCTACATGGCGCTCGAAGGCGCGCTGTCGCGCCGCAACGAAGCCGCCGTGTTCATCGACGAAACCCACCGCCAGGACGTGCTGCGCGGCCTGTTCGAAAGCTAC
>JBMFXF010000294.1:0-3725 GCA_049964515.1 Acetobacteraceae bacterium | reverse complement strand
ATGTCGATTTTCCCGCCCTCGCCGCCACCGCCCCGGACCGCGGCGCGGCGGTGTTCGGCCCCATCCCGCAGGGCCTGCTGCTCACCCGGCTCGGCCTGCCCGCGCGCATCGACCGGCTCGCCGCCGGCCTGCCCGCGCCGGCCGCGGCGGTGCTGCGTGCCGGCGCGCGGCGGCTGCTGGCGCCGGAGCGGATGGGGGTGCTGTTCAAGGCGCTGGCGCTGTGCCACCCCGCGGCTCCGCCACCCCCCGGGTTTGCCCCATGATCTCCCCCGAGTTCCTGCGCGCCGAGCCGCTCGAGCCGCTGCCGCACGGGTTCTTCACCCGCCGTGGCGGCGTTTCGCGCGGGCCCTGGGCGGCGCTGAACTGCGCGCTCTCGGGCCAGGACCGCCCGGAGCACGTGGCCGAGAACCGCGCCCGGGTCGCCACCTCGCTGGGGCTGCCCCCGCCGGCGCTGCTCGGCCTGACCCAGGTGCATGGGGCTTCGGTGGTGCGCGTCACCGAACCCTGGCCGGCCGGGCAGGGGCCGCGGGCCGATGCGATGGTCACCGACCGGCCCGGACTCGCGCTCGGCATCATCACCGCCGATTGTGCCCCGGTGCTGCTGGCGGACCCGGAGGCCGGGGTGATCGGCGCCGCCCATGCCGGCTGGCGCGGCGCGGTGGGCGGGGTGATCGAGGCGACCCTGGCGGCGATGCACGCGCTCGGGGCAACGCCGGCCCGCGTGGTGGCGGTGGTGGGGCCCTGCATCGGCCAAGCCTCCTACGAGGTGGGGCCCGATCTGCGCGCGGCGGTGCTGGAAGCCGGCGCCGCGGGCGCGGCCTTCCTCGCCCCGGGGCGGGATGCGGCGCATTGGCAGTTCGACCTGGCCGGCTATTGCCTCGCGCGGCTGGGCGCGGCCGGCCTGGCTCGGGTGGAGGCGGTGGCCGCCGATACCGCCGCCGACGAGGCGCGGTTCTTCAGCCATCGCCGGCGGACCCTGCGCGGGGAGGGGCCGATCGGCCACCAGATCTCGGCGATTTCGCTGCGGCCGGCCTGAGGGCGCTCACCCAGCCGCGGGGGCCGTCCGCCCGAAATGCGCCGCCAGCCGCGCCACCGCCTCGTCCAGCACCGCATCCTGCTTGCAGAAGGCGAAGCGCGCGTAGTGTCGCGGCGGATCGGGCGCGGCGTAGAACGCGGTGACCGGCACCGCGGCCACCCGGGCGCGCGCGGTGATATGGCGGCAGAACGCCACGTCATCCCCCGCGAAGCCCAGGGCGGCGAACCCCGCGGTCAGGAAATACGTGCCCTGGCAGGGCAGCACCTCCATCCCGATCGCCGCCAGGCCCGCGGCCAGCCGGTCCCGCTTGGCCCGCAGCGTCTCGGCCAGGGAGTGGAAATACCCCGCCTCCTTGCCCAGCCCCAGTGCCACCGCGCGTTGCAGGTTGGGCGGGGTGGCGAAGGTCAGGTTCTGATGCGCCTTGGCCACCAGCGGCGCCAGCGCCGGCGGCGCCGTCACGTAGCCTACCTTCCAGCCGGTGAGCGAGAACGTCTTGCCCGCCGAGCCGATGCGCAGGCACCGCTCCGCCATCCCGGGCAGGCGCATCAGCGGCACGTGTCGGGCCGGGGCGAACACCAGATGTTCATACACTTCGTCGCATATGGCGTAGGCGCCGTGGCGGGCGAGCAGGCCGGCCAGCCGCGCGAGTTCGGCTTCGGAAAACACCTTGCCCGCCGGGTTCATCGGCGAGTTGAGCAGCACTACCTTGGTGCGCGGCCCGAACGCCGCCTCCAGCGCCGGAGCGGGCAGCGCCCAGTCGGGTGGGGCGAGCCGCACCAGCCGCGGAACCGCGCCCAATGCGCGTACCATCGGCAGGTAGGTGTCGTAGAGCGGCTCGAACAGCACGATCTCATCGCCCGGGTCGAGCAGCGCCATCAGGCACGCCGCCAGCGCCTCGGTGGCGCCGGAGGTCACCACCACCTGCTCGTCGGTGACCGGCAGATCGTAGAAGCGGCGGTCATGGGCGGCCACCGCGGCGCGCAGCTCCGGCACGCCGGGCATCGGCGGATACTGGTTGCGCCCGTCGAGCAGCGCCGTGGCGGCGGCGCGCACCACATCCTCGGGTCCCTCGGTGTCCGGGAACCCCTGGCCGAGGTTGATCGCGTCGTGCTGCACCGCCAGCGCCGACATCACGGTGAAGATGGTGGTCCCCAGCGCGGCGAGGCGGGCGTTGGCGGGTTTCAGCGGCGGTCGTTCCACGGGCGGTCCTCCGGCGCGGCCCGGTAGCGGCGGGGTGGGGTCCGGTCAAGCAGCTGCCCCTATGCTGGGCAGGCGGGCTGGTCCGCGCCCAGTCTCTGGGCTAAGCACGGCCCGCGGCTGCCGGCAGGGGGACGCCGCCGGGCCGACGCGGTGTTGGCACGGAACGTGCAACGGAAGGGTCGTGAGGCCATGAAGAAGATCGAGGCCGTCATCAAGCCGTTCAAGCTGGACGAGGTGAAGGAGGCGCTGCACGAGGTAGGTTTGCAGGGCATCACGGTGGTGGAGGCCAAGGGGTTCGGTCGGCAGAAGGGCCATACCGAGCTCTACCGCGGCGCCGAATACGTGGTGGATTTCCTGCCCAAGGTGAAGATCGAAGTGGTCTGCGAGGATGGCCTGGTCGAGCGCGCGGTGGAGGCGATCATCGCCGCCGCCCGCACCGGCCGGATCGGGGACGGCAAGATCTTCATCACCACGGTCGAGGAAGTGATCCGGATCCGAACCGGCGAGCGCGGCGAAGCCGCGATCTGACGTCCCCCGGCTCACGCGGAGTGCCCCGGTGCCATCCGGCGCCGGTGGATTTGTGCAACCAGATTATCAAGGACAACCCAGTATGGCGAAGCGGGCTGGCAGCGGCGAGGGCGATGCCGTCGGCAAGGTGATGGAGATGCTCAAGGAGCACTCCGTCGAATACGTGGACCTGCGGTTCACCGATCCGCGCGGCAAGTGGCAGCACACCGCGCAGCACGTCTCCACCATCGAGCCGGAGACCTTCAAGGAAGGGATCATGTTCGACGGTTCCTCGATCGCCGGCTGGAAGGCGATCAACGAGTCCGACATGATCCTGATGCCGGACCCGGAAACCGCCTGCATGGACCCGTTCGCGGCCAAGCCGAGCCTGGTGCTGATCTGCGACATCGTGGAGCCCTCGACCGGCCAGCCCTATCACCGCGACCCGCGCTCGACCGCCAAGAAGGCCGAGGCCTATGTGAAGGCGTCGGGCATCGGCGATACCGTTTATTTCGGCCCCGAGGCCGAGTTCTTCGTGTTCGACAGCGTGAAGTTCGGCACCGGCGGCAATTACGGCATGTTCCAGCTGGACAGCCAGGAAGGCCCCGACGCCAGCACCAAGGACTATCCGGAAGGCAACATGGGTCACCGCCCGTCGATCAAGGGCGGCTATTTCCCGGTGCCCCCGGTCGATAGCGAGAGCGACCTGCGCGCCGAGATGCTCTCCACC
The DNA here is from genome assembly GCA_049964515.1 of Acetobacteraceae bacterium. Classification (GTDB taxonomy): domain Bacteria; phylum Pseudomonadota; class Alphaproteobacteria; order Acetobacterales; family Acetobacteraceae; genus JAJZVS01. Next base: position 252 of record JBMFXF010000294.1, on the reverse strand, counting down.
ATGGGCGAGATGGGCGTGGTGATCGAGAAGCACCATCACGAGGTGGCGCAGAGCCAGCACGAGCTCGGCATGAAGTTCGGCCCCATGGTGCGCATGGCCGACCATCTGCAGATCTACAAGTATTGCATCCACAACGTCGCCCACAGCTACGGCAAGACCGCGACCTTCATGCCGAAGCCGATCTATGGCGACAACGGCTCGGGGATGCATTGCCATCAGTCGATCTGGAAGGCGGGCAAGCCGCTGTTCGCC
>JBMFXF010000293.1:0-3764 GCA_049964515.1 Acetobacteraceae bacterium | reverse complement strand
CCTGGGCGCACAAGTACAATATCGGCCAGCCGTTCATGTATCCGCAGAACCGGCTCGGCTACGCCGAGAACTTCCTCTACATGTTCAACGCCGTCCCATCGGAGGACTACAAGGTCAACCCGGTGCTGGCGCGCGCGATGGATCTCATCATGATCCTGCACGCCGACCACGAGCAGAACGCCTCCACCTCCACCGTCCGCCTGTCCGGCTCCACCGGCGCCAACCCGTTCGCCTGCGTCGCCGCCGGCATCGCCTCGCTCTGGGGGCCGGCGCACGGCGGCGCCAACGAGGCGGTGCTGAAAATGCTGGCCGAGATCGGCCATGTCCGCAACATCCCCGAGTTCCTCTCCGAAGTGAAAGACAAGGGCAGCCACACCAAGCTGATGGGCTTCGGCCACCGCGTCTATAAGAACTACGATCCGCGCGCGAAGATCATCCAGAAAGCCTGCCACGACGTGCTGGCCGAGCTCGGCATCAAGGGCGACCCGCTGCTCGACCTTGCCCTGGAACTCGAAAAGATCGCGCTCAACGACAAGTATTTCGTCGATCGCAAGCTGTATCCGAACGTCGATTTCTATTCCGGGATCATCCTCAAGGCGATGGGCTTCCCGACCTCGATGTTCACCGCCCTGTTCGCGGTCAGCCGCACCGTGGGCTGGATCAGCCAATGGGCCGAGATGATCGAGGACCCCGAACAGCGCATCGGCCGCCCGCGCCAGATCTACACCGGCCCCACCCGGCGCGACTACATCCCGCCCGGCCAGCGCGGCTGAGCGGGGCGTTTACCGCCGCTTAGGCCTTCGCGGGGAACATCGGCCGCTCCCCCCGCGAAGGCCCCGGGCGTGCTGTTCAACTCGCAACCCTTCATCCTCGGGTTCCTGCCGCTCACCCTGCTCGCGGTGTTCGCGGCCCGGCGCCACGTCGGGCCGCGCGCGGCGCTCGGCACGCTCATCACCGCCAGCCTGATCTTCTACGCCTGGTGGAAGCCGCCGTTCGTGGCGCTGCTGGCAGGCTCCATCCTGGGCAATTTCCTGATCGGCCAGGCCATCGCGCGCGCCGCGCGGCAGGGTCGGCCCGGCGCGGCGCGGCGGCGCTTCGCCGTTGGCGTGACCGGCAACCTCGGCCTGCTCGGCTGGTTCAAATACGCCGGCTTCCTCGCCGCCAGCCTCGCCGCGCTGTTCGGCCGGCAGGCGCCGGAACTGCGCATCTTCCTGCCGCTGGCGATCAGCTTCTTCACCTTCCAGCAGATCATGTACCTGGCCGACCGGCGCGATCCGGCCGCGCCCGACCCCGGCTTCCTGGGCTACGCCGCCTTCGTCGCCTTCTTTCCGCATCTGATCGCCGGCCCCATCGTCGCCCCGCGCGAGATCATCCCCCAGCTGCTTGCCCCCGGGATGGCCCGCCCGCGACGCACCGCCCTCGCCGAGGGGATCACGCTGTTCCTGCACGGCCTCGCCAAGAAGCTGGTGCTGGCCGATCTGTTCGCCCGCTTCGCCGATACCGGCTTCGATGCCGCCGCGCAGGGCGCCGCCCTCAGCTTCTTCTCCGCCTGGTACGCCACCGCCGCCTACGGCTTGCAGATCTATTTCGACTTCTCGGGCTATTCCGACATGGCGATCGGGCTGGCGCGGATGCTGAACGTGCGCTTCCCGCTCAATTTCGACAGCCCCTACAAATCCCGCGATATCGCCGATTTCTGGCGCCGCTGGCACATCACGCTCGGGGTGTTCCTGCGCGATTTCCTCTACATCCCGCTGGGCGGCTCGCGCGGGGGCGCGTGGATGCAGGCGCGCAACCTGATGCTCACCATGCTGGCCTGCGGGCTGTGGCACGGCGCGGCCTGGCGCTTCGTGCTGTGGGGCGGGCTGCACGGGCTGTATCTGGCGATCCATCGCGGCTTCCGCCGCGCCGGGGGGCGGCTTTCGGCGGTGCCGGCGCAGGCGCTCACCCTGCTCGCGGTGCTGGCCGCCTGGGTGCCGTTCCGCGCCCCCTCGCTGCCGGTCGCGGCCTCGGTGCTGGCCGGGCTGATCGGGCTGCACGGCATCGCCCTGCCGGCGATGATCGTGGCCTGGGCCCCGGCGCTGGGCTGGATCGCGCGACCGGTGCCGCTGCTCGCCCATCTCGGCGCCGCGCGCACCCTGAGCTTTCCGGAGGTCTCGGCCTGCCTGGCGCTGGGCTGGGGGATCGCGCTCGGCGCGCCGCAGCTGCACGCGCTCAGCGCGCGCGGGCGCAGCCTGGCGCTGGTGGCGAGCTTCGCCTTCACCGTCCAGGCGCTGTTCTTCGCGCCGCGGGTGGTGCCCTTTCTCTATTTCCGGTTCTGAGCCGATGCGCGAGGCCGCCGCACCGGCGGACGCGCTGCCGCGGCGTGCCACCCGGATCGGGCCGGTGGCCCGGCTGCTCGCCGCCTGCCTCGGCTCGCTGGCGCTCTATTTCACCCTGTTCGGGCTGGTGCTGGACCGCCCGCTCGCCTACGGGTTCCTGCGCCGGCAGATCGACATGAAGCTGGCCCGCGGCGCGGCCATCCTGGGGCCGAAGCTGGTGATCCTGGCCGGCTCCAACGGCCCCTATTCGCATTCCTGCGCGGTGATCCAGCCGATCCTGCGCACCCCGTGCGTGAACGGCGGCGTGGCGGTGGGAATCGGGCTCGACTACCTGTTCGCCCGCTGGGAGCCGCTGCTGCACCCGGGCGATACCGTCTATCTGCCGATGGAGGAGGCGCAATACGTCCGCACCCGCTCCGCCACCATGATGGGGCCGGACGCGGCGATCATGTTCCGCCACGACTGGGCCACGCTGGCGCGCCTGCCGCCCGACCGCTGGCTGGGGGCCGCGTTCTCCTTTGACCTGCGTTACGCGCTGATGGCGCCGATCGAGACCGCGCTGGTGGCGGCGGGCTTCCACGACCCGCGCGCCGCGGCCGAGGGGTGGACCAACCGCTTCGGCGACCATGTGGGCGCCACCCTGGCGCTGGCCGCGCCGTACCGGCCGGTGCTGGCCCGGGCCCATCCGTTCCACGCCACCCCGGCGGCAATCCGCGGCGGCTACGGCACCCGGCTGATCGTGGCCTTCCTGCGCTGGTGCCGCGCCCATGGGGTGCGCGCGGTGGGCGGGCTGCCGACCGAGTTCGCCGACGACCCGATGCCGCCGGCGACCCGTGCCGCGATCCGCGCCGTCTATCGCGCCCACGGCGCCGCCTTCGTGGAAACCCCCGGACGCAGCCTTTATCCCCGGCGCGACTTCTTCGACACGCCGGACCATCTGGCCGAGCCGTTCCAGCACCGCCATTCGGTTGCCGTGGCCCACGCCCTGCTGGCATTGTGGCGCACCGAGGGAGGTTTCCGCCGATGCGGACGGCCCGCCCCGCCGAGGCCAAGGTAACGCGATTCGGTCGCCTTGACCTGCGGGCAAGCTACCCGACCCTGCTTTAGCAGGCTGCGGAAAAACCCCTTGACGTATCCGCAACGACATGATTCGGTCGGGTGATCGCGACAGTTGGAGCATACCCGATGCGCGGAACCGATCGTCAGACCGCCCGGATGTTCAGCTACCTGAGTCCCGAGGCCCTGGTGCCGCCCGATCACCCGCTGCGTCTGATCCGCCCGCTGGTGAACGCCACACTCGACCGTCTGTGGTCCGAGTTCGACGCGATCTACGCCAAATCCGGCCGTCCTTCGATACCGCCCGAGCACCTGCTGCGGGCGCTGCTGTTGCAGGCCTTCTTCTCGGTCCGCTCGGAGCGGCAACTGATGGAACAGCTGACCTAC
>JBMFXF010000292.1:0-3771 GCA_049964515.1 Acetobacteraceae bacterium | reverse complement strand
CTTGGCGTAGGCGATGGCGGTCTCGAGGTCGAAGCGGCCGTTGGCGTCCACCGCCAGCTGGGCGTCACGCCCGATCTCGGCCAGCACCGCCTCGATCCGGCGCGCGTCCTCGGCCAGGCTCTCCCCGCCGATCTTCATCTTCACCACCGTGTAGCCGCGATCGACATAGCCGCGCATCTCGGCCCGCAGCGCCGCGAGATCCTTGCCCGGGTAATAATAGCCGCCGGCGGCATAGACGAAGACGCGCGGATCGGCCTCCCGCCCATGGCGTTCGGCGAGCAGGCGGAACAGCGGCTTGCCGGCGATCTTCGCCACCGCGTCCCACACCGCCATGTCGATGGTGCCGACCGCGACCGAGCGTTCGCCATGCCCGCCGGGCTTCTCGTTGATCATCATCGCCGCCCAGATGCGGTCGGGGTCCAGGTTCTCCCCGGTCGCATCGAGCAGGCTGGCCGGATCGGCCTGCAGGACCCGGTCGGCGAAGCGCTCGCGGATCAGCCCGCCCTGGCCGTAGCGGCCGTTCGAGTTGAACCCGTAGCCCACCACCGGCTTGCCGTCGCGCACGACATTGGTGACCACCGCCACCAGGCTCGCGGTCATCTTGCTGAAATCGATGTAGGCGTTGCGGATCGGCGAGGCGATCGGGCAGGTGCGCTCGCGGATCTCGGTGATGCGGATGGTCATCGGGGCGGCTCCAGGGGCAGGGTCACAGCGAGGCGCCGCCGCAGACCAGCAGAAGCTGGCCGGTGATGGCCCCCGCGTCGGGCGATAGCAGGAAGGCGGCCAGGGCGGCCACCTCCGCGGGACGAATGACGGGACATCGGGGTCTGTCGGCCAGCCGGGGCATTCGGTGGGAAACCGGGCCAAGCGCAATTTTCGGGTGAATTCCGCCCCCGGCACGACATTTCCCAACCCATCCCCGCGCCATGCGCTTCCCTCCGTCCCGCGCCCATGCTTTCGTCACGCCTCCGGCAGCACGCCGGCAAGGGAGGCTGCATGACAACGCTCGCCATCATCATGGCGGTCATCATGGCCGGTCTGGTCGCGCTCTATTTTCACGATACCCGCCAGACCCAGCACACGATCCTGCGCAACTACCCGATCCTCGGCCATATCCGGTATTTCGCCGAGACCTGGGGCGAGTACATGCGCCAGTACCACTACCTGCCGGACTGGGCGGAGCGCCCGTTCAACCGCCTGGAACGGTCCTGGGTCTATCGGTCCGCCAAGGGCGTTTCCAACCTGATGAGTTTCGGCTCGGAGAACGTCCCCGCCTTCGTGTTCCGCAACGCCCCGTTCCCGGTGCTGGACGAGGAGAAGCGCGCCTTCCCCGGCAAGCAGATCGGCATCGCGGACGGCCCCGGCGCCTGCCGCGAGCCCTATTTCGCCCGCAGCTTCTTCAACATCTCCGGCATGAGCTACGGCGCGCTGTCGCACGCCGCGGTCTCGGCGCTGTCGCGCGGGGCGAAGGAGGCCGGCATCTGGATGGCGACCGGGGAGGGCGGGCTCGCGCCCTATCACCTCGAAGGCGGCTGCGATGTCATCATGCAGATGGGCACCGCCAAATACGGCGCCCGCGACGCGGCGGGCAACCTGTCCGAGGACCGGCTGCGCGACCTCGCGTCCCACCCCGAGGTGCGGATGTTCGAGGTGAAACTGGCCCAGGGCGCCAAGCCCGGCAAGGGCGGCATCCTGCCGGGCGTGAAAGTCACCGCCGAGATCGCCGCCATCCGCGGCATTCCGGTGGGCCAGGACAGCATCTCCCCCAACCGTCACCACGACATCGGCAACATCCGCGAGCTCGGCCAGTTCGTGGACCGGGTGCGCCGCGTCACCGGCCGGCCGGTGGGGGTGAAATTCGTGGTCGGCGACCCGGAGTTCCTGGACGAATGGTTCGCCGACTGCCTCGCCCACCCCGAGGGCTGCCCCGACTACATCCAGGTGGACGGCGGGGAGGGCGGCACCGGGGCGGCGCCGGCGCCGCTGATCGATTACGTGGGCCTGCCGATCACCGAGGCGCTGCCGCTGGTGGCCGCCGCGCGCGACCGGGCCGGGCTGAACGAGCGCATCCGCATCACCGCCTCCGGCAAGCTCATCACCCCCGACAAGGTGGCCTGGGCGCTGTGCATGGGCGCGGATTTCGTCGCCTCCGCGCGCGGGTTCATGTTCAGCCTGGGCTGCATCCAGGCGATGAAATGCGGCTCGGGGCTGTGCCCGACCGGGGTGACCTCGGCCGATCCGCGGCTGATCCGCGGGCTCGATCCGATGGACAAGGCGGTGCGGGTGGCGCGCTACGCGCGGCGGGTGCGCGAGGAGGTGGAGATCATCGCGCACGCCTGCGGGCTGACCGACCCGACCGGGTTTCGCCCGCGCCACGTGACGGCGATCGAGCGCGGGGTGGGCGGGTTCCGCGCGGCGGCGGGGGACTGAGAGGCTGAAAAACATTGGTTTCCGGGAAGGGCCATGCAACCTGGACGCCGGCTGGCGGGGCGGGGCGCTATATGGGACGACCGAGTGGCTCAGGTCGCCAGGCGGCCGGTTCATATCGCCCGCCTCGATAGCGAGAGGGGTATGAATATCCGCCATCGCAGGACGCGCCCAACCGATTGGATCAAGCCGCCGTCAGGCGCCAGTTGCACATCCCACGCGCGCCGTGTCGCCCGCGGCGGCCCGGTCCGGCCGGAACGGGTAGCGATCCGCGGCGGCTGGCTCTGGCGCGCCCAAATTACCGGCTTCACGGAGCACGAAGCCTACGGCGCCTGCGGTCGGATCGCCCGCGGACGGGCGTCGTGCTGGCGCCCCACCAAGCCCCGCATTACGCACGCAGCTGCTCGCGGGATGCCGCGCACGGTCGGGCACGACGTTCGCCCGGCCATATCCCGCGTAGATTTACCGTTCTACGAGCCGGCCGATGAAACCTGGGGTCGGATACCCGCGGGCGCACCGGCCAGCCTTGCGACCATCGCGTCGGCGTGGCATTGCGACCCTCGGCGTGTCGCCGTCCATGCAGTCTCGGATGCGCTGCACGCGCGTGCCGGCCGGCGGAAGCCGCGCCGGGAGACGACGCCAACGCGGATCGGGGCCGCCCCCCGATCCTGCCGAGGCTGACATGCCGATCAATCCCCGATCACGCGAATCCATTTTGAAGGAGTGAACCGTGCCCCTGATCCGACGCTTGATGGTGCCGCTGCTGCTGTCCCTCGGCCTGTTCGCGTTCGCCGGAGCGGCATCCGCCGCCGATAACGGGCTTATCACCGTTCCGAGCCACTATTCCGTCAAGCAGACCATCGCCCGCTACGAGACCGCGGTGAAAGCGAAGGCGAAGGCGGGGTGGGCGATCTTCGGCACCATCGACCACGCCGCGGCCGCGCGGAAAGCCGGGCTCTCGCTGCGTCCGCGCACGGTGATCCTGTTCGGTAACCCGAAGCTCGGCACCCCGGGCATGGCAAAGGCGCCGACCCTGGCGATCGACCTGCCGATGAAGGCGCTGGTGTGGCAGGACAACGCGGGCAAGGTCTGGCTGACCTACAACTCGGCCGCGTATCTCGGCACGGTGATCAATGCGCGACACGGCCTGCCCAACCCCCCCACGACGCCCAAACTGGCCGCGCTACTCCGGAGTTTCGCCGACCAGGCGACGAAGTAGCTCTCGCGCCGGGAAGCCCTCCCCCCCGCGAGCCGGGGGGGCGGTGACGCTCAGAGCTCGAGTAGCAATCGAGCTTGTGCATGATTTTTGGGTCAACCCATGCCACAGGGCGACGTTACGGACCT
>JBMFXF010000291.1:0-3802 GCA_049964515.1 Acetobacteraceae bacterium | reverse complement strand
TCGGCAGGGGAGATCCTGCCGGGTGTCTGGAACAAATCCGCCAGATATTCCTGAGGGATAAGCAACGAGGAACACCAGAGCTTGCCCGCGCGGGAAAACTCCTCCTCGAGGATCAGGTCACCGAACTTGCTTCCGGTCCAGGAAACGTCGGTCATGGGAAGCATCCCGTGGCGGGTGTGATCCGCCCAAGATATCGGGCATCCCGATCAACCGGGCAAGTCCCGCGCAGCGGGCCCGCGCGGCCCCTACCCCGCGAACGCCCGCCGCAGCGATGCCGCCATCATGTCGATGGCGGTGTCGGCGGCGCGGATCACCTTGCCCATGCTCAGGAAGCCGTGGATCTGATCGGTCAGGTGGATCGCGGTGGTGCGCACGCCCTCGCGTTCCAGCCGGGCGGCGTAGGCGATGCCCTCGTCGCGCAGCGGGTCGGCCGCCGCGGTCAGCACCAGCGCCGGCGCGGTGCCGGCCACCGAGGCGGCGCGGATCGGCGAGGCACGCCAGTCGATCATGTCCTCCGGCCCGCGCATGTAGTGGTCGATGAACCATTTCATCGTCGCCGAGGTCAGCGGCACGCCGGGCCCCACCGTCTGCGCGGAGACGGTGGTCATGGTCATGTCGGTGGCCGGATAGATCAGCAGCTGGTAGGCGAGCCGGGGCAGGGCGCCGTCGCGCGCCATCAGCGCCATCACCGCCGCTAGGTTGCCCCCCGCCGAATCGCCCCCCACCGCGACCCGGGCCGGGTCGATCCCCAGCGCCGCGGCCTGGCCGATCGCCCAGCCGGTGGCGGCGGCGCAGTCATCGATCGCGGCGGGGAATTTGTGCTCGGGCGCCATCCGGTAGTCCACCGAGACCACCACGCAGCGCGCCGCGTTGGCGAAGCGGCGGCAGACCACGTCGTGCGAGTCGAGCCCGCCCAGCAGCCAGCCGCCGCCGTGGTAGTAGATCAGCCCCGGCAGCGGCGCGGCGCCGCCCTGCGGGCGGTAGAGGCGCAGCGGGATCGGCCCGTGCGGGCCGGGGGCGGCGAGGTCGCGCGCCTCAGCCACCGGTTCCGGCTCCGGCTGGAGGATGGCGCGGGATTTCATGTAGGCTTCGCGGGCCTCGGCCGGGGTCAGCTGCTCGAACGGCGGCCGGCCGGCCAGCCGGATCAAGTCGAGCACCAGCAGAACGTCGGGGTCGAGCGCGGTCACATGCGTCTCCTCTGGGGGGATCAGGCGGTCCAGTCGAGGATCGCCGCGGCAGTCTCGGTGGGGCGGTCGAGCTCGGCAAGATGGCCGGCGCCCGGGATCACCCGCAGCTCGGTCGGCCCGGCGATGCCGGCACGGAACCGCGCCGCATAGCTTTGCGGCATGATCCGGTCCTGCTCGCCCCACAGCAGCAGGGTGGGGGCGGTGATGCGGCCGAGGCGCTTTTCGAGCCGCGTGTTGCCCAGCGGCCAGAAGATGCGCGCCGCCGCTTCGTTGGCGCGGGTCTGCACGATCGGCCATTCGATCGAGTTCGCCCCCTCCGGCACCGCCTTCATCGCCTTCCAGATTTCGGGATCGGCGCACATCAGGCCCGGAATGGCGTCCGCCCGCTGCGCCCAGGGGTCGGTGGGCGGGTCGGATTCCTCGTAGAGGCCGAACGGGGCGATCAGCGCGAGGCGGCGCACCGAGCCGGGCCAGATCGCCGCCACCTCCGCGGCGAGCGAGGCGCCCACCGAGGAGCCGGCGAGATCGGCCCCGGCGAGCCCGGCCTGATCGAGCGTGGCGCGCACCGCCAGCACCCAGTCCAGATGGGAGTCGAGCACGCTGTGGCCGCGGTCCCCGCCGGGAAACCCGGGCAGGGAGGGCACGATGACGGTGCGCCGCTCCGCCAGCTTGTCGAGAACGGGCATCCAGCGCGGCAGCCCGCCATAGCCGGCGAGAAAGCCGAGCTTCGGCCCCGATCCCGCGGTCCAGACCCGGGTGGGAAAGCCGTTGATGTCGATGGTTGTCGTCTCGGGCGTGGTCACTGCGGTCTCCGGGCCGGGTGGCTCATTCGGCGGCGAGTTTCGGCATATAGGCCGGGATCGCGGCGCGTTCGGCGGACGCCATCGGCTGCGGCCACCAGCGGTCTTCCCATTCGCCGAACATGCCCTTGAGGTTGGGCATCACCTTCTCGGCGAACAGACGGGTGTTGGCGCGGCACAGCGCCTTGTTCATGTTGCCGAACTGCAACAGAAGCATCAGGTGGCCGACATTGAGGTTGCGCGCGACTTCCCGCAGCTGCTCGGTCACCTCGTCCGGCGAGCCGATGATGACGTAGCCGCGATCGACGATCGCATCCATCTCCCGCGCCACGCCGGCGAAACGGGTGCCGGAGGTGGAACCGATGGCGCCGGCGCCGGCGGCCTGCTGGACCTGGCTTTTGATGCCGGCGGCCTGGGTGGCTTCCGAGACATAGCCGGGCGGCGTCGCCCATCGCGGATCGACATGCAGGCAGCGGCCGTAGAAATACTCGGCGGCCTCGGAATAGAGATCATAGGCGTGCTGGCGGCTTTCGCCGACGCCGACGAACTGCAGGAAGCCGGCGCGGTAGGGGTTGCGGTCCTTGCCGAGCCGGGCCATTTCCGCCCAGAAACCGTCCATCAGCGCCTGACCGGCCTTGTAGCCGTAATAGGACAGGTAGCAATAGACGTAGTCCATCTCGGCGCACCATTGCCAGGTCTCGACCGAGCCGCCGCCGGGGATCCAGATCGGCGGATGCGGGCGCTGGATCGGGCGCGGCCAGATATTGACGTAGCGCTGCTGGTTGTAGCGGCCGTTGAAGGCGAAGGTGTCCTTCTCCCGCCAGGCGCGCATCACCAGGTCGTGCGCTTCCAGGTAGCGGCTGCGCAGCTGGGAGGGGTTGGTGCCGTAGGCGTAGCAGGTGTCCATCGGCGTGCCGACGGGGAAGCCCGCGATCAGCCGCCCGCCGGAGATGCAGTCGATCATCGCGAACTCCTCCGCCACCCGGGTGGGCGGGTTGTAGAGCGCGAGCGAGTTGCCCATCACGCAGATGGCGGTATCGGTGGTGCGGCGGGCGAGCGAGGAGGCGATCAGGTTGGGCGAGGGCATCAGCCCGTAGCCGTTGGAATGATGCTCGTTGACGCAGATGGCGTCGAAGCCGCAATCGGCGGCGTATTCGAGCTCGTCCATGAAATCGTTATACATGTGATGGGCGCGGCGCGGGTCGAACAGTTCGGAGTGGATGTCCACCCAGACCGAGGGGTTGCGCTCCCGGAAATCGTCCGGGAGCTCGGTGTACGGCATGAGATGGAACCACATCAGCTTCATGGCGCATGCTCCCTGGTGCGACGCTTGCTACCGATGAGTAGCACGGCCGGCGGGGGCGGCGTCAACCCGGTGCCGGCAGCGCGGCGGCGAGGAAGCGCCCGGCCAGGGTGAGTTCGGGGCTGGTGCGCCCGTAGCGCGCCACCGCGGCGCGCACCGCCGCCTGGCCGGGCGCATCGAGCGGCGCCGGCGGGACGGCGGGCAGGGCGGCCAGGATGGGTGCCGCGGCGGTGGCGGCGGCGGCGCGCATCGCCGCCATCGCCGCCTGGGCGGCCGGGGCGGCGAGGCGTGGCGGCAGCGCGTCCGCGACCCAGGCGAGCAGCCCCGGCCAATGGGCGAGCTGGCGGTAGAGGCCGGGGACGAAGCGGACCGCGCCATCCGCGGTGGCGAGATGGTCGAGCAGTGTTTGAAAGCTATGGACAACCTGGCCGTCCTCTGTGGTCTTGGTAGCGTCTTTCATCTGTGCTTTCTCAGACCGCAGAGCCTGTGCTACCGGATCGTTCCTTTGGGGG
>JBMFXF010000290.1:0-3823 GCA_049964515.1 Acetobacteraceae bacterium | reverse complement strand
ATGGCGCCGAGGGCGGCGCGCTGGGCCGGGTCGGCGGCCTCGTCCACCACCACCGCGAAGCTCCAGTTGCCCTCGGACATGATGCGCCCGGAGCGGATCAGCAGGGCGAAGGCGAGCCCGTCCAGCCGTTCGGCGCCGTGCCGGCCTTCGTCGATGTGGAAGACCATGGCGGCGGTGCAATCCGCGTGCGTGGCCTCGGCCTGCGGGTTGGTGTAGATGCAGGGGCAGAGGTAGTCGCAGTTGCAGCTTTCCATGTAGTCGCCACGGAGCTGCCAGGCGCTTGCGGCCATCGCGGTCTCCTTTCGGGTGCGTGGGCACGGGGAGCGGAGCATCCGGCGGGCGCCGCGTCAACCGCTCGCGCAGCCGTGAGGCCGCGTCGGTTGTAGCCGCCTCCGGGGAGGCGGGATATAACCCACCGATGCCCTACGATACCGGCGCGTCCCGCGACCTTCCCCCCTCCAGGCGCGCCATCAGCGCCGCCGACCGCCGCGCGGTCGCAAACTGGCTGTTCCTGCTCTGCGCCATGATTTTCGTGATGGTGGTGCTGGGCGGGCTGACCAGGCTGACCGGATCCGGCCTCTCCATCATGGAATGGGCCCCGGTCGCCGGGGTGCTGCCGCCGCTCGATCACGCGCAGTGGGAACAGCTGTTCGCGCTCTACAAGCAGACCGGGCAATATCGGCTGGTCAACGACGGCTTCGGCCTGGCGGGATTCCAGCGGATTTTTTGGCTGGAATGGGTGCATCGGCTGTGGGGCCGGCTGATGGGCCTCGCGGTGCTGCTGCCGCTGATCTGGTTCTGGCTCCGTGGCCGGCTGCCGCCCGGGATCGGCTGGCGGCTGGTGCTGTTCTTCGTGCTGGGCGGGCTGCAGGGCGCGGTCGGCTGGTTCATGGTCGCCTCCGGTTTCTTCCCCGATGCGACGGCGGTGGCCCCGAGCCGGCTCGCGCTGCATCTGGGGCTGGCACTCGTGCTGTATGCCGCGGTGCTGTGGACCGGGCTGTCGGTGCGGCGCCCGGTGCCGACCGGGCCGGCCGCGCCGCGCGGGCTGCGCGCGCTGGTGGGCGGCTTCGCGGTGGCGCTTTCGGTCACCATCCTGGCCGGCGCCTTCGTTGCCGGCACCCATGCCGGCTTCGAGTACAACACCTTCCCGCTGATGGGCCAGCATCTGATCCCCCGCGCCTACGACCAGCTGCATCCGTTCTGGCGCAACATGATTTCCAACATCGCCGCGGTGCAGTTCGACCACCGGGTGCTCGCCACCGTGACCGCGACCCTGGGGCTGGCGGCGGCGCTGGCCGCGCTGGCCGCTCCGGGGCCGCTGCGGCGGCCGGTGCTCCTGATGGCCGGGCTGGTGGTGCTGCAATACGCGCTGGGGGTGGCGACCTTGCTCTATGTGGTGCCGGTGCCGCTGGCGGTGGCGCATCAGGCCAACGCGGTGCTCACCCTGACCGCCGCGCTGGTGGCGCTGCACGCGCTGCGACGCCCCCGCGCCGGTCCGGTCGCGTGAGCACGCGCCGCGCGAACCCAGGCCGCCGTCCGGCGCGACCGGACGCGGCGCGCCTGGCCGCCGTGCTGGAAGCGCTGCCCGAGGGCGTGATCCTGTTCGACGCGGAGCGTCGGGTGGTGCTCACCAACCCCGCCTATGACCGCCTGATGGCGGGCGCCGAAGCCCGCCCGGGCGAGACGATCGAAGCGGTGATCCGCGTCCGTATCGCCGCCGGCGAATACGGTCCGGGCGATCCGGAGGCGCTGCTCGTGCGGCACCTGTCCTACGATTTCTCCCTGCCGCAGACCCGTCGCCGCCGCCGCCCCAACGGCACCAGCATCGAGAACCGCTGGATCCCGCTGCCCGACGGCGGGTTCATGGGGGTGGTGCGCGACATCACCCCGCAGGTGGAGGCCGACGCCGCGTTGCGGCGTCGCGGGGAGGAAACCGCGATCCTGCTGGCCGGGATGCGTCAGGGGCTGATCCTGTGGGGGCCGGACCGGCGGCTGATCCTGGCCAACCCGATGGCCGCCACCCTGATCGGCATCCCGCCCGAGTACCTCAGCCCCGGCTGCACCCATGCCGAGTTCATCGACCGCATCCTCGCCGGCGGCTATCTGGGCGCGGGTCCCCTCGCCCACGCCATGGCCGCCGAGCTTAAGTCGCGTGACTGGGGCCATTCCTGGGTGCGTCATTTCGTCAACGCCGCCGGCCGCTTCGTCGAGCGCCGTGCCGACCCGGCGCCGGGCGGGATGAGTATCACCACCTTCACCGACATGACCGAGGTCCGGGAGGCCGAGCACGCGCTGCGCCGCGCCAAGGAGGCCGCGGAGGCGGCGAGCCAGGCCAAGTCCCGCTTCCTCGCCACCATGAGCCACGAGCTGCGCACCCCGCTCAACACCGTGATCGGCTTCTCCGAGACGCTGGCAGCCGAGATCGCCGCCGGCCGCGGGGCCGACTACGCCCGCGCGATCAACGCCGCCGGGCGCCAGCTGCTGGGGCTGATCGACACGCTGCTGGATGTGGCGCGGCTGGAATCCGGCCGCTTCGACCTGGTCGAGGACATCATCGCGCCGACCCGGCTGATCGCCGCCTGCCTGCGCCAGTTCGAAACCGCCGCGCGCGCCGCCGAGATCACCCTGGTCGGGCCCGATCCCGAACCAGCGCTGCCCGATCTGCTGGTGGACCGGCGGCGGCTGTCGCAGGCGCTGCATCAGCTGGTGTCGAACGCGGTGAAATTCACCCCCGCGGGCGGGACGGTGCGGGTCGGCGCCGGTCGCGACGGGGAGGCGCTGCTCATCACCGTCGCCGATACCGGGATCGGCATCGCCGAGGACGATCTGGCGCGGGTGTTCGACCCGTTCGTGCAGCTCGACGCCTCGCTGGCCCGCCGCTTCACCGGCGCTGGGCTCGGCCTCTATCTTGCCCGCGCCCTGGTCGAGAGCCACGGCGGCACGCTGGTGCTGAGCTCGGCGCCGGGCGCCGGCACCACCGCCGCGCTTCGCCTGCCCGCGCACCGGCTGCGCCTTCCCCTGCCGCAGGAGCCCCCATGACCGCGCTTTCCGCCACCGACGCCCTGTTCTTCGATCGTGCCGAGGCCGCGCTGGACCGCGCCGCCGCGGCCCGGCTGCTGGCCCATGCGCTGGAGGGCAGCGACGACGGCGAGCTGTTCCTGGAATACCGGGAAAGCGAGACCCTCAGCCTCGACGACGGGCGCATCCGCGCCGCCGGGTTCGACACCGCGCTCGGTTTCGGCCTGCGCGCGGTCGCCGGGGAGGCGACCGGGTATGCCCATGCGGGGGAGATTTCCGAACCCGCCCTGGCGCGGGCCGCCGCGGCGGTGCGTGCGGTGGCGGCGGGTCATTCCGGGGTGGCGGCCGAACCGCCGCGGGCGACCAACGCCCGGCTCTATACCGATGCCAACCCGCTGGGGGCGGCCGGGTTCGCGGCGCGTGCCGCCATGCTGGGGGAGGTGGACGCCTATGCCCGCGGCCGGGATCCTCGGGTCAGGCAGGTGATGGCCTCGCTCGGTGGGGAGTTCCAGGCGGTGCAGATCCTGCGCGCCGACGGCACCCGGGTGGCGGATCTGCGCCCGCTGGTGCGGTTCAACGTCTCGGTGGTGGTGGAGCAGAACGGGCGGCGGGAGACCGGCGGCTACGGCACCGGCGGGCGGGTGGGCTACGCCGGGCTGATGGACCCGGCGGCGTGGAAAGCGGCGGTGGACGAGGCGCTGCGCCAGGCGCTGGTCAATCTGGAAAGCGTGCCGGCGCCGGCCGGGGAGATGGAAGTGGTGCTCGGCTCCGGCTGGCCGGGCATCCTGCTGCACGAGGCGATCGG
>JBMFXF010000289.1:0-3838 GCA_049964515.1 Acetobacteraceae bacterium | reverse complement strand
GGCGTGGTCCCGGGCTCCGGCACCGGCGCGGGCGGCGAGACCGGCGGCAGCGCGGTGGTGACGGTCACGATCGGCGGAGGGAGGGGGCCCGGCGCCGGCAGCGGCGGACCCCCGCCGCCACCGCCACCGGGCAGCAGCGGTTGCCCGGGCGGCGGCGTGCCGGGTGTACGGAGCGCGCCGCTAAGCCAGGGCGTGGGCAGGAACACCGCCGCCGGCGGTCCGGAGCGCCCAACTGCCGCGGGCGCGGGGCGGGGTGCCGGCGGGCGCGGCGGCAGCGGCGCCGAGGCCCGCAGCGCCGCGGTGCCGAGCACGCACAGCCCAGTTGCCACCGCGTGCGGCAGCTTGAGCCAGGCGGCGCGGCTGCCATGCCATGGCCGCCAGCGGCAGTGTTGGCGGTCGAACACCATCATCGGCATGAGAGGCTCTCAGAAACCGGCGAGCCCCGAAAATCCAAGGCCCATCGAATTATATAGACCTCTCTCTTCGCTGCCGCAAGCAGAAACACTACCTATAGTTGTATTCCTGGGCGCAAAAAACCGCCCCGCCCGCACCCGGCCGGGGCGGTCCGCCGGCCGCTCAGCCGGTGATCTCGATCCCGGCGAAGAAGAACGCGATCTCGACCGCGGCGTTCTCGGCGCTGTCGGAGCCGTGGACCGAGTTCGCCTCGATGCTCTCCGCCAGTTCCTTGCGGATGGTGCCAGGGGCGGCCTTGGCGGGATCGGTGGCGCCCATCGCCTCGCGGTTGCGGGCTACCGCGTTCTCTCCTTCGAGCACCTGCGCGACCACCGGGCCCGAGGTCATGAAGCTGACCAGATCCCGGTAGAACGGGCGGGCAGCATGGACCGCGTAGAACGCCTCGGCCTGGGCGGTGGTCAGGTGCAGCCGCTTCTGGGCGATGATGCGCAGCCCGGCGGCCTCGAGCATGGCGTTGACCCGCCCGGTCAGGTTGCGGCGGGTGGCGTCGGGCTTGATGATGGAAAGGGTGCGCTCGATCGGCATTGCTTGTCCTGTGACTGGAATGGCGGCGGCTGGGTAGGCGGTTCGGGCGCGGCAGGCAAGCCGGCCGCGCCCGCCCCCCTCACAACCCCGCCTGCGAGACGAACTTGGTGTTCAGATACGCCTCGATCGCCTCCGACCCGCCCTCGGACCCGTACCCGGAATCCTTCACCCCCCCGAACGGAACCTCGGGCAGCGCGAGGCCATGGTGATTGATCGACATCATCCCCGCCTCCACCGCCGCAGCGATCGCGTTCGCGGTCTTGGCCGAACGCGTATAGGCGTAGGACGCCAGCCCGAACGGCAGCCGATTCGCCTCCGCCACCACCTCGTCGAACCCCTTGAAGGGCGAGATCACCGCCACCGGCCCGAACGGCTCCTCGTTCTGGATCCGCGCCTCCATCGGCACGTCGGTCAGCACCGTGGGCTGATAGAAATTGCCCTTGTTGCCGATCCGCTCCCCGCCCGCGCGCAGCTTGGCACCGCGGCGCACCGCATCGCCGATGAACGCATCCATCGCCGCCACCCGCCGCGGGTTGGCCAGCGGCCCCATCGTGGTCCCGGCCTCCAGCCCGTCGCCCACCTTCGCCGCCTTCAACCGCGCGGTGAACCCGTCCACGAACTGCTCATACACCCCCTCCTGCACCAGGAACCTGGTGGGCGAGATGCAGACCTGCCCGGCGTTGCGCAGCTTGTTCGCCGACAGGATCTTTACCGCCGTATCCACATCGGCGTCGTCGAACACGATCGCCGGCGCGTGCCCGCCGAGTTCCATCGTCACCCGCTTCATATGCGCCCCGGCCAGCGCCGCCAGCTGCTTGCCCACCGCGGTCGAGCCGGTGAAGGAGATCTTGCGGATCACCGGATGCGGAATGAGATACTCGGAAATCTCCGCCGGCACCCCGTACACCAGGTTCACCACCCCCGCCGGAACCCCGGCATCCACAAAGCAGCGGATCAGCTCGGCTGGCGAGGCCGGCGTCTCCTCCGGCGCCTTGACGATGATGGAGCACCCGGCCGCCAGCGCCGCCGAGAGCTTCCGCACCACCTGGTTGATCGGGAAATTCCACGGCGTGAACGCCGCCACCGGCCCCGCCGGCTCCTTCACCACCAGCTGATAGATGCCCTCGGCGCGGGCCGGGATCACCCGCCCATAGGCGCGGCGGGCTTCCTCGGCGAACCAGTCGATCACGTCGGCGCCGGCCAGGGTCTCGCCCTTCGCCTCGGCCAGCGGTTTGCCCTGTTCCAGGGTCATCAGCCGGGCGATGCCGTCGGCGCGGTCGCGCAACAGATCGGCGGCGCGACGCATCAGCTTCGACCGGTCATAGGCCGACACCTTGCGCCAGGCGCGGAACCCCTTCTCCGCCGCCGCCAGCGCGCGATCGAGATCGGCGCGCGAGGCATGGGCGACGGTGCCGTTCACCTCCCCCGTCGCCGGGTTGACAACCGGCAGGGTGCGCCCGCCCTCGGCCCGGGTCCAGGCGCCATCGATCAGAAGTTGCACATCCGGATACATCGGCTCGCTCCCGCACAGGACCGCCCCCGGCGGGGGCGATGGGTCCGGCCGGGTGGTACGACCCGGCGGAGGGAAGTCAACCCGCGAGCGCCGCCGCCACCCGCAGATCGGCGACGAAGGCGGCGTATTCCCGCTCCCGTGCTGCCTCGTCCGGCACCCGCAGCAGGAACGACGGATGCACCGTCACCAGCGCCGGCGCGCCGTCCGGCAGGCTCAGCGCCCGCCCGCGTTCCCGCCCCACCGTCACCGCCCGGCCCAGCAGCGCGCGCGCGGCGGTGGCCCCCAGCAGCACCGTCAGCGCCGGGCGCAGCCGCACCCGCTCCACATCCAGCCAGAAGCGGCAGGCCTCGATCTCCGGCGCCTGCGGGGTCTGGTGCAGCCGGCGCTTGCCCTGCCAGGCGAATTTGAAATGCTTCACCACGTTGCTGACCCACACCGTGCGCCGATCGATGCCGGCCTGCTCCAGCGCGCGGTCCAGCAGCTGGCCGGCCGGGCCCACGAAGGGGCGGCCGATGATGTCCTCCTGGTCGCCCGCCTGCTCGCCGATCAGCATCAGCCGCGGCGCCGCCGGCCCTTCGCCGAATACGGTCTGGGTGGCCGGCCCCGCCAGCGCGCAGCGGGTGCAGCCCGTGGCCTCCTCCGCCACCGCGGCCAGACCGGCATCGCCGCCCGCCGGCAGCACCACCGGGAACGGGCGCGCGGCGTCGGGCCGGTGGCGCGGCTCCTCGAACGCCTCCGCCGGCGGCAGGCCGAAGCCCGGCCCGGCAGCGGCCAGCAGCTCCGCCCCGAAGCCGGACCAGACGCCCGCCAGCGCCGCATCGTCCGGCACCGCCGCCGCCGCCACCCCGGGGCCGAAGCGCGGCCCGGCGGCGTCCCAATGCGCGCTCGCCTCCGGAGTGAGGATGGAGGTGGCGACATCGGGGAACCACATGGCCAGCCGCCGCGCGTTGGCTTCCAGCACGAAATGGCGTGGCGCGTACCAGCCGATGTGGCGGCCTTCCACCGGCAGGTAGCGCAGCGCCGCGCGCATCCGATGCGCCTCCGCCCGCACCGCGTAGGCCAGGCGGGTGGCGTGGCGGAGGTCGGGGTCGGCGCGGTCCTCCAGCACCGGGACGCCGGCGTGGGCGCGCCAGATCAGCCGGTAGAGCAGGGCGAACCGCCGGTCATCGCGGGCCTGGATGGCCTGCGCGGCGAGGGCCACCAGCGCGCGCGGCACCGCGAACCCGCCGGGGGGGTGTGCGGGCGGGGCGTAGGCGGCGGGGTCGATGCGGAATTCTGTGGCCTCGGGCGGAATGCCGGCGAGCACCAGTGCGCGGGCGGCGGCCC
>JBMFXF010000288.1:0-3855 GCA_049964515.1 Acetobacteraceae bacterium | reverse complement strand
CTCCGGCGGTCCGGGAGCGTCTTCCGGCTTGGGATCCGCGAGATCGGGGTGGGCAGAATGGGCGATGATCGGCTCCAGGACGGTGGCGGGGTTTGAGTGTGACAACAAACGCGGCCGGATGCCATGTCTGTTTTCGTATGTCACCCTCCCGACCCGGAGTCTCGGCCGGCGCCGGTTACCCTGAGGTTAATGCCCGCGACCTCCTGCCCCCGCCGGCCGCCGCCGAAACCCGCTTGCCCGGTGCCGCCGAATCGCCCATATATCGTCCGTCCCGCCCCCGGCGCGGGAGAGCGCGGGGCCCCCACCACCCCGCCGCCGAAGGCGCAACCGACCCCCGGAAACGCTCAGGCAAACGGACCGCGCCGGACTCGGGACCTCTGGAAAGCCGGGCCATCCCGCCCGCACCGACGGAGTAAGGTCCCCCGGCGCCCGCGCCCCGGGTCCGAATCTCTCAGGTCACGCGACAGAGGGGGGTCAACCGTTCGGGCATCCGCCCGGCGGCAGACCCGCCGACGGAGCCCCGCGTGACCCAGCCCTCCCCGCTTCCGCTCCCCCTCGACTCCTGGCACCGCGCCCATGGCGGGCGGATGGTCGGCTTCGCCGGCTACGCGCTGCCGGTGCAGTACGCCCCCACCGGGGCGCTGGCGGAGCGCTGCCGCGGCGGCGTGCTGGCGGAGCACCGCCATTGCCGCGAGGCCGCCGCGTTGTTCGACGTCTCGCACATGGGCCAGGCGATCCTCGCCGGGGCGGACGCGGCGGCGGCGCTGGAACGCCTGGTCCCGGGCGACATCGCCGGCCTCGCCCCGGGCCGGCAGCGCTACACGCTGCTCACCAACGCCGCGGGCGGCATCATCGACGATCTGATGGTGGCTAAGCTCGCCCCCGACCGGCTGCTGCTGGTGGTCAACGCCGCCAACAAAGCGGGCGATTTCGCCCATATCGCCGCCGCCCTGCCCGCCGGCGTCAGCCTCGCCCCGCTGGACGGGCAGGCCCTGCTCGCCCTGCAGGGCCCGCGCGCCGCCGCCGTGCTCGCCCGGCTCTCCCCGGAGGCGGCGGCGCTGCCGTTCCTCGGCATCGGCCGCTTCCGCCTGCACGGCGCGGAGGCGCTGATCTCCCGCTCCGGCTACACCGGCGAGGACGGGTTCGAACTCTCCATCCCCGCCGACGCGGCGGCGCCGCTCGCCGATGCGCTGCTCGCCGCCCCGGAGGTCGCCCCGGCCGGGCTCGGCGCGCGCGACTCGCTGCGGCTCGAGGCCGGGCTCTGCCTGCACGGCGCCGATATCGACGCCGAGACCGACGCGATCGCCGCCGGCCTCGCCTGGACCATCGGCAAGCGCCGCCGCGAGGCGTGGGATTTCCCCGGCGGGCCGCGGCTGCGCGAAACGCTTCAGCGCGGCCCGGCGCGCCGGCGGGTCGGGCTGCGCCCCGAAGGCCGCGCCCCGGTGCGCGGGGGCGCGCCGATCCTCGATCCGGCCGGCGCGGTCATCGGCCAGGTCACCTCCGGCCTCTATTCCCCGAGCCTCGAAGCGCCCATCGCCATGGGCTACGTGCCCGCCGCCCTCGCCGCCCCCGGCGGCACGGTCCGTCTCGGGCTGCGCGGCGGGACGGTGCCCGCCCGCGTCGTCCCGCTGCCCTTCGTCCCCCACCGCTACGCCTGATCCCCCCAGGAGCCCGCCATGCCCAGCCCCGACATCCGCTACTCGCGCGACCATGAATGGGTGCGCCTCGACGGCGACATCGCCACCGTCGGCATCACCGACCACGCCCAGGAGGCGCTGGGGGATCTGGTGTTCGTCGAGCTTCCCGCGATCGACCGGGTGGTGGAGGCGGGCGAGGCCTGCGCGGTGGTGGAATCCGTCAAGGCCGCCTCCGACGTGTTCGCCCCGCTCGCCGGCAAGGTGGTGGAGACCAACCAGGCGGTGGTGGACGACCCGGCGGTCATCAACGGCGATGCCGAGGCGGAGGGCTGGCTGTTCCGTCTCGAGCTCGACGACCCCGCCGCCGCCGAGGCGCTGATGGACGCCGAGGCCTATGCCGCCTTCCTCGCGGAGTCCGAGGCATGAGCACCGGCTTCGCCGCCCGCCACATCGCCCCCTCCGCGGCCGAGCGGGCGCGGATGCTGGCCGCGGTCGGGGCGCCCTCGCTGGATGCGCTGATCGCCGAGACCATCCCGCCGGGGATCCGCCTCACCGCCCCGCCCGCCCTGCCGGAGCCGATCGACGAGGCCGCGGTGCTGGCCGAGCTGCGCGCGCTGGCCGCGGCCAACGGCTCCGCCAGGGCGCTGCTCGGCATGGGCTATCACGGCACCATCATGCCCGCCGTGCTGCGCCGCAACGTGCTGGAAAACCCCGCCTGGTACACCGCCTACACGCCGTACCAGGCCGAAATCTCGCAGGGCCGGCTGGAGGCGCTGCTGATCTTCCAGACCCTGATCCGCGACCTCACCGGGATGGAACTCGCCAACGCCTCGCTGCTGGACGAGGCGACGGCGGCGGCCGAGGCGGTGGCGATGGCGCACGCGCTGGCGGGCGCGACATCGACCGTTATCGCGGTGGCGGAAGATCTGCATCCGCAGACCAGGGCGGTGCTGGCGACCCGCGCCGGGGCGCTTGGCTGGCGGCTGGTCGAAATCCCCGCCGACGCCCCGGACGCCATCGCCGCCGCCGCGCCCTTCGCGGTGGTGCTGTCCTACCCGGGCAGCACCGGGGCGGTGCGCGACCTCACCGCCGAGATCGCCGCCGCCCATGCCGCCGGCGCGCTCGCCATCGTGGCGGCCGACCCGCTGGCGCTGGTCGCGCTGACCCCGCCCGGGGCGATGGGCGCCGATGCGGTGGTGGGTTCGGCGCAGCGGTTCGGGATGCCGATGGGCTTCGGCGGCCCCCATGCCGGGTTCCTGGCCACCCGCGATGCGTTCCGCCGCCACCTGCCGGGCCGGCTGGTGGGGGTCTCGGTGGACCGCACCGGCGCGCGGGCGCTGCGGCTGGCGCTGCAGACCCGCGAGCAGCATATCCGCCGCGAGAAGGCCACCTCCAACATCTGCACCGCGCAGGTGCTGCCGGCGGTGATGGCCGCGTTCTACGCGGTCTGGCACGGGCCGGAGGGGCTGGGGGCGATCGCCGCCGCGGTCCACGCCCAGGCCTGCCGGCTGGCCGCGGCGGCGCGCGCGGCCGGGCTCACGCTCCGCCACGATGCATTCTTCGACACCCTGGCGCTCGAGGTCGCGGACGCCGACGCGCTGCTGGCGCGCGCCGCCGAGGCCGGCTTCCTGCTGCGCCGGATCGATGCCACCGGCGTCGGCATCGCCCTCGACGAGACCGTGACCGGCGAGACGTTCGACCGGCTGGCCGCCCTGTTCGGCCCGGCCCCGGCGGCGGCGCCCTCGCCGCTGCCGGCGGCGCTGCGCCGCGCCGGCGCGCTGCTCACCGAGCCGGTGTTCCACGCCCACCGCTCCGAACACGCCATGCTGCGCTGGCTGCGCACCCTGTCGGACCGCGACCTCGCGCTCGACCGCGGCATGATCCCGCTCGGCTCCTGCACCATGAAGCTCAACGCGGCGGCGGAGATGGAGCCGATCTCCTGGCCCGGCTTCGCCGACATCCACCCGTTCGCCCCGCCCGGAGAGACCCGGGGCTACAACATTCTGATCGCGCGGCTGGCGGAGTGGCTCGCCGCGCTGACCGGGTTCGCCGCGGTCTCGTTGCAGCCCAATGCCGGCTCGCAGGGCGAATACGCGGGGCTGCTGGCGATCCGCGCCTTCCACGCCGCCCGCGGCCAGGCGGCGCGGGATGTCTGCCTGATCCCGGCCTCGGCGCACGGCACCAACCCGGCCAGCGCCACCATGGCGGGGCTGCGCGT
>JBMFXF010000287.1:0-3861 GCA_049964515.1 Acetobacteraceae bacterium | reverse complement strand
CCCCGACCTCGCCGCCCTCGCCCTCCACTCCGCGCGCCGGCGCACCCGCGCCTGGCCGGCCCGCCGCCTCACCCCCGGCCTGCGCCTCCTGCTCTGGTCGCTCCGCCTCTACGTGCTCGCCATGATCTTCGTGGTCGCCTGGCAGATCCTGCATCTCCCGTGATCCCGCCGGCCCGCATCACCCCCGCCGCCGAGGACCACGCCCGCGCCCATGCCCTCGCCGCCCGCGCCCGCGCCCGCGGCCGCCTCATGCGCCTCGCTTGGCTGCTCGCCGGCCCCGGGCTGCTGGTGTTCCTGGGCGAGAATGACGCCCCCTCGATGCTCTCCTACGCCGCCACCGGCGCCCGCTTCGGCATCGGCTTCTTCCTCCCCTTCGTCGCCGTCACCTTCCTGGTCGGCTTCGTGGTGCAGGAAATGGCCGCCCGCATCGGCGCCGCCACCGGCCAGGGCCACGCCCGCCTCATCCACGACCGCTTCGGCCGCTTCTGGGGCGGCTTCGCCATGCTGGACCTGCTGGTCGGCAACCTGCTCACCCTGGTCACCGAGTTCATCGGCATCCGCGCCGGCCTCGGCTATTTCGGCGTTCCCCCGGCCGTCGCCGTCGGCGGCGGCGCGGCGGTGGTCATCCTGGTCGCCGCCACCGCCCGCTACAGCCTGTGGGAACGCATCACCCTGGCGCTCGCCCTGGGCAACGCGGTGTTCCTGCCGGTGGCGCTGCTCGCCCGGCCGGACTGGGGCGCGATCGGCCACGCCTTCCTCACCTGGCGCCCGCTGCCGGGCGGGCTCACCCACAGCAGCATCCTGCTGATGGTGGCCGACATCGGCGCCACCGTCACCCCCTGGATGTTGTTCTTCCAGCAGGGCGCGGTGGCCGACAAGGGCCTCGAACCGCAGGACATCGCCGCCGCCCGCTGGGATACCGCGATCGGCGCCCTGCTCGCCGCGGTGTTCGGCATCGCCGCCATCGTCGCCACCGCGCCGCTGCTCCGTCACGGCGTCAGCGCCGCCGACTGGCAGGCCGCGCAATTCGCCACCGCGCTGCGCCCGCGCATCGGCCCGCTCGGCGCCGGGCTGTTCGCGCTCGGCATCTTCCTCGCCGGCCTGGTCGCCGCCATCACCATCGCCACCGCCTCGGCCTATGCGTTCGGCGAGGTGATGCACGGCCCGCACAGCCTCAACACGGGGCTGCGCGAGGGCGGGCGGTTCTACCTGGTGCTGATCGCCTCCACCCTGTTCGCCGCCGCGGCGGTGCTGATCCCCGGCGCGCCGCTCGAGACCATCGTGCTGCTGGTCAACGTGGTGGCCACGCTGGCGATGCCGCCGGCGCTGGTGTTCCTGCTGCTGCTCGCCAACGACGCCGAGGTGATGGGCCCGTGGCGCAACTCCCGCGCCGGCAACATCGCCGGCGTCGGCGTGACCGTGCTGCTGGTCGCCTGCGGCCTCGCCTACGGGGTCTCGGTGCTCACCGGCTGAGCTTACCGACGCCGCCAGACCAGGGTCGCCGAAACCGCATAGTTCCACACCACCCCGATCGCCGCCCCGGCCAGCCCCGAGACGGTCCAGCCCAGCCGGTCGGCGAACAGCGCGCGGGCGATCCCCACGTTGGCCGCCGCCCCCACCCCGCACACCGCCAGGAACAGCACCAGCCCGCGCCACAGCGCCGCGCCGCGCAGCCGCTGGTCGCGGTAGGTGACCGCATTGTTGAGCACGAAATTGCCCACCATCGCCACCACCGTCCCCAGCGTCTGCGCCCAGCCGAAACCGAGCCCCATCGCGCGGCCGGCCCACAGCACCACCAGATTCACCCCCACCCCGATCGCGCCCACCAGCGCGAAGGAAACGAAGCGCAGCGGCAGCAGCCCGCCCAGCATCTTGTCGGCCAGCAGCCCCACGAACTGGAGCAGCACCAGCACGTCGAGCTTGCTCTCCCCGGCGGTGCGGGCATGGAACGTCACCGGCACCTCCGCCACCCGCAGCGGCGCCGGGGCGGACAGCAGCAGGTCGAGCAGGATCTTGAACCCCTCCCCGGTCAGCCGCGGCGCCAGCCGCTCGAACAGCGGGCGCGGCAGCATGAAATACCCGCTCATCGGGTCGGTCAGTTTCACCGGCAGCGAGATCTGCGCCAGCCGGATCCCGGCATCCGAAAGCCGGTGCCGCCAGGCACTGGCGAGACCGGCGTTGTCACCGCCCGGCACGTGGCGGCTGCCCACCACCAGGTCGGCGCGGTCGGCGCGCAGCAGCGCCAGCAGATCCGGCAGCCGGGTCTCGTCGTGTTGCAGGTCGCCGTCGATCACGGCGACGAAATCGGCCGAGGACGACAGCGCTCCCTCGATCACCGCCGAGGCGAGGCCGCGCCGGCCGATGCGCCGGATGCCGCGCACCCGCGCATCCCGCCGCGCGATCGCGCGCACCGCCTCGGTGGTGCCGTCGGGGCTGTTGTCATCGACGAAGATCGCCTCCCAGGCGATCCCGGCCAGCGCCGCCTCGAGGCGGGCCACCATCGGCGCCACATTGGCGCGCTCGTTGTAGCAGGGGATGACGACGCTGAGCTCCGCCGAGCCGCTCACGCCAGCGCCGCCTCCAGCAGCGCCAGCGCGCGGGCGGCGAAGGCGCGCATATTGGCCTCCCGGTCCGCGGCGCCGGTCTCGAGCGTGATCGCCGCCGGCCGCGGGCCGGCCAGCGCGATGCAGCTATGGCCGGCGGCATCGCCGTAGCGGTTGCCGGTGGGGCCGGTGGCTCCGGTCTCGCCCAGGCCCCAGACCGCGCCGCAGCGCGCGCGCACCGTTTCGGCGAGCAGGCTGGCGTAGGGTTCGGTGGCGGCGCGCATCCCGCCCGGCAGCGGGTCCGGGATGTCGAGGAACGCGGCGCGGGCGGCGCGGGTGTAGATCACCGACCCGCCGAGGAAATAGGCGCTGGCCCCCGGCACCGCGAGCAGCGCCGCCGAGATCAGCCCGCCGGTCGAGGATTCGGCGATGGCGATGGTCTCGCCCCGCGCCTTCAGCCGGGCGCCGATCCGCCCGGCGGCATCGAGCAGGGTTTGCATGGTGGGGTCCTTCCCTGGTTCTGGCTTGCGGTCTCAGCGGGCGCCGAAGATCGCCGAGCCCACCCGCACCAGGGTGGCGCCATGGGCGATCGCGGTCTCGAAATCGGCCGACATGCCCATCGACAGCTCGGCCAGCCCGTGGGCACGGGCGCAGGCGGCGAGCCAGGCGAAATGCGGCGCCGGATCCTGCCCCGCCGGCGGCACGCACATCAGCCCGCGCAGCTGGGCGCCGAACCGGTCCCGGCAGGCGGCGATGAACGCATCCGCCTCGGCGCGCGGGACGCCGGATTTCTGCGGCTCGTCGCCGGTATTCACCTCGATCAGCAGCGCCGGGCGACGGGATTCGCGGACCATCGCCGCCTCCAGCGCATCCGCCAGCCGCGGCCGGTCCAGGCTCTCGATCACATCGGCGATCCGCACCGCCTCGCGCGCCTTGTTGGTCTGCAACCCGCCGATCAGGTGCAGCCGCAGCTCGGGATGATCGGCGCGCAGCGGCGGGAATTTCTCCGCCGCCTCCTGCACCCGGTTCTCGCCGAACACCGCCTGCCCGGCGGCCAGCGCGGCCAGCACCGCCGCCACCGGCTTGGTCTTGGACACCGCGACCAGGCCGACCGCGTCCGCGGGCCGGCCCGACCGCCGCGCCGCCTCGGCGATGCGGGCGCGGATGCGGGCCAGATGCTCGGCGATCTCGGTCATGGCGACAGGCTTAGCGCCCCGCCCGGAGGCGTCAACCGGGGCCGCCGCCCCCTGTTACCCGATGCGACAAACCCGTCCTGGCCACGCCGGGGCCGGATCCATACAATACCGCCGCCGCGGCG
>JBMFXF010000286.1:0-3869 GCA_049964515.1 Acetobacteraceae bacterium | reverse complement strand
CATCGCCGCCCGCCGGATGCGGGTCGGCGATGCCGGGCGATCGACGAAGATCCCCCTCGCCGGCGCCATGCCCAACCAGGCGGGCGCGGCGCAGCAGGCACCGATACCCGCCAGCCGAAGCGGCCGACGGCCCCCTCCGGCCCGCTGTCGATCGCCGCCGGGGCAGATTTCCGGCCGGACCGAAGCGGATGGCCGCCAGGACCCGCCAAGAGCGCCATGGCGGCATGTCCTCCGTTGCAAAGCCCGCCGGATAACGGGTAGGCCCCCCCGGAGGGCCGGATCAGCCGGCCTTCCGGAGAACGCCGGTTGTCAATCACCGTCCGCACGGAACTGTTCCACGCCTCCGGTCTGACGCCGGAATGTCAGTAATGTGTTGAAACTGCCTACAAAAGGTGAAATGTCCGCTTCTGCCCCTGACGATACAGATCCCGCCGTCAACAGTTCCCCCCAGGCGATCGCCGATCGGCTTCGCGCTGTGGTGGCGCTGAGAGGGGGAGCCAAGGCGGCGGCCGCCAGGGCCGGCGTCTCCGTGCGCACGATCAGCCGTGCGGAATCAGGACAGCCGGTCAAGCGCGGCACGCTGACGGGGATCGCGATCGCTCTCGATATCTCGCCGTCGCGGCTGATTTCGGGTGTCGGCGCAGCACCTGGTGCTCTCGCATCGACCGTCGAACCGGCGTCTCGGACGGCGCTGGAGAACCGTTGGGAACAGTCCGTCGGTGGTCCCGAGGGTGCCTTCGCCCACGAGGAATTGCGTAATGCTATCAGGCGATTGGAGGCTCTTCGTAATCGTCCGATCAGCGCCATGCAGCGCGTCAGGCTCGCTCAGGAACTGTTCGACCGCATCCTGGCCGAACTGTTCAAGGAGAGTCCCCAATGAACCGGTTGCTCCTTCTTTCGGCCATTATGGCCGTTTGCGGCGCGCATGCTGCGGCGGCACGCAATAGCCCGGCAATTCTCGCCGCGGAAAGAAAGGCAGCGTCCTTTCTGATCGGCTGTCATCAGCCGACCGCTTCGCGTCAACGACTGTGTCAGCAGAATCAGGCCGAATTCATCGCCGAATACGTCCGCGCCTACTCAGGAGAGTTGCTTTATATTTCTGATTTAGCCGGGAGCTACTCTCTCGCCGGCCACGGCAACCTTCTCGATGTAGGTTTTCCCGTCGATCAGAGCCGCTCCTGCTCCTGGCGCCTGGTCTATCAGGCGCTCGATCGCTCCCGCTCCGGCACCCCTCTCGATCTGTCCATGTCGAACGAAGCCTGCGGCGCGCTCGATCCCATCGGCTTCCACGAAGCCATCCGCCGCGCCGCCCGCATCCTCCAGCGCCTGCAATCCGCGCCCTTGCATCTCCCCGCCGCCGACTGGTGGCCCTCCTGGCGCGAACTCTCGCCCCTCCTTGAGAGCCATCCTAAGCCCCCCTAAGAGCCGCCCTCAGCTTTCTAAAACCGTCTGTCAGATTCCGCCCAAACCTCCCAAACCCGTGCCAAAACCGCCGCGCCAATTTTTCGCCCAACCCCCTGAAATCCCATCCGATCCCCCCACATCCCCCTAAATCCCACCTTTCCAGTTACCTCTGTCAACGCACACCGGTTGAGATGGTATCGGGCACCGCCGCCCTGCGCCGCCCCCGCTTCCTCGGCCTGATCCGCCGGCTCGGCCCCGGTGTCGTCACCGGCGCGGCCGATGACGACCCGTCCGGGATCGTAACCTACGCCCAGGCCGGCGCGGCGTTCGGCTACGGCCTCGGCTGGGCGGTGGTGCTGACACTGCCGTTCATGGTCGCGGTGCAGGAGATCAGCGCCCATATCGGCCGCGTCACCGGCGCCGGCATCGTCGGCACGCTGCGCGCCCATGCCCCGCGCCCGGTGGTGCTCGGGATCGTGGCACTGCTGGTGGTGGCGAACGTGGTCAATCTCGGCGCCGATATCGGCGGCATGGCCGAGGTCGCGCGGCTTCTGGCGGGCGGCCCGGGGTGGCTGTGGGCCGGCGGGTTCGCCCTGTTCTGCACGGTCACCGAAGTCTGGGTCGCCTACCGCCGTTACGTCCTCTATCTGAAATGGCTGACCCTGGCGCTGCTGGCCTATGTGGCCCTGCTGTTCGTGATCCACGTCGCCTGGGCGAGCGTGCTGTTCGCCGTGCTGGTCCCCCATGTCGCGCTGACGCGGTCGGCGCTGACCATGCTGGTGGCCGTGCTCGGCACCACCATCAGCCCCTATCTGTTCGTCTGGCAGGCGGCCGAGGAGATCGAGGACATGCAGCTCTCCCCCGATCCCCGCCCGCTGCGCGCCCGCACCGACGGCGGCGGCGAGATCGACCGCATCAATGCCGATACCTGGGCGGGCATGGGCTATTCCAACCTGGTCTCGCTTGCCATCATCGTCGGCACCGCCGCCACGCTGCACGCGCACGGGATCACCGATATCGACACGCCGGCACAAGCCGCAGCGGCGCTGGCGCCCATCGCCGGCCGCTTCGCGGCGCTGATCTTCGCGCTGGGCGTGCTGGGCACCGGGCTTTTGGCGGTGCCGGTGCTGGCCGGATCGACCGCCTACGCGCTGAGCGAAACCATGGGCTGGGCGGAAGGGCTGGACCGCAAGGCGGGCGACGCGCGGGCGTTCTACGTCAGCATCGCGGTTGCGACCCTGCTGGGTGCCGGCATCGTGGCCTCGCCGATCGACCCGATGCGGGCGCTGGTGTGGTCCGCGGTCATCAATGGGGCGGTGGCGGGGCCGGTGATCGCGGCGATGGTGGTGCTGGGGTCGCTGCGGTCGGTGATGGGGCCGTATGTGCTGCCGGCTTGGTTGCGGTGGTTCGGCTGGGCGGCGGCGGTGCTGATGGCCGCGGCGACGGTGGGGATGCTGGTGCTGTAGCGGGCCGCCCCCGTTATGGCTCGGCGATATAGTCGTAGCGCCCGATCCCCTGCACCAGCAGATACCGGCCCACCGCATCGCCCGGGTTACCGGCCCGATGCACCAGCCCCGGCGCGAGGGTCAGGCTTTGCCCCGGGATGAGGCGTTCGGCGCGCGGCGGATCGCGAACCTCCACTGCGATGGTTCCCTCCAGGCACCAGAACCGGTCGGTCACCTCGGAATGGCGATGCCAGCGGTGCCAGGTGCCGGGGGGCATCACATATTCGACCACCCGCACATCGGCGGTCTGCAACACCAGCCGCGGCTTGTCGCCAGCAGAAGCCTGTGCCTGGTCCATCCTGGTTCTCCCGAATGGGCGCCGCCGAAGAAGTCGTATTCCAGATACCGATCATGCTCCATCGCGGGCCACGACGCAACGCCGCACCCCGACTACAGACCCAGCGCGCGCACCGTCCGTTCGACATCGGACCCGGCGGCGGCGTTCGGATACCGGGCCAGCAGCAGGCTCTGCCGGCGGATCGCATCGCGCACCCGCTCATCGCGCCGGATCACCCCGGCCAGCGGCGGATCGCGCCCCAGAAACGCCTGCGCCGCCTTGCGCAAAGTGGCATAGGTGCGCTGCCCCGCGGCCGGGTTCGGCGCCTGATTGACCACGATCCGCACGTCGCCGCCCGGACGGTCGGCGTTGTACAGTTTCAGCACCGCATAGGCATCGGTCAGGCTGGTGGGCTCGTCGCTCGCCAGCACCAGCAGCGTATCGGCGGCGGCGGCCAGAGCCCGCACCCCGGCCTCCAGCCCGGCGCCCAGATCCAGCAGCACATGTCGGTAGGACGGCGCCGCGCGCAGCAGCGCCAGCACCGGGTCCAGCAGCGCCGGGTCCAGCCCCGCCAGCGTGCCCGAGCCCGCGCACCCGGGCAGGATGTCGAACCCGCCGGCCGGGTAGCGCAGGACCGTCTCGGCCAGGCTGGTCCGTCCGCTCAGCAGCCCCGAAAGATCGCG
>JBMFXF010000285.1:0-3880 GCA_049964515.1 Acetobacteraceae bacterium | reverse complement strand
CACCGTCATCGACGGCACCGGCGCCCCGCGCTACCGCGCCGACGTCGCGGTCTCCGGCGACCGCATCGCCGCCATCGGCGAGCTCGGCGGGCACGCCGCCACGCGCGAGATCGACGCCACCGGCAAGGTGCTCGCCCCCGGCTTCATCGACGCCCATACCCATGACGACCGCGCCGTGCTGTGCGGCCCGGACTGCATGGGCTGCAAGATGTCGCAGGGGGTGACCACGGTGGTGGTGGGCAATTGCGGCATCAGCCTCTCGCCCGCGCGCATGACCCGCCGCCCGCCGCCGCCGCTCGACCTGCTGGGTGGGGAGGAATGGTGGACCTTCGACAGCTTCGGCGCCTACGCCGAGAAACTCCGCGCCGAGCCGGCGCCGGTGAACACGGTGGCGCTGATCGGGCATATGTCGTTGCGGGTGGAGGCGATGGGCGGAGACACGCAGCGCCCGGCCAGCGATGCCGAAGCCGAACGGATGCGCGCGCGCCTGGCCCAGGCGCTCGCCGAGGGCGCCTCCGGCTTTTCCACCGGCCTCTACTATCCGCCCAACATCAAGGCGCCGACCGAGGAAGTGATCGCGGTGGCGGAGGCGCTGCGCGAGGCCGGCGGCCTCTATGTCACGCATATGCGCGACGAGGCGAGCGGCGTGCTGACCTCGATCGAGGAGACACTGCGGATCGGTCGGGAGACCAAGGCCGCGGTGGTGATCAGCCACCACAAATGCACCATGCCGGAAAACTTCGGCCGCTCCGCCGAGACCCTGCCGCGCATCGCCGCCGCCGCGCGCGAGCAGCGCGTCGCCTTCGACGTCTATCCCTACGCCGCCGGCTCGACGGTGCTGATTCCGGACCGGCTGCGCGCCGACGTGCCGGTGCGGCTCACCTGGTCGGTGCCGCATCCCGAGCAGGCCGGGCGGATGCTGGACGACATCGCGCGGGACTGGAAGCTGACCCCGCGCGAGGCCGCCGAGCGGCTGCTGCCGGCGGGCGCGATCTTCTTTCAGATGGACGAGGCGGATGTGCGGCGCATCCTCGCCGACCCGCTGGCGATGATCGGCAGCGACGGGCTGCCGCATGACGCCCGCCCGCATCCGCGGCTGTGGGGCACTTTCCCCCGCGTGCTGGGCCATTACGCGCGCGACCTGGGGCTGTTTTCGCTGGAGGCGGCGGTGCGCAAGATGACCGGCCACACCGCCGCGGTGTTCGGGCTGATCGACCGCGGCGTGATCCGGGCGGGCGCGTTCGCGGACCTGGTGCTGTTCGACCCCGACCGGGTGCGCGACGCCGCGACCTACGACGCGCCGACCCTGCCGGCAGAGGGGATTCTCGAGACCTGGGTGAACGGCCAGTCGGCCTTCGCCGCCGGGGCGGCCACGCAGGCGCGGGCAGGGCGGCTGGTGACGCGCGGGCGGGGGTAGGGAATATTTCCGATGGCCCGTGAACCCGAAACTGATGCGGGGAGACGGCAGCTATCCTGGCAATTCGACAAGGTTCAGGAATTTCTCCAGAGAGTTCTTCTCGGCGATCGGTCTGTGACGGCGGCTGCGGAGCATGAAGCGATGACACCCGACGAAAAGCTTCTGGACCACCTGCAAGCCCTGGTTGATGAATGGGGCTTCGAGCGGGTTGCGGCGAACCTGCGGCAAGTCGGCACCCGCCGCTCCCCGGCGAAGGCCGATCCGAAGCCGCGCGGCAAGCTCCGCCCGCCGCCCGCGCCGCGCGGACCACGCGCCCTCGCCCAGCTGCTGCGGGCCCACCTGCCGGGAGAGCAGGAGGGGTTACTCCGGACCCTGGCAGAAAGGTTCGATAACAAGACGTTTCTGCCATCCATCGCGGACGTGCGGGAACTCCTCGCCATGCTGGGGGAAGACACGCCGCTGCCCAAGGATCGCGCCGGCGCGTTCCGCTTGGTGCTGCGCGCCCTGAGCCGACTCCCCCCGGCACAGATCCGCGACCTCGCCGCCAGCCCAAGGTTTTCCGGCCCGGCTCAGCTGGGCCCGCTGTCGGAGGCGATCGCGGCCCGGGCGGCGACGCTTACCCGTCAGCGCTGACCCGCTACCCCGCCTTCCGCTCCCACCCGCGCGGCCCCTGCTGCCAGTAAACCGGCGCCAGCCCCGCCGCCGTCGCCGCCCGCCAGCGCCCGCGCGCCGCCTCAACCGCCGCCGGATCGGTGCCGTCGAACAGATCGAAAATCCGCGCGTAGGCATCCCAGCGCGCCGTGCCCGCCCCGCCGGTCAGGAACAGGAACCGCGCCCCGTTCGGCGCCTCCTCGGTCGCGGTCAGCCAGATCGGCTGCAACGCCGCATCCCCGTCGGCCGCGGTGCCGTGCGGCAGCCAGGTCTCGCCCGGCGCCTCCCACAGCGCTGCATCCAGCGCCGCCACCTGCTCCGGCGTCGGCGCCAGCACCACCGCCCGCTCTCCCTCCCGCAGCGTCCGCGCCAGCAGCGAGGGCAGCGCCGCCTCCAGCCTGGTGCGGGTCAGGTGGTAGAACCCCAGCGCGGTCATTCCCCTCCGGTCTCGTAATGGGCCGCCACCAGCCTGTCCAGCAGCCGCACCCCGAACGCGGTGGCGCCCTTGGGCGTGCGCGGCGCGTCCTTCGAGGACCACGCCATGCCGGCGATATCCAGATGCGCCCACGGCTTGCCGTTGACGAAACGTTGCAGGAACTGCGCGGCGGTGATCGACCCGGCGGGCCGGCCGCCCACGTTCTTCATGTCGGCGATGGCGGATTTGATCTGCTCGTCATAGGCCTCGGCCAGCGGCATCCGCCACAGCTTCTCCCCGGTCTCCCGCCCGGCCGCATCGAGCCGCGCCGCCAGCGTGTCGTCGTTGGCGAACATCCCGGCGTGCTCATGGCCCAGGGCGATGATGATCGCTCCGGTCAGGGTGGCCAGATCCACCATGAACTGCGGAGCGAATGTTTTCTGACAATACCACAGCACGTCGGCCAGTACCAGCCGCCCCTCGGCGTCGGTGTTGATGACCTCGACGGTCTGGCCGGAATAGCTGCGCACCACGTCGCCCGGCCGCTGGGCGGTGCCGGAGGGCATGTTCTCCACCAGCCCGATCAGCCCCACCGCGTTCACCCGCGCGCGGCGCCCGGCCAGTGCCGCCATCAGCCCGGTGACGGTGCCGGCTCCGGCCATGTCCCATTTCATGTCCTCCATCCCGCCGGCCGGCTTGATGCTGATGCCGCCGGTATCGAAGGTCACCCCCTTGCCGATGAACGCCACCGGCTTCGCCCCCGGTGCCCCGCCGTCCCAGCGCATCACCACCATCCGCGGCTCGTTCGCGCTGCCCTGCGCCACCCCCAGCAGGGCGCCGAAGCCCAGCGCGGCGAGCTGCGCCGGCCCCATCACCTCCACCGCCAGCCCCAGCGCGGTCAGCGCCTGGCAGCGTTCGGCGAAGCTCGCGGGGTTCAGCACGTTCGGCGGCTCGCTCACCAGGTCGCGGGTCAGGAACACCCCCTCGGCCACCGGGCGCAGCGGAGCATAGGCCGCCGTCGCCGCCGCGGGATCGGCCACCAGCACCGAAAGCGCGGTCAGCCGCGGCTTGTCCTCCGGCTTCTCCTTGGTGCGGTAGCGGTCGAAGCGGTAGGCGCGCAGCGCCGCCCCCAGCGCGAAGGCGGCGGCCTCCGCGGGCGAGAGCGCATCGGCCGCCACCGCCACGTCGGTCGCGCGCGCCAGCGCCGCCACCGCCGCCCCGCCGGCCTCCTCGATCGTCCGCAGCTTGCGGTCGGCCGGCTTGCCGAGACCCACCGCCAGCACCCGCGAGAACCCGCCGCCGGGGGCCAGGATCAGGCAGGTCTTGCCCTTGTCGCCCTTGAACTCGGCCGCGGCCAGGGCCCGCGCGATGGCGCCCGCGGTGGCGCGGTCGGCCTC
>JBMFXF010000284.1:0-3908 GCA_049964515.1 Acetobacteraceae bacterium | reverse complement strand
GTATGCGAGCCCGGAGGCAAAGCCGCCCGACCCGGCCACGAACTCGGCCACCACCGCCCCCACCAGCGCGAGCCCGCCGGAGATACGCAACCCGGCCAGAAAATAAGGCACCGCCGCCGGCACCCGCAGCCGCCACAAAATCTGCCCCCGCGAGGCCCCGTATAAATGGAACAGATCCAACAGCTCCGCCGGCACCGTTTCCAGCCCCGCCGCGGTGTTGGCGAACACCGGGAAGAACGCGACGATGGTGGCGCACACCACCAGCGAGGCGAACGCATTGCCCACCAGCACGATGATGAGCGGCGCGATAGCGACGATCGGCGTCACCTGCAGCACTACCGCCCAGGGCTGGATGGCCGCGCGGGCCCAGCGGCTCAGCACCATCAGCAGCGCCATTGCCACCCCCAACACCGAGGCCGCCACCAGCGCCGCCGCGGTCACCGCGAGGGTGGCCAGCAGCGAGCCCAGCAGCAGCCCCGGCGCGGCGAGGAACGCGCCCACGATGGCGGCCGGCCCCGGCAGCAGATAGGCGGGCACGTGGAACAGCATCACGCCGGCCTGCCACAGCCCCAGCACCAGCAGGCCGAACAGGGTGGGAGCCAGGCGCCCGCTCATACCAGCACCGCTTCCATCGCCGCGCTCACCTCCCTCACCAGCGCGGCGTAGTCGGAAGACAGCCGCCGGTCCGGCGCATCCGGCAGCCGGGCGGGAATCTCGCGGGCGATCCGCCCCGGCCGCGGCGTCATCAGCACGATACGTCGCGCCAGGAAACAGGCCTCGTAGATGGAGTGGGTGACGAACACCACCGTGCAGCCGGCCTCCCGCCACAGCGCCAACAGATCGGCCTGCAGCCGGTGGCGGGTGAACTCGTCCAGCGCGGCGAAGGGCTCGTCCATCAGCAGCAGCTGCGGCCGGGTGATCAGCGCCCGCGCGATGGAAACCCGCATCCGCATGCCCCCCGAAAGCGTGCGCGGGCGCGCTTCTGCGAAGCCCGCCAGACCCACCCGCTCAAGCGCGGCGGCCACCCGCGCCCTGGCATCCGCCGGCGGCGCCCCGGCCAGGGTGAGCGGCAGGGCCACGTTCTCCGCCGCCGACGCCCAGGGCAGCAAGGTCGGGTCCTGGAACACGAAGCCGATCTCGCCCGGCGCCGGCGGCTGCCCGGCCGCCCAGCGTAGCGCCCCGGCACTCGGCCGGTCGAGCCCCGCGATCAGCCGCAGCAGGGTGGATTTGCCGCAGCCGGATGGACCCAGAAGGGCGACGAAATCCCCCTCGGCAAGGTCGAGGCTGGCCTGATCCAGCGCGGTGACTCCGCCCGGGAAGCTTCGGGTGATCCGTTCGATCCGCAGCATCCGGGGTTCCTGGCTCCGCACGCACGCCGTGGTGGCGGGCCGGGGTCGATAGCCCGGCGCGGGCGGTGCCGGCAACCGCGTTCACCCCTTGTTGGCGAACCGCGCCGATAGTGCCGCCGATGCAGACCCTTCGGTGGGCCGATCCGGTCGGCTCGGACAAGCATTTCTGGCACCGCTACGGCGGGTTCTACCGCGCGCAGCTGCGGCATCTGGGACCGGTGCGCCGGGTGGTGGAGTTCGGCGTGCTGGACGGCGCTTCCATCCGCTGGCTGCGCGCCCTGTTTCCCGCCGCGGCCATCACCGGCATCGACCGCGCCGCGCCGCAGCCAGGCTGGCCACGCGATGGGGCGATCCGCTACCTCGTCGCCGATCAGGCCGACCCCGCTGCCATCGCCGGCGCGCTGGACGCCGCCGGCCCGCCGTTCGACCTGGTGATCGAGGACGGCAGCCATCTCCCCGCCCATCAGGCGCGCTGCCTGGAACTCGGGATGGCGCGGCTGCGCCCGGGCGGGCTCTACCTGGCCGAGGACCTGCACACCGCCCTGCCCTCGCATCCGCTCGCCGGCGCCGCGCCCGGGGCGCTGCATCTGCTGGTGGCGGTGGAACGCGCCCGTGCCCTCGGGCGGGGGCTGGAGGCGGCGGAGCGGGCCGCGCTCACCGTCCCCGGCGGCTTCGCCCCGGCCGCACTGGCGGCGCTCGAATCCCGCATCGCCACGGTCGCGCTGCACCGACGGGCCGGTCTGCCGCTCGCCTGCTGGTCCTGCGGGGGGACGGCGTTCGACCCGGTGGCGCTGCGCTGCGCCTGCGGAGTCGGGCTTGGCCTCGAAGGGGCGGATTCGCTTACCGCCGCGGTGTGGGCGGCGTAGGTCGGGCCAGCGGGTGGCGGGTTTCCACCAGTTCGCGCAGCCGTGCGTCGGGGATGTGGGTGTAGATTTCCGTGGTGGCGATGTCGGCGTGCCCCAGCAGCAGCTGCAGGCTCCGCAGATCCGCCCCGCCGGCCAGCAGATGCGAGGCGAAGGAGTGGCGCAGCACATGCGGCGAGACCCGTGCCGGGTCCAGCCCTGCCGCCAGCGCCACCTGCTTGACCACCGCCCACAGCCCCTGCCGCGTCATCGCCCGGCGCGGATCGCGGCCGGGGAACAGGAACGGGCTCGCCTTCGGCCCGGCTTCGATCAGCGCCGCCGCTGCCGCCCGTGCCCGCGCCGAGACCGGCACCAGGCGGGTCTTGCCGCCCTTGCCGCGGATCCGCAGCATCTCTCCGCTGAGCGCGGCGCGGCGCAGCCCCAGCAGCTCGGAGACCCGCATCCCGCTGGCGTAGAGGAGTTCCAGCGCCGCCGCCGCCAGCGGATCGGGGCGGGCCCCGGCCGCCTTCAGCAGCGCCGCGAGCTCCGCCTCGGTCAGGTATTTGGGCAGCCGCCGCCCGGGTTTCGGCGTCACCTGGGTTGCCGTCGGGTCATCGGCGCGGATGCCCTCGGCGAGCAGGAAGCGGTGGAACTGGCGCAGCGCGGACAGCCGGCGCGCGGCGGTGCGGGCGGACAGGCCGGCGCGGGTCAACCCGGCCATATAGGCTGCCACGGTGGCGGCGTCCGCCTCGGCCGGATCGCCGGCGAAGGCGGCGAAATCGGCGAGATCCGCGGCATAGGCGGCGAGCGTGTTGGCCGCCGCCCCGCGCTCGGCAGCCAGCATCTCCAGGAACGCCTCGACATGCCGCCCGGCGCTCACTCGGGGTCGAACAGGGTGGCCAGGCGCCGCTTCATCTGATCGGCGATGTAGAGCGCCAGCGCCTGGATGGTGGAGGTGGGGTTCACCCCGCCCGAGGTGACCCAGATGCTGCCATCGACGATGAACAGGTTGCGCACGTCGTGGCAGCGCCCCCAGGGAGTGACCACCGAGCGCTCAGGGTCGGTGCCCATGCGCGCGGTGCCGAGCAGGTGGCCCGGGCTGTTGAGGGTGGGGCTGACCCCGATCTGGCTGGCGCCGGCGGCCTCCAGGATCTCCTTCGCCCGGGCGATGCCGTGCGCCATCATGCGCTGGGTGTTCTCGCCGATGCGGTAGTGGATTTTCGCCGCCGGGATGCCGTGGCTGTCGGTCAGCACGGGATCGAGGGTGACCCGGTTGTGCGCCTCCGGCAGGTCCTCGCAGGCGATGCCGATGCGCATCCGGTGGTCGAGCAGGGTGCGGAAGGCACGATGATGCTCCGCGCCCCAGGGCAGCCGCCCGGCGGCGAGGCTGTCCACCGCCTCGGCCACCGGGCCGGCGCCGCGGGCGAACTGCATGGTATAGCCGCGCAGGAAGCCGCGGGTGGGGTCGGTCTCGTAGAACTGTTTGCTCCAGAGGCTGGTCATCGGCCCGCGCCCGCCGTCGAGCGTCTCGGCGACATAGCCGCTGACCTGCGGCCAGGGGTGCAGCATCAGGTTGCGCCCCACCAGGCCCGAGGAATTGGCCAGCCCGTTCGGGAACCGGCCGGAGGTGGAGTTGAGCAGCAGGCGCGGGGTACCGATGCCGTTGGCGGCCAGGATCACCACTTCGACCCGCCCCGATTGCAGCGCGAGCAGCGCC
>JBMFXF010000283.1:0-3965 GCA_049964515.1 Acetobacteraceae bacterium | reverse complement strand
GATATAGGACTTCCGGTTGCGACGGCCGGAGAAGACGAAGATGTCCTCGAACGCGGGCTTCGACATGGAACGCTCCGGAACCAATGGGTTCGGGGGCGGCAACCATGCCGACCCCGTCGGCCATGACAATCCGGTAATACGTTGCCGAGCCGACGGGGACGGGTCAAGCCCCGCTTAGGCGGCGTGTTCCATATCCACCTTCTCGGCCGGCTTGGCAGCAGCCGGCGTCGCGGACTGCTGCGCGACCGCGACCGGCGGCGCGGCGGCGGCGGCGGGCTGCGCCGGCGCGGCGGCGGCGGCGGGCTTCGCCTTGCCGTCATCCTCGGCCATCACCGCCTTGAAGGATTTGATCCCCTTGGCCAGATCGCCCATCAGGCCGCTGACCTTGCCGCCGCCGAACAGCAGCATGACCACCAGCAGCACCACCAGCCAGTGCCAGATGCTGAATTCACCCATCGCAGGTCTCCTTTCGCGCTCAACCTTGGCGCGGC
Source organism: Acetobacteraceae bacterium (assembly GCA_049964515.1). Lineage (GTDB taxonomy): Bacteria > Pseudomonadota > Alphaproteobacteria > Acetobacterales > Acetobacteraceae > JAJZVS01. The sequence continues at coordinate 3,474 of JBMFXF010000283.1, read as the reverse complement.
GTACCGGTCGGCTGCTGCGCGCCCGTTGCGGATGGATTGACCCCGGGGCCGGCGATGTTGCCCGCCGGACGGTCCGTACTGGCCGCCATCGAGGCATCCTCGTCGTCCGCCATGTTCTTCTTGAACGCCTTGATGCCCTTGGCGAAGTCGCCCATCAGGTTGCTGACCTTGCCGCCGCCGAACAGCAGCATCACGACCAGCAGCACGACCAGCCAATGCCAGATGCTCAAGCCACCCATGTCTCAGTCTCCATCCCAGGGCGTCGCCGCCCGTCGCGGCCCCGTACCGGGGTGCCCCACATGACCCGATCCGCGCCAACTTGCAAGCGTCGCGCGAAAACATGGAAGAACAATCATCCGCGCGGCGGGGCCTGCTCCAGCACCGACCGCAGCTGGGACCGCAGCGCATAGACCTGATCCAGCAGCGACAGCACCAGCCCGATCGCCGGTTCCGGCACGTCGAGTTCGCGGCGAAGGTCGCGCACCAGCCGCGCCCGGGCCAGGTCGATGTCGAGAAACTCGAACCCCGCCGCCCCCTCGTCGGCCCGCACCCAGCCGCGCGCGACCCAGCCGGTCAGCTCCTCGGCCGCCACCCCGTCCAGCAGCGCCAGCATCTCCGACAACGTCATGCTTCCGCCTCCGCCAGCATCTCCGCCCGCGGGTCGAATCGGTGTTCGGGCGTCCAGTCGCGCAGGAACGCGGCCAGCGCCGGCTCGGCGCCGGGCGGAATCACCACGTCCAGATCGACGAACTGGTGCCCGTGCCCGCCGACGCCGCGCCCGCGCAGCCGCAGCCGCGTCCCCCGCCCGGACCCCGGCGGGATGGACAGCCGCACCGGCCCGCCGATGGTCGGCACTTCCACCGAGGCCCCGAGCACCGCCTCCTTCAGCGTCACCGGCAGGGTGATGACGATGTCGTGCCCCTCGCGGCGGAAGAACCGGTGCGGCGCCACCGCCACCTCGATCAGCGCGTCCCCGGCCGCGCCCTTGCCGATGCCCGGCCCCCCCTGGCCGCGCAGGCGCAGCACATGGCCATCCTCGGTCCCGGCGGGGATGCGCACGTCCAGGCTCCGCCCGTCGGGCAGGGCGATGCGCCGGGTCACCCCGTTGACCGCCTCGAGGAAGGAGATGGTCAGCGTGTACTGCATGTCCTCGCCGCGCCGGTCGCGCCCGCGCGCGCTGCGGCCGAACGCCTGGGCGAGGAAGGCTTCCAGCTCCTCGGCCGACATGCCCTCGGCCTGATAGCGATGCGCGCCCCCCGCGCCGGCCCCGGGCGCCTCGGCATAGTCGCGGTAGAACGGGCGTTCCGGCGCGCGCGCGTTGCCCTCGGCGTCGATCTCACCGCGGTCGAACCGGGCCCGCTTGTCCTTGTCCGACAGCAGGTCCCACGCCGCGTTGATGCGCTTGAACCGCTCCGCCGCCTCCGGCTTGCCGGGGTTGAGGTCGGGGTGGAACTGCTTGGCGAGCTTGCGATAGGCGGTGCGCAGCTCGGCCTCGGAGGCGCCGCGCGGCACGCCCAGCACCTGATACGGATCGTCGGCCATGCGTCAGGTCCCGGTCCAGACCGGCGGGCGGCGATGCAGGAAGGCATCGATACCCTCCTCGGCGTCGCGGGCCAGCATGTTGCGCGTCATGGTCTCGGCGGCGTAGCGATAGGCCGCGTCCAGCCCTTGCTCGGCCTGGGCGTAGAACGCCTCCTTGCCGATCGCCAGGGTAAGCGGGGATTTGCCGGCGATCTGCCCGGCCAGCGCGGCGACGGCATCGTCCAGCGCGTCATCGGCGACCACCTGGTTGACCAGCCCGATCTCGCGCGCCCGCGCGGCGTCGATCAGCCCGCCGGTCAGCAGCATCTCCATCGCCGCCTTGCGCCCGACCGCGCGGGTCAGCGCGACCATCGGGGTGGAGCAGAACAGGCCGATGTTCACCCCCGGGGTGGCGAACCGGGCCGAGGCGGCGGCGACCGCCAGGTCGCAGGTGGCGACCAGCTGGCAGCCGGCCGCGGTGGCCACCCCGTGCACCCGCGCGATCACCGGCTTCGGCAGCCGGGTGATCCGCAGCATCAGCCGCGAGCAGAGGTCGAACGTCTCCTGATAGGCGGTGCGTTCGGGGCGGGAGCGCAGCTCGCGCAGATCATGCCCGGCGCAGAAGGCGGGGCCGGCCCCGGCCAGCACCACCACCGCGACCGCGGCGTCCTCGGCGATGCGCGCGAGTTCGGCGTCCAGCGCCGCCATCAGGCTGAGCGAGAGCGCGTTGCGCGCCGCCGGGCGGTTGAGGGTGAGCCAGGCGATGCCGTCGCGGTCGGCACGCAGCAGGTCGGTCTCGGGTTCGGGCTGGGCGTTCATGGCGGGGCCTCCGATCACTGTCTATGATTGGCCGGCGGCGGGCGATTTCCAAGCCCGCGCGAGCAGGGAAAGGACGGCGCATGGACGAGGCGGGCAGCCCGCGCGGGGAGCTGACGTTGCGGATGGTGGCGATGCCGGCGGACGCCAACCCGGCCGGGGACATCTTCGGCGGCTGGATCATGTCGCTGATGGACCTGGCCGCCGGCACCGCGGCGGCCGACGTGGCGCATGGGCGGGTGGCGACGGCCGCGGTCTCGCGGCTGGAGTTCCTGCGCCCGGTCAAGATCGGCGACGTGGTGTGTTGCTACACGGCGGTGGAACGGATCGGGCGGAGCTCGATCACGCTGAACGTGGAGGCCTGGGCGCTGCGGCGCGGGCGGGCGGAGCGGTTCCGGGTGACCGACGGCAGCTTCGTGCTGGTGGCGGTGGACGCGGCGGGCAAGCCGCGGCCGGTGGCGGAGGGGGAGACGTAGCGGGCGTTCAGCGCCCCCCTTTCGGCAGCAGATGAACGCCGCGCAGGCCGTCGAAATGCCGGTCGCAGGTGAGCAGGTCGGCGCCATGGGCCAGGGCCGTCGCATTGACGATGGCGGCGGCGGCGGCGAGCTTATGCGCCATGCCGAGCTCCACCGCCGACAGCGCGGTCGGCGCGATCCCGATACCCGTCTGCCCGCGCGCCGCGCGCCATCCCGGCCAGCGAGTCGGCCGGCGGCACCGGCACCAGCAGCACGCCGGTGCCCCGGGGCACGAACGCGACTTCCTGACCGGCCCGCCAGCGATGCGCGGTGCGCACCGCCTTGGGGATCGAGATCTGGAACTTGGAGGAAAGCCGGGAGGTGTCGTGGGCGTGCCTGGTTGAACCCCGATCGATCGCCTGACCGTAAGACAGCACGCCGGAAGAGTTCGCGGGCAGTCCGTACGGCGCTACTCCGCCGCCAGCGGCTCCGCCGACGAAGGTTGTGCTCTACCCCTGAGCTACGCCCGCGCCGCTCCGCAGCAACGCCGCTTCATTATCTCCCCCCACCCCGCTTGGCAACCCACCCTCATGCGCCTACTTCTGTCCGGCGGAGCTGCCCGGTGCGTCAGGCTCAGCATCCCCGGGGCCAGTAAGCATCTCCCCGGGAGCTGGCTCTGTCG
>JBMFXF010000282.1:0-3999 GCA_049964515.1 Acetobacteraceae bacterium | reverse complement strand
GAACTGCATGATATCGGGCGCGACCACGTGTGTGCCATCATGTGCGCCGAGGCGGTTTGGTGGCGCTGTCATCGCCGCATCATCACCGATTATCTGCTCGCCGACGGCCATGCGGTGTTCCACATCATGGGGCCAGGGAAGATCGAGCGTGCCAATCTTAATCCGGCCGCCGTCCGGCAGTCCGATGGCACGCTGCGATACGCCGCTCCGGGGCCTGAAACGCCGCCGGAACAGACCTGAACACTTCATGCCTGAATCCCAAGGCCCTGCAGACAGGAATGACCGCGGCCCACCACTGAAAACCCGGGAGAGCCCGCGTTGAGAACCGCCCTCGCCATCCGCCACGTTCATTTCGAGGATCTTGGCAGCTTCGTCGCCCCGATCACGGCTGCAGGCTACCAAGTTCGCTATCTCGACGCGGGCATCGACGAACTGCGTCCGCGAGACATCGCCGCAGCCGACCTGCTGGTAGTCCTGGGTGGCCCGGTTGGCGCCTATGAGGGCGACCTCTACCCGATCCTGGAGGAAGAGCTCGGGGTGCTACGGTGCCGACTTGCGGCGGGTGCACCGACGCTCGGCATCTGCCTCGGCGCCCAGCTCATGGCCCGTGCGCTCGGGGCGCACGTTGCTCCGAGTTCCGCGAAGGAGATTGGGTGGGCCCCGGTTGAGTTGGCGGGCGCCGGCCGGATTGGACCGCTGCGTCACCTGGAGGGTGTCCAGATGCTGCACTGGCACGGTGATGTTTTCGACCTGCCGCCGGCCACGGAATGCCTCGCGTCCACTGCACTTTGTCCCAACCAGGCCTTTGCTCTCGGCCGAACGGCCCTCGGCTTCCAATTCCACCCCGAGGCGGACGGACATGGCTTTGAGCGGTGGCTGATCGGACACGCTGTGGAGCTTGCCAGCGTGCCGGGTCTTTCCGTCACGACGCTTCGCGCGGACGCGCAACGTGTCGGCCCGGCGGCCGGCGCGGCTGGACAGCGTTGCATCGCCGAGTGGCTGGACGGGCTTCTGCCTTGAGACCGACGAACGGCATCGCACGGCACTTGCCAACTGGGTAGGCGGAGCATAAATATGCATTCGTAATACATGTTATTGCGCTCACGCCCACTGCGGCAATGCCGGCTCGCGGAACGCTGTTCGAAGCGAGTTCGGGGGAAGGAGGCCGCCGGCGTTTGGCGCAGAGCAGGAGAACGGCCGCATGAACGCCACCAGCGATCGCCTCTCGCGCTGGACGCCGACGATATTTGCCTGCGCTTTGGTCAACCTCGTCCTCGGCCTGTTGCTCGCGGTCGCAGGCCTCGGCTGGCCTGTCGCATCGGCGACGGCGCCGGTCAGCCTGGCGATGATGCATCTGCTGACAATCGGCTGGCTCACCCTGCTGATGTTCGGCGCACTGTTTCAGTTCGTTCCGGTGATTACCAGTCGCAAGCTGCCGAGCCAGGCTTTGCCGCTGGTGACGCTGATCGGGGTTGAATGCGGCTTGGCGCTGATGGTCGGCGGGTTCTGTGCCCTTGGCCACTGGGCCTGGATGGCGCGCCTGCTGCCCGTGGGCGGCGGGCTGGTGATCATCGCGCTGCTGGTGGGGGGCGCGACCTTGCTGGTACCGCTGGCGGCGAAGCGGCCGGCGCCACTCAGCGCGCGGTTCGTTCTCGCCGGCCTCGGGTTCCTACTGCTTACGATCCTGCTCGGCCTCAGCTTCGCGCTGGCCCTGACGGTGCCGACCACCGGTCCGGCGCTGGCGCCGTTGTTGACGGGTGGCGTAGGCTATCACGTCCTGGCCGGGCTGGGTGGCTGGTTCACCCTGACCGCGATCGGCGTGTCCTACGAATTGTTGCCGATGTTCATGCTAGCCCCGCACGAACGGGGGGCGCTTGGTGCCGCGGTGCTGTGGGCCGGGGTGGGCGGGTTCCTGGCCGCGTTGGCGGCTGGCCTGACCGGAAGCGTCTGGCCCGTCGGTTGGCTTGCGACGCTTGAGCAGGTGGGACGGTTGGGCATCATGCTGGCGCTTGGGCTCTATCTCGCCGACGTGGTGCGGCTGTATTGCAGTCGGCGGCGGCAGATCGAGCTGCACAACCGCGCGGCGATTGGCGCCTTTGTCGCCCTCGGGCTTGCCATGCTGCTCGCCGTCGGCGCGGTCGTCACGGACCGGCTGGCGGTCCTGGCGCCGAGCCTCGTGCTGCTGGTGCTGCTGGGCTGGTTGAGCGGGCTTGCACTGACCCAGCTCTACAAGATCGTTGCGTTCCTGTCGTGGCTGTCCCGTTACGGCGGCCGGCTCGGCCGCAGTCGCGTGCCGCGGGTGCAGGACCTGGTGAACGAGCCGAGGTCGGTCGGTTTCTTCGTTCTCTATTTCGCCGCGGTCGCGGTCGCCACGATCGCCGCTGCGCGTGGCTTGGAAGACATGATTCGTGCGGCACTCGCCTTCGCCCTGCTCGCGATCCTGTTGCTAGCACAAGAATACATCCGCGCCTGGCGCGCGGTCTATGCGCGCGAGCAGCCCGGCCGCCTGCCGCCTGTTCGCCCACCATTCCTGGCTCAGAAGGAGTCCGCTCATGACGCAAGCCGCCCCCCTCACGCTTGACGTACGCCCCGAGCTGCGCGCCGGCGGTGAGCCGTTCCCGCAGATCATGCAGGCGGTCGCGAGCCTCGAACCCGGCCAGGCGTTCCGCCTGCTGGCGAGCTTCGAGCCGATCCCGCTCTATTCCGTGCTTGGCCGCAAGGGCTTCGCGCACCAGGCGACCCGCCACGGCGAGGCCGATTGGGAAATCCTGTTCACCCCCGATCCGGACGCCGCGACCGTGGCGCGCCCCCTCCGGCCGGCAGCCGGCAGCCACGCCGGCGACGGATCCGGTTGGCCGGCACCGAAGCAGAGCCTGGACAACCGCGGCCTGCAGCCGCCGGAGCCGATGGTGCGCATCCTCTCCGCGCTGGAACGACTAGCCCCGGGCGAAGTGATAGAGGCGTGGAACGATCGCGAACCGCTGCTGCTCTATCCCGAGTTGGAAGCGCGCGGCGCGGCGATCCAGGTGAGCCAGGAGTCTGCCGGCGTGCGGCTGTTGATCCGGCGCGGAGGCTGAACCGATGAACCAGCCTGCCCCGCCGCTGACCGACACATTGCTGCGCGAAGCGCTGCATGACGTGATCGATCCGGAACTCGGCTACAACATTGTCGATCTCGGCCTGGTGTACGGCATCGCCATCGAAGGCGGTGTGGTTGATGTCACCATGACGATGACGACCCCCGGCTGCCCGGCGCAGGACTACATCGTGGCCGGCGTGGAGCGCCGCCTGGCCGACGAGCCGGGCGTCACCGGCGTGTTCGTCGCCGTGGTGTGGGATCCCGCCTGGTCACCCCGACTGATGTCGCCGGCGGCGAAGGCGCATTTCCGCATCCGCGAGGATGCGGAATGACCGCGCCCCATCCCGCCCCGGATGAGATCGGCGGCCTCACCCGCCTGCTGGTTCTGGCGTTGCTCGCGCTCGCCCGCGCGGGCGCTGCCGACGAGGCCTGCCATATCGCCGCGCGAGGTTGGTCCTTGCTGCGTCATCAGCACCCACGGGAAGCGGAACGGCTGACCGCGGCGCTGCATACCCTGACCCGCGAGGTCAGGTTTTATCCCCCCAACCAAGGAGAGGTTAGGCCATGAGTGACATCCGCATTCTGGACGTGCGCACGCTGATCCCCGCCGAGCGGCACCGGCGCATCTTCGCCACCTATGAAGGGCTCGCCGCGGGCGAGGTATTCGAGTTGGTGAACGACCACGATCCGAAGCCGCTTTACTACCAGTTCGACGCCGAGCATCACGGCGCATTTTCCTGGCGCTACCTAGAGCAGGGGCCGGAGGTCTGGCGCGTCGAGATCGGACGTGTCAGCCACAGATAGAGAGGGACGCGATGACCTACGTCGTCACCGAGGCGTGCATCAAGTGCAAATACATGGACTGCGTCGAAGTGTGTCCAGTGGATTGCTTCTATGTCGGGGAAAATATGCTCGTCATC
>JBMFXF010000281.1:0-4065 GCA_049964515.1 Acetobacteraceae bacterium | reverse complement strand
GCGCCTCGAGCGCGGCGATGGTGGCCGAGGCGGCGGACTGCGCCAGGTTCAGCGCCCGCGCCGCCGCCGTCATATGCTGGCGTTCCGCCACCGCGACGAAGACGCGCAGCTGATCGAGGCTGAGGCCCGGCATCACCCGGCCGCCACCGCCGCGCGCACGCGCTCCCATTGATCCAGCAGCGGGGAAATGCGGTCGGCGGCGGCGGCCGGCAGGGCGATGACCACCCGGGCGATGCCGGCGTCGCGCCAGCGCTTCAGCCGGTCCGCGTCCGGGCGGGGACCGAAGATGGTGACCGGCGGAGGGGCGCGGCCGGCCTCGGCGGCCATGGCGTGCCAGGCCGGCATGAATTGGGTCACGTCCTCATAGAGCGGACGGGCGGCATGGGGAATCCAGCCGTCCCCATACCGCAGCGCCCGGCGCGCGCCCCAGGGAAAGGCCCCGCCGACGATCACCGGCGGATGCGGGCGCTGCACCGGCTTGGGGTTGGCGATCATCGGCGGCAGGCGGACCAGCGTTCCCTGATATTCGGGCTGGTCCATGGTCCAGATCCCCCGCATCGCCTCGATCCGCTCCCGCATCAGCTTGTGACGGCCCGGGAAGTCGGTGGTGCCGTGGTCTTCCATCTCCTCGGCGTTCCAGCCGGCGCCGACCCCGAACAGGAAGCGGCCGTGGCTGATCCGGTCGAGCGAGGCGACCTGCTTGGCGGTCTGGATCGGGTCGCGCTGCGGGACCAGGGCGACGCCGGTGCCCAGCAGCAGGGTCGTGGTCGCCGCCGCCGCGGCGGCGAGGGAGACGAACGGGTCCATCACGTCGTAATACTGCTTCGGCAGGTCGCCTCCCGCGGGGAAGGGGGACCGGCGCGACAGCGGGATGTGGGAGTGTTCGGGTGCCCAGAGCGAGTCGAACCCCCGCGCTTCCAGCTGGGCGGCCAGGGCGGCCGCGGACATGGAGTAGTCGGTGAAGAACATCGCCGCGCCGAACTGCATGGGGGCCTCCCGGTGACGGAATGGAGACAGACTGGCCCGGCCGGGCGGAAAACGCCACGGTGCGTTCTTGACACCCACCAAACCCCCCTGTAGCAACCGCCCGCCTTCCGGCAGGGCAACTTGACCGGAGCGAACATGGGACAGGAACCGGGCGACCCCAGGGGCTTTTCCGAACGCCTCCGGGCCGCCCGCGAACGGCAGGGACTGGATCCCAGACCAACCCGGCCGGAGCCATCCGGCGCCCCCGACCCTTCCGCTTTCGCGGTTGGGGCCCGGGTTGCGCTTGACCTGGTTTCCGCGCTGCTGGTGGCCTGCGCGATCGGCTGGGGGCTCGACCGGCTCTTTGGCACCAAGCCGTGGTTCCTGATCGGGTTCGTCCCCCTGGGGGGCGCGGCCGGTGTGCTGAATGTCTGGCGCATGTTCGCCCCAGACCCGAAAGCGCCCGGGCCGGATCGCCGCAAGACCGGCCCCGACCCGGGGCGCTGAGAAGGACCACCGCCTTGGCCGCAGGCAAGATCGACGCGCTCAGCCAGTTCGCGCTGCACCCGATGTTCGGCGACCTCGGCCGGATGGGGTTCAGCCAGTCGCCGCTGATGATGGCCGTTGCCGCCGCCCTCACGTTGCTGATCCTCGGCGTCGGCATGGCGCCGCGCGCGATGGTGCCCGGGAGGTTGCAGGCCACGGCCGAGCTGCTTTACGAGTTCGTCTACAACATGTGCATAGAGACAATCGGCCAGGAGGGCCGTCGCTTCTTTCCCTTCGTGTTCACCCTGTTCCTGTTCCTTCTGTTCGGCAACCTGCTGGGCGTGTTTCCGTATTTCTTCACCTTCACCAGCCATATCGCGGTCACGCTGGCGCTGACCATCGTGGTGGTGGTGCTCACCACCGTGGTGGGGCTGGCCATCCACAAGCTGCATTTCTTCAGCTATTTCGTTCCCGAAGGGGTACCGAAATTGTTGCTCCCCCTGCTGGTGCCGATCGAGATTCTCTCCTACCTCTCGCGCCTGATCTCGCTTTCCGTGCGTCTGTTCGCCAACATGATGGCCGGGCATGTGATGCTGGAAGTGTTCGGCGCCTTCGTCATCATGCTGGGCGGCGCCGGGCTGCTGGGGCTGTTGCCCGCCGGTCTCGCGCTCGGCGTGAACACCCTTCTGATCGGCTTCGAGCTGCTGGTGGCGGTGCTCCAGGCCTATGTGTTCGCCATCCTCACTTGCATCTACCTGCACGACGCGGTGCATCTGCACTGAGCGCCGGCTTACCTTCCCCCCTCACGCCGGCGCGGCCGGACGCATCGAAAGGAACTGACTGATGGATCTCGCTTCCGCCAAGGAAATCGGCGCCGGTCTCGCCGTGATCGCGCTCTCCGGCGTGGGGGTCGGCATCGGCAACATCTTCGCCTCGCTGGTCTCCAGCGTGGCGCGCAACCCGGCATCGCGGGAACGGGTGTTTGGCCTCGCCATTCTGGGTTTCGCACTGACCGAGGCGGTGGCGCTCTACGCGCTGGTGATCGCCTTCATCATTCTGTTCGTCTGATCGCGCCCGGTCGGGCCGTTCCCGACCGCCGCCCGGAGAGTGCGATGCGTCGCTTCCCAGCATCCCTGTTCCTGCTGGCCCTGCTGGCGCCGGTGCCGGCCCTGGCAAACGGGATGCCGCAGCTGGCTTTCAACAACCCGCTGACCCTCGACCAGGTCTGGTGGGGGGCCGGCATCTTCGTGGTGTTCCTGCTGCTGGCCTGGAAATGGGGTCTGCCGCGGGTGGCCAGCGTTCTCGAAGACCGGGCGGCGCATATCGCGGCCGATCTGGACGCGGCGCGGGCCGCCAAGGCGACGGCCGATGCCGCCGCCGCCGAGGTGACCGCCGCCATCGCCGCGGCGCGGTCCGAATCGCAGGCGGCGATCACCGCCGCCGTCGAGGCTGCGAAGGCAGACGAGGCCACCCGCGCTGCGACGCTGAACGCGCGGCTGGAAGCCCAACTGAGTCAGGCCGAACAGCAGATCGCCGCCGCCCGCGCCGCCGCCCTGGGCGCGCTGCGGCAGGTGGCCGGCGAAACCGCCGCGACCGTGGTGGCTCGCCTGACCGGCACCCCGGCCGCGGCGGGACGGATCGACCAGGAAGTGGCCACGGCGCTGGCCGCGCGCGGCCTCGCGGAGACCCACGCAGCATGAGCGATCCCGGATTTTTCGGCGAATCCCGCAACTGGGTCGGGATCGCGTTCTTCCTGTTCTTCATTCTGTTCGGCCGCAAACTCTGGGCGGCCCTGGCCGGGCTTTTGGACGCGCGGGCCGAGGCCGTGCGCAAGGAGCTGGACGAGGCGGCGGCACTGCGCCGGGAAGCGGAAACCCTGCTGGTGGACGCCAGGAAACAGCGCGAACAGGCCCTCGCCGACGCCAAGGCGCTGGTGGAGGGTGCACGGGCGGAAGCGCAGCGCCTGTCCGCCGCTGCCGCCGCCGAGGCGGAAGCCAGTGCCAAGCGCCGCGAGCAGATGGCGCTCGACCGGATCGCCGCGGCCGAGAAAGCGGCAGTCGATGACGTCCGCATGATCGCCGCGGATGTGGCCACCGTGGCCGCGCGCGCCGTGATCGCCTCGGACCTGACGGCGACCCAGGATCAGGTGTTGGTCGATCGTGCCATTGCCGACCTGCCGGCGGCACTGCGCGCCGCCTGACTACCCCCAAGCCCGGGGGCCCGAGGGCGGGGGGCGCTGCCGGCCCCCCGCCGCGTCTCGTCGCCGCTATTGTGCCGATCCTAACGCATGATTCCCAAACGATCGAGAGTATGCGAATCTGGGCGAATGAGAAGGACACGCGCAAGCATCTGGCTGTCTCCTACGGATCGGGCGACGCTGGAAGGGTTGGTTTCCGGGCGGAACACGCCGCAGAAGTTGGTTTGGCGGGCGCGGATCGTGTTGCTGTCGGCCGATCGGGCCGGCGTGATGCGCATCGCGGGTCTGGTCCGTAAGAGCAAGGTCACGGTCGGGCGGTGGCAGGAGCGCTACCTGGCCAGAGGGATCGCGGGGCTGCGCCGCGACGCCACGCGGCCGGGTCGCAAGCCGCGGCTGGCGGCCGAGGTGATCGAACG
>JBMFXF010000280.1:0-4069 GCA_049964515.1 Acetobacteraceae bacterium | reverse complement strand
ATTCCTCGACGAAGGCGGCGGCGCGGGCGCGAATCTCGTTCCAGGACAGGCGCATGGGCGTCCTTGCGGCCAAGGTGGGGCGAATCGGAGCGGGTGAGCATCGCGCCGCCCGGGGGCGGACGCCAGGGGTGGCCTGGCCGGTTTGACCCCCGGACCCGCCGGGCTATCGTTCCCCCGCCATCGTCGCCGCGGGCGGCTACTGGGGGGCGCAATGCGACAGATGATCCTGGTCGGTTTCCTGCAGGCGCAGAACTGCACCACCCTGGCCAGCTCCTGGCGTCACCCGGAAAGCCGCGTCGATTTCCTCACCGCCGGGTATTTCCAGAGCATCGGCCGCATCCTGGAGGACGGGTGCTTCCATCTCGCCTTCTTCGACGACCGGCTGGCGATGCCGGACATGCTGGGCGGCGATCACGCCCATACCGTCGCCCACGGCATCCGCTGTGTGAAGCTGGACCCGGTGACGGTGCTGATGGCGATCGCATCCGTCACCTCCCGGCTGGGGCTGGGGGCCACCTGCTCCACCACCTATTACGAGCCGTTCCACGTGGCGCGGCTGTTCGCCACCGCCGATCTGATGACCGGCGGGCGGGCGGCGTGGAACATCGTCACCTCCGTCAACGATGGCGAAGCCGCGAACATGGGCGTCGATCATCACATGGAGCACGATCTGCGCTACGACCGCGCCGACGAATTCATGGAAGTGGTGCTCGGCCACTGGGATACGTGGGAGGACGACGCGCTGGTGGTGGATAAGGCCAGCGGCCTGTTCGCCCATCTGGACAAAATCCACCGGCTCGATCACCAGGGAAACTTCTTCCGCTCCCGCGGGCCGTTCACCGTGCCGCGCTCGGCGCAGGGGCATCCGCTGCTGATCCAGGCCGGCTCCTCGGGGCGCGGCAAGCGCTTCGCCGCGCGCTGGGCGGAAACGGTGTTCGTCGCCTACTCCGACCTCGCCGCGGCGAAGCGGGAATACGCCGAGACCAAGGCCGCCATCGCCGCCACCGGACGGGACCCGGACCAGGTCAGCCTCAACACCATCGCCTATCCGGTCTGCGCCGCCACCCGCGCCGAGGCCGAGGACAAGATGGCGGTGATCGAGCGCGGCTACCGCGAGGTGGACGGGCTGTCGCTGCTGTCGGAAGCGCTCAATTTCGATTTCGCCCGCAAGGGCCTGGACGAACCCTTCACTCCGGACGAGCTCGCGGCGATGTCCGGGATGCAGGCGATGCGCGAGCGGGTGACGGCGCGCAAGCCCGCCCCGACGCCGCGCGACTTCCTGGAAATCACCCGCCGCGGCCGGCCGCGGGAGGCGATCGTGGGCGGGCCGAAGGAGGTGGCCGACCGGCTGGAACAATGGTTCGTGGAGCGGGGCTGCGACGGCTATGTGGTGGGCGGGACGCACACGCCGGGAACCTTCGTCGATTTCGTGCGCTTCGTGGTGCCGGAGCTGCAACGGCGCGGCCTGTCGCCGCGCGAGTACCGCGGCACCACGCTGCGCGAGAATCTGGGGCTGCCGCGCCCGTCCCGCGGATGGTGGCGCGCCGCCGGCTGAGGCTCTTGCCGCCCAGCCGGCACGCGCGCAGGCTGGCTCGCGCAACCCGGGGGAAGCCTGCGGATGAATTTCGATTTCCCTGACGAGCTCAAGCAGCTGCGCGCCGAGGCGCGGCGTTTTCTGACCGACCGTTGTCCACCCGCCGTCGCGCGGCGGGCGCTGGAAGGCACGCCGCCCGACCGCACCTTGTGGTCCGAACTCGCCGCGATGGGCTGGATCGGCGCGGCGCTGCCGGAGCGCCACGGCGGCGCGGGACTGGGGCGGCTGGCGCTCTGCGTGCTGTCGGAGGAACTCGGGCGCAGCCTGGCGCCGCTGCCCTGGGCGTCCTCGGTCTGCCTGGCCGGGGAGGCGCTGTCCGCCTTCGGCAGCAAGGCGCAGCAGGCGCATTGGCTGCCCCGGCTGGCCGCCGGCGAGCTGGTGGCCAGCCTGGCGCTGGCCGCCGGGCCGGGCCCGTTCGATCCGGCGCGGCTGGGCGGGACGGTGAGCGCCGGGCGGATCACGGCCACCCGGGTCGCGGTGGCGGATGCGGCGACCGCCGATCTGCTGCTGGTCGCCGCCCCCGGCCCGGGCAGCTGGCTCTGGCTGGTCGCGCGGGATGCGCCGGGTGTGCGCGTGCAGCCGACCGAGGGGATCGACCCCACCCGCCCGATCGCGCGGGTGGAACTGCATGACGCGCCGGCCGAACCGCTCCCGGGCGCGGCCGATGCGGCCGATCTGCGCCGCCTGATCGACCGCGCCGCCGTGCTTGCCGCATTCGAACAGCTGGGCACGGCCGAGGCCGCGCTGGCCATGGCCACCGATTACGCGCGCGAGCGCTATGCGTTCGGCCGTCCGATCGGTTCCTTCCAGGCGATCAAGCACAAGCTGGCGGATGTCTATGTCGCGGTGGAACTGGCCCGCTCCAACGCCTACTACGGCGCCTGGGCGCTGGAGGCGGACAGCGCCGAACTGCCGGTGGCCGCCGCGGTCGCGCGCATCGCCGGCTGCGAGGCCGGCTGGTTCGCCACCCGCGAGAACATCCAGACCCATGGCGGCATGGGGTTCACCTGGGCGTCCGACTGCCACCTGTATTACCGCCGCGCGCGGGCCCAGGCGCTGGCGCTGGGGTCGGCGCGGGAATGGAAGCATCGGCTGATCGACCTGCTGGCCACGCGCAACCGGCCGGACCGGCCCGAGTAGGGGAGCGACCCATGGATTTCGACGACACCGAAGAGGAAGCCGAGTTCCGCGCCGCGGCACGCGCCTTTCTGGACGCCAACGCCAGCCTGCGCGCGCCGGGCGCGGTGGAGGGGTACCGGCGCGGCCAGGACCGGCCGGGCGCGCTGGAGGCGGCGAAGGATTTCCAGCGCCGCAAGGCCGCCGCCGGCTTCGCCGGGATCAACTGGCCGGTGGAATGGGGCGGGCGCGGCGGAACCCAGATCCAGCAGATCATCTACGATCAGGAGGAAGCGCGCTACGACGTGCTGACCGGGATCTTCGGCATCGGCGTGAACCTGGCGCTGCCCACCATCTGCACCTGGGGCACGGCGGCGCATCGCGCCCGCTTCGCCGGCCCCTGCCTGCGCGGAGAGGAGGTGTGGTGCCAGTTGTTCTCCGAGCCGGCGGGCGGATCCGACCTGGCGGCGCTGCGCACCCGCGCCGTGCGCGACGGCGAGGATTGGGTGGTGAACGGGCAGAAAATCTGGACCTCCGGCGCGCATTATTGCGACTTCGGAATCCTGGTCGCGCGCACCGACCCTGACCGGCCGAAACACGAGGGGCTGACCTATTTCATTCTGGACATGAAGACCCCGGGGATGGAGATCCGCCCGATCCGCCAGATCTCCGGCTCAGCGCATTTCAACGAGGTCTTTTTCACCGACGTACGCATCCCCGACGACCGGCGGGTGGGGCCGGTGGGTGCGGGCTGGAAGGTGGCCCTGACCACCCTGATGCGCGAACGCTACGGAATGCGCGCGGCCCCCGGGCCCGATTTCGAGGAAGCCTTCGCGCTGGCGCAAGCGGTGACGCTCGAGGACGGACCGGCACTGGAGAACGCCGCCGTCCGGGAGCGACTGGCCGAATGGTACACCCGCACCCAGGGGCTGCGCTTCACCCGGTTCCGCACCATGACCGCGCTGTCGCGCGGGGAGACGCCGGGACCGGAATCCTCCATCATCAAGCTGGTGGCCGGCAACAAGCTGCAGGAGATCGCCGCCTGGGGGCTCGATCTGCTGGGCATGGCCGGCATCGAGTCGGGCGAGGCGATGCCGCTGCGGGGGCTGTTCGAGGAAGCGCTGCTCTACGCGCCGGCGCTGCGGATCGCCGGTGGGACCGACGAGATCATGCGCAACATCATTGCCGAGCGGGTGCTCGGGCTGCCGGCCGATATCCGCGCCGACAAGGGGATGGCGTTCCGCGACATCCCGACCGGACCGCGGTAGCGCGGGGTCGCCGGGCTAGTACTGCGTTCGCGAATTGGCGACTCGATCATGCCGCCAGCGCCTGAGGGTCGGTAGCGATACCGTAACGCCA
>JBMFXF010000279.1:0-4095 GCA_049964515.1 Acetobacteraceae bacterium | reverse complement strand
GGTGGACCACCCCTCCCGAGGGTTGCCCCAGGAGGCCGGCGGACCGCGCCGCCCAGGCGCCGGCCGCCCAGGAGGTGGTTGCATGCAGTCCCAACCGGCCGTCGCCTCCAAGCCCTGCGGCTGTGGCGCGGCCCGCGCCGCGGCCGCCCGCCGGGTGCTGCTCACCGGCGGGTGTTTTCAGAACGCGCTGCTTGCCGGCCGCGCCGTGGCGCGGCTCGATGCCGCCGGAATCGAGCCGTTCTGCCATCGCCAGGTACCGCCGAACGACGGCGGGCTGGCGGTGGGCCAGATCGCGTTCGCCGCGGCTCCGCTGATCGAGGAGAGACCCTGATGTGCCTCGCGGTTCCCGGCCAGGTGCTGGCCATCGTCGGCGACGACCCGCTGACCCGCTCGGCGCGGGTGACGTTCGGCGGCATCGTGAAGGAGGTGGCGCTCGCCTTCGCCCCCGAGGCGCGGGAGGGCGATTACGTGCTGGTCCACGCCGGGGTGGCGATCGCGGTGCTGGACGCGGCGGAGGCCGCGCGCACCCTCACTGCGCTCGCGTCGCTGGAGGAGGAGGCGCCATGAAGCATCTCGCGGAATACCGCGATCCGGTGCCTGCGCGGCGGCTGGCGGGGGCGATCCGCGCCCTGGTCACCCGACCATGGACCCTGATGGAGATCTGCGGCGGGCAGACCCACTCCCTGTTACGGAACGGGATCGACCAGATGCTGCCCGACGGGATCGAGCTGCTGCATGGTCCCGGCTGCCCGGTCTGCGTCACCGCGGCCGAGGTGATCGATCAGGCGATCGCGCTCGCCGCCACGCCGGGGGTTATCCTGTGCTCCTTCGGCGACATGCTGCGCGTGCCGGGCACGGCGGGCAGCCTGCTGGCGGCGAAGGCACGCGGGGCGGACGTGCGGATGGTTTATTCCCCGCTGGATGCGGTCGCGCTCGCCCGGGCCAATCCGTCGCGGGAGGTGGTGTTCCTCGCGGTCGGGTTCGAGACCACCGCGCCGGCCAGCGCGATCGCGGTGTTGCAGGCGGAAGCGGCGGGGCTCGGCAATTTCAGCCTGCTGTCGGCGCATGTGCTGGTGCCGCCGGCGATCGAGGCGCTGCTCGCCGCCCCCGACAACAGGGTGCAGGGCTTCCTGGCCGCGGGACATGTCTGCACCGTGATGGGCTACGGCGAATACGCCCCGATCGCGCGGCGCTACCTGGTGCCGATCGTGGTCACCGGATTCGAGCCGGTCGATCTGTTGCAGGGCATTCTGGCCTGCCTGCGTCAGCTGGAATCCGGCCGGGCGGAGGTGGAGAATTGCTACGCCCGCTCGGTCCGCCCGGCGGGCAACGAGGCGGCGCAGCAGGCGATGCGCCGGGTGTTCGTTCCGGCCTCCCGCCTCTGGCGCGGCATGGGCGAGATCGCCGCCAGCGGCCTCGATCTCGCGCCCGCCTATGCGCGCTTCGACGCGCGGTTGCGGTTCCGCCCGCCGGTGCCGGCCGCGGTCGCCGCCGCGCCCTGCATCAGCGGGGAGATCCTGCGCGGGCGGGCCCGGCCGCCCGCCTGTCCCGCGTTCGGTACCGCCTGCACGCCCGAACATCCGCTGGGCGCGACGATGGTTTCATCCGAGGGCGCCTGCGCCGCCTACCACCGCTATCGGCGGGCGGCGGCATGAGCGCGCCGGTCTGCCCGCTGCCGGCGGAGGGGACGGAGGTCATCGAGCGCGGCCATGGCGGTGGTGGCGCGCTGACCGCGCGGCTGGTGGGCGAGCTGTTCCTGCCCGCCTTCGGCCCGCCACCGCAGATCCCGCTGCATGACGGTGCGACGCTGGTGGCGGGCGGGGCCCGGCTTGCTTTCACCACCGACAGTTTTGTGGTCACTCCGCTCGAGTTTCCCGGCGGGGACATCGGCGCCCTGGCGGTGATCGGGACGGTGAACGATCTGGCGATGTGCGGAGCGCAGCCGCTTTACCTCAGCGCCGGGTTCATCCTGGAGGAGGGGTTCGCGCTGGCGCAGCTGCGGCGGATCGCCGCCTCCATGGGCCAGGCCGCCGCCGCCGCCGGCGTGGCGGTGGTCACCGGCGATACCAAGGTGGTCGAGCGGGGCAAGGGCGACGGGGTCTACATCACCACCGCCGGCGTCGGGCTGATCCCGCCCGGCGTGACGGTCGGCCCGCAATGCGTGCGTCCGGGCGATGTCGTGTTGCTGAGCGGGGACGTGGGCCGGCACGGCATCGCCATCATGGCCGCGCGCGAGGGGCTGGGCTTCGAACCTCCGGTCGCCAGCGATCTGGCCTGCCTGGCCCCCACGGTGGCGGCGCTGCGCGCGGCCGGGATAAGCGTCCACTGCCTGCGCGACCTCACCCGCGGCGGCTTGGCGACCGCGTTGGTGGAGATTGCGAGCGCGGCCGGGGTGGAGCTGCGGCTGGACGCCGGCGCGGTGGCGGTGAGCGAGGCGGTGCAGGGGGCCTGCGAGCTGCTCGGCCTCGATCCCTGGTACGTGGCCAACGAGGGGCGGCTGGTGGCGTTCGTGCCGGAAGCGGACGCGGCGCGGGCGTTGACGATCCTGCGCGATCATCCTGGCGGGGCGGCGGCGGCGATCGTCGGCCGCGTGGTCGCCGCCGCCGGGCGCGGGCGCGTGCTGGCGGAGACAATCGGCGGCAGTCGGGAGCTCGATCTGCCGAGCGGCGAACAGCTGCCGCGGATCTGCTGAGAGGGCACTGCCGGTGCGGGTGGTTGACGCAGATCAACGTCGCCCTGCCCCCCCGTGTTAGGCTTCCGCAGGGTTGAGGGAGAGTGGTCGATGTCCGCAGACTCCGCATTGGTGCGTTGGTTCTCCACCCTCGGGATCGGAGACGTCGCCGAGGTCGGGGGCAAGAACGCCTCGCTGGGCGAGATGTACAGCCGGCTGGGCGCGGCCGGTGTGCGGGTGCCGAACGGGTTCGCGCTCACCGCCGGCGCCTATCGCCAGGCGCTGACCGAAGCTGACGCCTGGCCGCGGCTGCACGCGCTGCTCGACCCGCTGGATGTGACCGACGTCGCCGCCCTGGCGACCGCGGCGGCGGGGGCGCGGGCGCTGGTGTATGCCGCCACCGGCACCGCGCGGCTGCGCGCCGCGATCGCCGAGGCCTACGCGACGCTGGAGCGCGAATACGGCCCAGGTGTCGCCGTCGCGGTGCGCAGTTCCGCCACCGCCGAAGACCTGCCGACGGCGAGCTTCGCCGGCCAGCACGAGAGCTACCTCAACATCACCGGCGCGGAGGATCTGTTTGAAGCCTGCCGCCGCTGCTTCGCCTCGCTGTTCACCGACCGCGGCATCGTCTATCGCGTCAACAACGGGTTCGACCATTTCAAGGTCGCGCTGTCGGTGGGCGTGATGAAGATGGTGCGTTCGGATGCCGCCGCCAGCGGGGTGATCTTCACGCTGGATACCGAGTCCGGGTTCCGCGACGTGGTATTCATCACCGGCTCCTACGGGCTCGGTGAGAACGTGGTGCAGGGCAAGGTGGATCCGGACGAGTTCCACGTCCACAAGCCGACCTTCCGCGCCGGCCATCGCGCCGTGCTGCGCCGCGAACTGGGACGCAAGCAGCTGACGATGGTGCTGGCGGGCGGCCATACCGGGGCGACCACTCGAGACATCCCGACACCGCAGGACCGACAAGCGCGCTTCTGCCTGACCGACGCGGAAGTGCTGAACTTGGCCGATGCCGCGATCCGCATCGAGGATCATTATTCCGCCGGAGTCGGCCATGCCGAGCCGATGGATATCGAGTGGGCGAAGGACGCGGTGGACGGCAAGCTCTACATCGTGCAGGCGCGGCCGGAGACGGTGGCCTCGCGCCGGCGCGGCGGGATGCTGGAAACCTACAGCCTGCGCGCCGAGGCGAAGCCGCTGGTGACCGGGCGCGCGGTGGGGGAGAAGATCGCCGCCGGCACCGTGCGGGTGATCCGCGGCACGGGCGACCTCGGTGCGTTCCGCCCCGGGGAGGTGCTGGTCGCGGCCTCCACCAGCCCGGACTGGGAGCCGGTGATGAAGACCGCCGGCGCCATCGTCACCGACCACGGCGGGCGCACCTGCCACGCCGCGATTGTGGCGCGGGAACTCGGCGTGCC
>JBMFXF010000278.1:0-4145 GCA_049964515.1 Acetobacteraceae bacterium | reverse complement strand
GGGACCAGGGACCGATCCACAACGTCGGCGACCAGACGGGCATGATCGCCCGCGCGCTCGGCACGCTGGAACGGTTCTGGGGCTATCGTCCGCCCGGCTGGCTCGGCCCCGGCCTGACCCAGACCTTCGACACCCCCGATCTGCTGGCCGCCGCCGGGGTGCGCTACATCGGCGACTGGGTGTACGACGACGAACCCACCGTGATCGCCACCGCGCATGGCCCGCTGGCGACCCTGCCCTACACGGTGGAGCTCAACGACATCCCGATGATGATCGTGCAGCACCACGAGGGGCGCTACCTGTTCGACCGCTTCCGCGCCCAGTTCGACCGGCTCTATGCCGAGGGGGCGACGCGCGCCAAGATCGTCTCCCTGGCGATCCACCCCTATATCTCCGGCCAGCCGCACCGCATTGCCGCGCTGGAGGCGATTTTCGAATACGTGCGCCGCTTTCCTGACGTGCTGTGCTGGACCGGGGCCGAGATCCTGGACTGGTTCGCCGGGACCGAGGCTGGCGCGCCGCTGCGCTCGACTTCCGGCGGAGCGGCGGGCTAACAGGGGCCACCGCGCCCAGGAGCCCGCCATGACCAGCCCCGCTACCCCCAAGGCCCCCGCCCAGTCCGGGTGGGACCACGACGCCGCGCTGTCCACCGCGCGGATGCTGCTCGAGATCCAGGCGGTCAATTTCCGCCCGGAGGAACCCTACACCTTCACTTCTGGCTGGAAATCCCCGGTCTATATCGACTGCCGGCGGATCATCTATTTTCACCGCGTGCGCGCGAAGATCTGCGAACTGGCGGTGGAGAAGATCCATCGCCACGTCGGTTACGAGACGATCGAGGCGGTGGCCGGCGGCGAGACCGCCGGCATCCCCTTTGCCGCCTGGATCGCCGACCGCATGGCGGCACCCATGGCCTATGTGCGCAAGAAGCCCAAGGGCTTCGGGCGCAACGCGCTGATCGAGGGCGACGTGCCGGAGGGCAAGCGAACCCTGCTGGTGGAAGACCTGACCACCGACGGCCAGTCCAAGATCCGCTTCGCCCAGGCGCTGCGCGATGCCGGGGCGGTGGTGAACCACACCTTCGTGGTGTTCTTCTACGGCGTCTTCCCCGGCGCCTTCGAAACCCTGGCCGGGATGGACATCACCCTGCATCACCTCTGCACCTGGTGGGATGTGCTCGATGCCTGCCGGGACCGGCCGTATTTCGCCGAGTCCGCGCTGGCCGAGGTACGCCGGTTTCTCGAGGATCCGGTGCGTTGGTCGGGCGCGCACGGCGGCATCGCCTCGGCGGAGGAAGCGGCGGCGGCGCGACGTGCGGCGATGGAGGCATAGCGCGCACCGCCCAGGGTTCGCCGGCGAGCGGGGGGCGCCGATTCGGGGAGCGAATACGCCGAGGTGCTTCACGCGGCCGGCTGCATCTGTTTACTCCGGCGGCGGTCCGGACACCGCCGCCACATACCGCACGGCCGAGGCCGCCACCGCCTGCTTCCCCCCGGCCGGAATCACCCGATCCCACCACGCCCCATAGACCGGCTCGAACGGCCAGGGTTCCAGCTTCGCTGCCATCGCCCGCACCGTCCCCGCATCCAGCGGAATGAGGTTCGGGTAGCTGCGCATGAAACTCACCATCCGGTCCGGCCCTACCTGCACGATATCGCCGGTGAGCAGCGCCCCCGCCCCGCCGGCGCCCGCCGCCCAGTGCAGCACAGTCCCTCCGGCGAAATGCCCGCCCAGGCGGATCAGCGTCAGGCCGAGCAGGGGGCTGAGCGTCTCGCCATCCCAGAACCGGATCGCCGGATCGGGGTCCATCACATGCGCCCGGTCGGCCGCGTGCAGCAGCACCGGGGCGCCGAAGGCATGCGCCCAGGACACCATCGCCGCGTAATAATGCGGGTGCGAGATGGCGATCGCCGCAACCCCTCCCAGCGCGGTCACGATCCGTACCGTCGCCGCGTCCAGCAGGCTGATGCAGTCCCACAGCAGATTACCCGCCGGCGTGCTGACCAGCAGCGCGCGCTGGCCGATCGCGAAGGCGGGCAGGGTGCCGATCCCCAGCAGGTCCGCCTCCGGTGTGGCGAAGGCGTTGCGATGGGTGCGCGCCAACGCTTCCGGCGTGGTCCAGGTCTGGCCCAGCGGGTTCACGTATTGGCGCGGATCGGCGCAGATCGCGCACCGCGCGGGCGGGACCGGCGTGTCCGGATATTGCGTGCCGCAGGTGGTGCAGAGAAACCGGGGCATCGTTGCCTCACATCGGCGGCCGCACCCCGTCGATGCCCACGTTCACCGCCAGCGCCGTCAGGGCTCCGCCCATCGGCTTGGCCACCACGAAGACCGGCGCTCCCGGCTTCAGCTCCGCCCGGCTGCCCGGCAGCAGGGTGACGATCGGCACCGAGGGCGGCACCAGCACCTGCTGCTTTCCCCCCTTGTAGGTGACGGTGATCCGCTCGCCGCCCGCCGCCCCTGCCGCAGCGGCGACGGTGCCGTTGGTCATGGTGGTGGCAACCGTGGCGGGCGCTGCGGTGGTCACCGTGCCGTTGGTCATGCTGCTGGCCGCGGTGGCATGTCCGGGGCGGGTGGGGTCAGGCAGCCGGTCCCATTTGTAGTGACCCTCGCCCACCCCGCGCATCGCCGGAGGGAACACCAGCACTTCCAACGCGACCAGTTTGCCGTCCACCGATTTCGCCGCGGTGCCGATGTAGCTGCCGGGCGCGACCCGGCTCAGCGAGCTGCGCGTCACGCGATGAAACACGGTCTTCGCCCCCAACGCGATCCGTCGCATCGGCCCGGCGGTGGTGCGTACCTCCATCGTGTTGCCATGCACGGTGGCGATGGTGCCGCGTACGCGCACCGGCGCGGCCAGCGCCGGCGTGGCGATTGCCACGGTGGCGGCGAGACAGACGGCGAGCAATGGACGCATGGCGGGGTTCCTCCCGGAAGTTTCGGCCAATCAGACGCCGAAGCCGGCGATCGGTCCAGCGCCGGCTACGGCGTCCGCCGGCACCGCACCACCTGCACCCAGCCCCCGGTGGACGAGCCGCGCGTCACCGTCAGCACCCCGCGCCCACGCACCAGGTCGGCGGCAGCCCCGTTCGCTTCGGTCCAGTACACATGATTGGCGCCGAACCGCGCCTTGTGCCCGTTCACCGTCCCCGCCGCCGAATCCAGCCGCAGTGTCCAGCCGGCCCCGCTCGCCGCGTTCAGGCAATGCCACAGCTCGCCCGCTACCGCCGCGCGCCCGCCCATCAGCATTGCCCCGGCCAGCGCCGCCGCCGTCACCATCCGTCGCATCGCATCCCCCGCGTTGTCCGCACGCGCTACACTACCCGCCCCTTCCACGGACTGGCCATGGACTGGACGGCCCCTGCCATCATTCTGGAAACCCGCCTCTGGGGCGAGGCCGACCTGATCGTCACCGCGATGACCGAGGCGCATGGTACCCATCACGGGCTGGCGCGCGGCGGCACCTCGCGCGGGCAGGCCGCGCTGTGGCAGCCGGGGAATCTCGCCGAACTGCGCTGGCTCGCCCGCCTCGCCGACCAGCTCGGCAGTTTCACCGCCGAGCTGGTCCACCCCGCCGCCGCCCTGGCGCTGGACGACCCGCTGGCGCTGGCGATGCTGACCGCCGCCACCGGCGTTGCCGCCGGCGCGCTGGCGGAACGCGAGCCGCACCCGGCGGTGTTCCGCGGCCTGGTGTCCCTGATCGCCCATCTCGCCGAGGGCCCCGCCCTGCTGCCCGAACTGGTCCGCTGGGAGGCGCTGCTGCTGGCCGAGCTCGGATACGGGTTGGCGCTGGAACGCTGCGCCGTCACCGGCGCCACCGACGGCCTCGCCTTCGTCTCCCCGCGCACCGGCCGGGCGGTCACGGCGGCGGCGGCGGCCGACTGGGCGGCGAAGCTGCTGCCGCTGCCCGCCTTCCTGACCGCGCCCGATGCTCCGGCCACCGCCGCCGACTGCCGCGACGGGCTGGCGCTGACCGGGCATTTCCTGTCCCGCGACGCATTCGGCCTGCAGCACAAGCCGCTGCCGCACGCGCGGCGGATGCTGTACGACCGCGTCACCCTTCTTGCCGCCACGGAGTCGCCCCCGGATGCCGGATGATATCGGCCATATCGAACCCGCCCCGCTGGCCGACGCGCTGTCCGAGC
>JBMFXF010000277.1:0-4175 GCA_049964515.1 Acetobacteraceae bacterium | reverse complement strand
CGCGCCCTCGACCGGGCCCAGGCGGAACCGCCCGTTGCTGCCGCCCACCAGCACCGCCACCAGCGGGCGCGGCAAGGCGGCGAACCGCGCCCGCCAGGCCTCCGCCGCCGCCGCCAGCCGGGCCGGCGTGGCCCGATGCAGCGCGGTCCGCACCACGATCACATTCGGCCCGCGCAGCCGGTCGTGGGTGTTCGCCACCACCAGGTCGAACCGGCGCGGGTCCATGCGCGGGTGCTGCACCTGCACGGTCCGCACCCCGCGCCGCCCCAGCGCCGCCAGCGCCACCGCCGCGGTGCCGCCGCAGCCGATCGCCAGCGCCGGCCAGGGCCGGGCCAGCGCGGGGCCGAAGCGCGCCAGCGGGTCCGGCCACAGCCGCGGCGAGAGCCAGCGCCAGCCCGGCGGGCGGACCAGCGTGCGCGGCTCCGGCGCCAGCCCGGCCGCTTCCGCCAACCCCAGCCCCTGGGCCCGCAATCCGGCGTAATCCTCGGCCAGCAACCAGCTGGCCGGGATCACCGGCCCTGGAAGCGGGGCGCCCGCTTTTCCTTGTAGGCGCGGATACCCTCCGCCAGATCCTCGCTGTCGCGCACCCGCGCCATGGCGCGGGAGGTGGTGACCATCCGCTCCACCGGCCCGGGCGGGATGATCTCGCCCACCAGCCGTTTCAGCGTGCCCATCACCAGCGGCGCCTGTTCCAGCAGCGTCTGCGCCATCGCCAGCGCCTCCGTCTCGTGCTGGCCTGGGGCGGTCACCCGGTTGACGAAGCCCACCTCGTAGGCGCGCCGGGCCGGGATTTTCGAGCCCAGCAGCATCATCTCCATCGCCAGGTGATACGGCATCCGGGTGACCAGCGAGGAGATCATGCCGCCGGTGATGCCAAGCTTCGCCTCCGGGTAGTAGAAGGTGGTGGTCTCGGACGCGACGATCAGGTCGCACATCATCGCCATCACGATGCCGCCGCCGACGCACCAGCCGGAGGTGGCGGCGATCAACGGCTTGTCGGTGGCGAACCCCACGCCGGGGATGCAGCGCCACAGCTCGGGCAGGTCCGAAACGTCGGCCCCGGCCGAGAACGCGCGCTCCCCCGCCGCCGACAGGATTGCCACACGCTGATCGGAGGCGGCGAACGCTTCGAACGCATGTTGCAGCGCCACCGCCACCCCCGAGGAGATCGCGTTCATCCGGTCGGGACGGTTGATGCGGATCAGCGATATCCGGTCGCGCTGCTCGACGGTGACGACATCCATGTCCGATCTCTCCGGGAAAGGCTGCGCGGCGACGATAGCGCCCGGCCGGCGCGGCGGCCATCCCGAGCGCGGACGGGCCGGCAGATCCGCCGCCAACCCCTTCCCCAGGCGCCACCCGCGGCTTATGCTCACGCGTTCGGAACAGGGAGCCCCCAATGCCCAATCGCCTCAGCCGCCGAGGCCTCGCCGCCGGCGCCGCCCTGCTGCCCGCCGCCGCGCTCGCCACCACCGCCCGCGCCGCCGGCACCGCCGAAAGCACGTTCGACCGCGTGACCCGCACCAAGGTGCTGCGCATCGCCGGCATCTCCGGCGCGCTGCCTTATTTCAGCAAGAGCCTCGCCACCGGGAAATGGCAGGGCGCCTGCGTGCCGATGGCCGAAAGCATCGCCAAGATCTTCGGCGCCAAACTCGAGTATGTGGAAGCCACCTGGGGCACCGCGGTGCTGGATATCCAAAGCAACAAGATTGACATGAGCTTCGCGCTCAACCCCACGCCCGAACGCGCCCTGGCGATCCGCTTCACCCACCCGATGATCATCCACCCGTTCGGCTGCCTGGCGAAGCACGGGCTCGACCCGAAGACCTGGTCCGATATCGACAAGCCGAACCTGCGCATCGGTTACGACATCGGCTCGCTCCACGAGACCGTGGCCAAGCGGTTCGCGCCGAAGGCCCGCCATGTCGGCTTCGCGCAGCAGGACCAGGCGCTGCTCGCGCTGCAATCGGGGCGGGTCGATGTGGTGATCCTGGCCGCCCTGCTCGGCCTCGCCGCGGTGGGCAAGAACCCCTCGCTCGGCCCCTACCATCTGCTTGAGCAACCGGAAGTCGCCCTGCCCTCCTGCCTCGGCATCCAGCAGGAATCCGACAACCGTTTCCGCGACGTGCTGAACGCCTGGCTGGATTTCAACCGCGGCATCGGCACCCTGCGCGCCGACATCATCGCCGGCCTGGCGGTGGAGGGCGTAAAACCCTCGCAGATCCCGCCCGCGCTCAGCTTCTGATCCCGCCGGGGCGATGGCCTATCAGTGGGACTTCGCCCCGGTCCTGCGCTACGCGCCGTTGCTGGTGCGTGGCGCCGAGATCACGCTGCTCTACACGGTGGGCTCGGTCGCGCTCGGCCTGATCATCGGGTTGCTGATCGGGCTTGGCCGGCTGACGAGCTCGGTCCTGCTCAACGCGCCGCTGATCGCGCTCACCGAAACCTTCCGCTGCACGCCGCTGCTGGTGCAGATCGTGTGGTTCTACTACGCGCTGCCGGTGCTGCTGCATATTCAGATCCCCGCGGATGTCGCGGCGATGACGGTGCTCTCGCTCTACACCGGCGTGTTCTATGCCGAGATCTTCCGGGGCGGCATCGTCTCGATCGAGCGCGGCCAGTGGGACGCCGCCCGCGCGCTGGGCCTGTCCCGCTGGCAGGTGATGCGGCTGGTGATCCTGCCGCAGGCGATCCGCCGCATGATCCCGCCGTTCGTCAACCAGTCCGTCACCCAGCTCAAGAACACCTCGCTGGTCTCGGTCATCGCGGTGCCGGACCTGCTCTACCAGGGCACCTCGATCGCCGAGACCACCTATCGGCCGCTGGAACTCTATACGGTGGTCGCGGTGGTGTATTTCGCGCTGCTGTTCCCCTCCACCATGGCCGCGCAATGGTACGAGCGGCGGCTGGCGCGCGGGCGATAGCCTACAGCGTCTTGAACGACTCGAACGGCTCGCGGCACTCCTGACAGCGCCACAGCGCCTTGCAGGCGGTGGCACCGAACTCCGCCAGCGTCTCCACCCGCGTCCCGCCGCAGCGCGGGCACACGCGCTCCCCGGGCGGGGCAATGCCGGCCTCGCGCAGCCTGGCCCGCCCCGCCGCCGAGATCGCATCGCTGCTCCAGGCCGGCGCCAGCTCCGTTTGTACCAGCACCGGCCCCAAGCCGGCGCGTTCCAGCGCGGCGGTGACCTCCCAGCCGATCACCGCCATCGCCGGGCAGCCGGTGTAGCTCGGGGTCAAGGTCACCGCGATCGCACCGTCGCGTTCCTCCACCCGGCGCAGCAACCCGAGATCGCCGATGCTCAGCGCCGGCAGTTCCGGGTCTTGCACCGCCGCCGCAAGCGCGCGGGCGCGGGCCAGGCGATCGGTGCTCACCACACCGCCCCGGGATGGGCACGGGCGAGCGACTGCATCTCGGCGAGCATCTTGCCGAACGCCTCGGAGTGCCGCCCGGCCCGCCCGCCGGTGCGCGGCCAGGCATCGGCGGGACGCGCCAGGCTGGCCCGCGCCAGGGTGGCGGAGACCGTGGCCTCCCACGCCGCGCGCAGCGGCACCGGGTCCGGCAGCGCCGGGTCCGCCGGCGGGTCCAGCAGCTCGGCCGCAAACGGCCACAGCCGCTCCAGCGCCGCCGCGGCGCGGGCATGGCTTTCCGCGGTGCCGTCGCCCAGCCGGACCAGCCATTCGCGGGCATGGCGCAGGTGATACGCGGCCTCCTTCTCCGCCTTGCCGGCCACCGCGGCCAGCGCCGGGTCCGCGGCCCGGCTGGCCGCCGTCCAGAACGGCGCGGCCCAGGCCGAATACAGCAGCTGGCGAACGATACTGTGCGCGAAATCCCCGTTCGGCTGTTCCACCAGCAGGCAGTTGCGGAACTCCCGGGCGTCGCGGAAATAGGCACAGCGGTCCTCGTCCAGCCCCGCCGCGGCGAACAGCGCGCGCGCCAGACCGATCTGATCGAGCGCCAGATTGGCCAGCGCCAGATCCTCCTCCGGCGAGGGCGCGAAGCCGCACCATTCCGACAGCCGATGCCCAAGCACCAGCGCATCGTCGGCCAGCATCAACCAAGTCTCGGGCAAGGTCATACCGGGCATATAGCATGAACGCGGGCCGGGCGCAGCCAGGGCCACGAATCCAAGTTCACCTGATCCTCTCGTCGAGGATTCCATCCAGGTACCCCG
>JBMFXF010000276.1:0-4252 GCA_049964515.1 Acetobacteraceae bacterium | reverse complement strand
GCGGGCGGCGAGGCAAGCCGCCGGCCCGCTTGCCGCCCCCCCGCCGGGCTGGCACTCTGCGGGAAAGCAGCGGAGGCCACGCCATGGACGCGGCGGAACACTGGATCACCGACGAGGCCGCCCTGGCCGCGCTCTACGGCGCCCCCTCCGAGGCCGCGATCCGCAAGGAAGTGGACCACATCCCCGACGTCTATCGCGCCTTCATCGAGGCCGCCCCCTTCGTCGCCCTGGCCACCGCCGGGCCGGACGGGCTCGACGTCTCCCCCCGCGGCGATCCGGCCGGGTTCGTCACCGTGGAAGATGCCCACACCCTGCTGATCCCGGACCGGCGCGGCAACAACCGCACCGATTCCCTGCGAAATCTGATCGCCGATCCGCGCCTCGCGCTGCTGTTCCTGATCCCCGGCATCGGCGAGACGCTGCGGGTCAACGGGCGCGGGCGGATCTCGGTCTCACCCGCGCTGCTCGCGCGGTTTCCGGCGCAGGGCAAGCTGCCGCGCTCGGTCATCGTGGTGACGGTGGAGCGGGTCTATTTCCAATGCCCGAAGGCGATCGTGCGCTCCGGGCTGTGGGACCCGGCCAGGCATCTGCCGCGTTCGGCGCTGCCGAGTTCCGGCACCATCCTGGCCGCGCTGACATGGGGCGCGGTGGGCGGGGCCGACTATGACGCCGCCTATCCGGCGCGGCTCGCCGAGACGATCTACTGAGGCGCCGATGGACGAAACAGCCATTCTGGCCACGCTCAGCCGCATCCTGGCCGAGGTGCTCGACGATCCCTCGGTCAGCCTGAGCATGACCACCGAGCGGGCCGACGTGCCGGGCTGGGATTCATTCGCCTATATCAACTTCATCGTCGGGGTGGAGTCCGCCTTCGGGGTCAAGTTCAAGGTGGCGGAGGTGGAATCCTTCCCCGACGTGGGCGCGATCGTGCGCGCCCTGATCGCGCGCGACGCGGCGGCGAAGGGCGCCTGACCCGCCGCGGATGCTGTTCAACTCCTACGCGTTCATCTTCGGCTTCCTGCCGGTGGCGCTGGCCGCGTTCTGGCTGGCCGGCCGGTTCGGGCGCGACCTCGCGCTGCTGGCCCTGATCCTCGCCTCGATCGCGTTCTATGCGTTCTGGCGGCCGTTCAACGTGGTGCTGATGGCCCCCTCGGTGGCGCTGAACTACCTGATCGCGCGGCAGTTGCAGCGCGACGCCGAGGCCCGGCCCCGCCGCGCCCGGGTGCTGCTGCTGGCCGGCATCGCCTTCAACGTCGCGTTCCTGGGCTATTTCAAATACCTGGCGTTCGGCGAAACGGTCGTCAACGACGTCTTCGGCGCCGGCCTGATCCTGACCCGCGTGATCCTGCCGCTCGGCATCTCGTTCATCACCTTCCAGAAGATCGCCTTCCTGATCGATGTCCAGGCCGGGCGGATCGAACGCTTCACCCTGCGCGACTACGTCCTGTTCGTGCTGTTCTTCCCGCAGCTGATCGCCGGGCCGATCGTGCACTACCGGGAGATGATGCCGCAGTTCCACTCGGCCCCCTGCCGGTTCTGCGCCGAGGACACCGCGGTGGGCATCAGCCTGTTCAGCTTCGGGTTGTTCAAGAAGGTGGTGCTGGCGGACCCGATCGCCACCTATGTCACACCGGTCTATGCGGCCGCCGCCGGCGGGCACCATCCCGGGCTGTTGTCGGCCTGGCTCGCGGCTCTCGGCTTCACCTTGCAGGTCTATTTCGATTTCTCCGGCTATACCGACATGGCGCTGGGGCTGGCGCGGCTGTTCGGGGTGCGGCTGCCGCCCAATTTCAACTCGCCGCTGCGCGCCTCCAACATCGTGGATTTCTGGCTGCGCTGGCACATGACGCTGACCCGGTTCCTGACCGCCTATATCTACAATCCGCTCAGCCTGGCGCTGACCCGCCGGCGGGTGGCGCACGGCAAGCGCGTTTTGGGCGGGCGCAACCCGTCCTGGTCCGCCTTCCCCACCCTGCTGATGTTTCCCACCGTGCTGACGATGTTCATCTCGGGCCTGTGGCACGGGGCGGGCTACACCTTCGTGTTGTGGGGGCTGCTGCATGGGGTGTATCTGGTCATCAACCATGCCTGGCGGCTGCTCCGGCCGCGGCTGCTGGCGGATGCGCAGCGCTACGCGCGCTGGGCCGGGGCGGCAGGCTTCGCCCTCACCTTCCCCGCCGTGGTGGTCTCGATGGTGATGTTCCGCGCCCCCACGGTGGCGGCGGCGCTCCGCATCTGGCACGGCATGACCGGGGCCAACGGCGCCGCGGTGCCGGCGGTGGTGCTGCGCGGGCTGGGGCCGCTCGGTGCTCCGATCCGCGCGCTCGGTTTCGGCGCCAGCGCCGCCTCCGGCGGGATGTTCGTGCATGGCTGGCTCTGGCTGACGGCGGGGCTGGCGATCGCGCTCGGGGCGCCGAACACGTTGCAGATCCTGGCCGATCACGGCCCGGCGCTGGGGGTGAAGCCGGCGCCGGGACGGCGTGTGATCTGGCGCCCGTCGGCGGGCTGGGCGGTGGCGCTGGCGGCGCTGGCGGGGGTGGGGATTCTCTCGCTCGGCCAGCTGACGGCCTTCATCTACTGGCAGTTCTGAGCCCGGTGGCCCGCTTCTGCCGGATCTGGCTCGGCGCGCTCATCGCCATGCTGGCCCTGGTGGCGGCATTCAACGTGATCGTCGATCCGTATTCGGTGTTCGGGATGCCGCGCATCGCCGGGTTCAATGCGCTCAAGCCGGGGGCCGGAACGCATGAGCGCATGGTCAAGACCTATCAGGTGGAGCGGCGGCGCCCGGTCACCATCATCCTGGGCAGTTCCCGCGCCGACAACGGCCTCGATCCGGACAGCGCGTTGTGGCCGGCCCGGATGCGGCCGGTGTACAATCTGGCGGTCGATGGCGCGAGCCAGCCCGAGCTGCTGGCGTTCCTGCGCGAGGCCTGGGCCACCGGGCGACTGAAATATGCCGTCGTCCAGCTCGATTTCGAGAATTTCCTTTGGTACCAGGGACCGGTGCCGCGGGGTTCGAGCACTTGGCGGCGCTTCCTGCCGGCCGCCACCGGGCTGCCACCGCGGGTCCGCCTGTGGCAGCGGCTGCACGACATGTTCCTCGCCACGCTGACGCTCGGCGCCCTGGAGGACAGCCTGAGCACGGTGTTCGAACAGACTCCGCCGGAGCCCACCATCACCCGCGACGGCTATGCCACCGATGCGATCTTCCGCAACTGGATCGCCGCCGACGGCACCCGCGCGCTGTTCGTCCAGAAGACCCCGGAGGATATGTGGAAGGCGTTGCGGGGCGCGCGCGATCTGGCCCGCGGGGCGGCGCTGCCGCAGCTCGGCAGCCTGCGCGCGCTGGTGGCGTTCTGCCGCGCGCACCACATCCGGCTGACCCTGCTGATCCCGCCGATGCCGGCGGCCCTGCTCGAGATTTTCGACCAGGCCGGGCTTTGGCCGGATTTCCTGGCCTGGCAGCGGGCGCTGGTGGCGGCGCTGCCGGCGGACGGCAGCGTGACCCTGTGGGATTTCGACGGCTGGAACCGCTTTGCGACCGAACCGGAGCCGGCAACGCGCGATCAGAAAACGCGCTGGTTCTGGGAGCTCACCCATTTCACCCCGGCGCTCGGGGCGCGGATGATCGCGCGGATGGCGGGTGGTGATCCCGGGTTCGGGCTGCGGCTGACCCGGGCCCGGCTCGACGGCTGGATCGCGCTCCAGCAGCGGGAAAACATCGCCCATGCCTGCGGGCCGCATCCAGCGCCGCTTTTGACCCCGTGGCCGGCGCCGCCGCGCTACGCCTCGCCCTGCGCCGGCGCGCGCGCCGCGCTCTCGCCCTGAGCCGGGCTCAGAGTCCGCGCCCAGTCCCGCAGCACCCCGAGCACGCCCGCCACCGAGGCCGCCGCCCGTCCGGCCCGCTCTGGCGTGGTGACGAACCAGCGCACCGGGCGCAGCGCGGGATCGGCCGGCAGCACGACGGCACGCGCCGACCCCAGCAGCACCGCGACGCCTTCGCCCTCGGCCACCACCCGGCCCGGGGCGTCCCACAGCACCAGCGCGTCGGCCAGCAGGTCGCGCAGCTCGGCCTGGCTCACAGGCACGGGCCGGCCAGGATCTCGGGCGCGATCCGCCGCGTCTGCCAGCGCCCGTCACCCAGGCTGCCGAGCCAGCGTCCGGCCTCCACCACCACCTTGCCGCGCAGCACCGTCAGGCAGGGCCAGGCATCCATCTTCCGGCCTTCCCAGGGCGTGTAGTCGGCCTCGTG
>JBMFXF010000275.1:0-4294 GCA_049964515.1 Acetobacteraceae bacterium | reverse complement strand
ATCCCGATGCCGAAGCGCATCCGCAGCACCCGTTCCTCGCGCGGGGTAAGCGAGGACAGCACCCGCGTGGTGGCCTCCCGCAGGTTGGCCTGGATCGCCGCGTCCAGCGGAATGATCGCCGCCTTGTCCTCGATGAAGTCGCCGAGATGGCTATCCTCCTCGTCGCCGATCGGGGTTTCCAGGCTGATCGGCTCCTTGGCGATCTTCAGCACCTTGCGCACTTTTTCCAGCGGCATCCCGAGCTTTTCCGCCAGCTCCTCGGGCGCCGGCTCGCGGCCGATCTCGTGCAGCATCTGCCGCGACGTGCGCACCAGCTTGTTGATCGTCTCGATCATATGCACCGGGATGCGGATGGTGCGCGCCTGATCGGCGATGCTGCGGGTGATCGCCTGGCGGATCCACCAGGTGGCGTAGGTGGAGAATTTGTAGCCGCGGCGGTATTCGAACTTGTCCACCGCCTTCATCAGCCCGATGTTGCCCTCCTGGATCAGGTCCAGGAACTGCAGGCCGCGGTTGGTGTATTTCTTGGCGATCGAGATCACCAGGCGCAGGTTGGCCTCGATCATCTCCTTCTTCGCGCGGGCGGAGTCGCGCTCGCCGCGGGCGACGGTCATGAACACGCGGCGGAACTCGTCGATCGGCAGCCCGGTGTCGTTGGCGACCGTGCCGATCTGCGCGCGCAGGGTGGCGACCTGCGCGGAGTCGCGGGCGGCGAACAGCTTCCACCCCTTGCCCGGCAGCTGGGCGACCCGATCCAGCCAGTTCGGGTCGAGCTCGGCGCCGCGGTAGTATTTCAGAAACTCCTCGCGGTTGACCTTGCACGCTTCCGCCAGCCGCAGCAGCGCCCCTTCGTGCACCGTCAGGCGCTGGTTGAGTTCCTTGAGCTGGGTCACCAGCTCCTCGATGCGGTTGTTGTGCAGCCGCACCTGGCCCACCTTCTGGACCAGCTCCTCGCGCAGCTTCTCGTAGGATTTCTCGGACCGCGCGCTCACCTCCTCGCCCGAGGTCATGGTCTCGAGGCGGCGGGACTGCATCTTCTGCAGCCTCTTGTAGAGGGTCTCGATCTCCTCGAAGGTCGCCAGCACCTCGGGCTTGAGCTTCTCCTCCTGCGCCGAGAGCGACAGGCCGGCGCCCTCGCCCTCGTCATCGTCGTCGTCGCCGGCGTCGAACCCGTCGCGCGGCTCGGCGCCGGCGGCGGGCGCGGCCTCGGCGCCGACCGGCTCGCCGCCGCCCTGCGTCGCCTCGAGGTCGATGATGTCGCGCAGCAGCATCCGCCCGGCCTTCAGCTGCTCCTGCCAGGCGATGATCGCCTTGAAGGTCAGCGGGGACTCGCACAGCCCGCCGATCATCATGTCGCGGCCGGCCTCGATGCGCTTGGCGATGGCGATCTCGCCCTCGCGCGACAGCAGCTCGACGCTGCCCATTTCGCGCAGATACATGCGCACCGGGTCGTCGGTGCGGCCGGCCGTCTCCTCGTCGATGTTGCCGGTCTGCTCCTCCTCGGCCTCCTCGACCTTCTCGACCGGCTTGACGGCGGCGGCCTCGCCGTCCTCGGTTTCCTCGTTCTCGACCACCTGGATGCCCATCTCGTTGAGATTGGCCATCACGTCCTCGATCTGCTCGGAGCTGTTCTGTTCCGAGGGCAGCACGGCGTTGAGCTCGTCGAAGGTGATGTAGCCGCGCTCCTTGCCGCGCGCGATCAGCCGCTTGACGGCGGCGGCGGAGACATCGAGCAGGGTGGTTTCGACATCCGGCTCGGCGGTGGCGGTTTCGGCTTGGGCGGCAGGCTTGGTCGCCATGGTCGGGGAACTCCGGCGGGCAGGATCAGGGGGCGGTCTCACTCTCTTCGCCACGGCGAAGCGCTTCGCGCGCGGCGGACAGAGCGATCAGTCGGCGCTGGGTGGCGGCGTCGGGGCAGGCGGCAAAGTCGCGCTGGGCCGCCGCGACCTCCGCGTCCAGCCGATCGCGATGCATGAAGCTGAAGAAATGCCACCACCCCGCCTCGGCCTCGCCCGGCATGGCCGATTCCGAGGCGAACGCGGGCAGCGGCAGCGCGGGGGTTGCCAGGATGCGCGCGGCCTCGGAGGACAGACCGGTCGCGGTGAGGTGGTTCATCAATGCCCCGGAGTCAAGGTGTTCGGCGGTTTCCGTCCATTCGGCCAGGGCCTGATGCAGCCGTGCCATGGGTGCGGGCAGGTCGAGCCCGGCCAGCGCCGGGCCGACATCGGCGTAGAGCCCCGGCTGGCGGAGCAGGATGGCAAGCAGGATGCGCGCGCGCTCGGCGGCGGCGAGGGCCTCGGACGGCGCGCTGCGCGGCGGCGGGCGCGGCGGCACCCTCGCGCCGCCGGGGCGGGCGCCGGCGCGGCGGGAGGCCCGGGCGGCGTGGAACCGGTCCAGCAGCACGCCCCGGTATTCCCGCGCGAGCGCCGGGTCGGCGATGCGGCCGGCGGCTTCCTCCAGCCGATGCCGCAGGGTGGCGCGTTGCTCGGGGGTCTTTTCGCCGACTTGCTCGCGGATCAGGTCGTAGAGCGCGTCCGAGAGCGGGCGGGCGGCGTCCAGCACCGCCTGGAACCCGGCCGGACCGCGGGCGCGCACCAGGCTGTCCGGGTCCTCCCCGTTCGGCAGCTGGGCGAGACGCAGGGTGCGGTCGGGGGCCAGCAGCGGCAGCGCGAGCAGGGCGGCGCGGGCGGCGGCCCTCGCGCCGGCGGCGTCGCCGTCGAAGCACAGCACCGGGGCCGGCGACAGGCGCCACAATTCCCGGAGTTGGTCTTCGGTAAGCGCGGTGCCGAGCGGGGCGACGGCGGCGCCGAACCCGGCCTGGGCCAGGCCGATCACGTCCATATAGCCTTCCACCACCACCAGCTCGGGCGGTCGGGGAGCCCGTTCACGCAGGGCGGCGCGGGCGAGGTCGAGCCCGTACAGCCCCTGGCGCTTGGAAAACACCGGGGTTTCCGGCCCGTTGAGATATTTCGGTTTGGCGTCCCCCAGCACCCGCCCGCCGAAGCTGATGACGGCGCCGCGGCGGTCGCGGATGGGAAACATCACGCGGTTGAAGAAGAATGCGCCGCCGGGGCCGGATTCGGTGTCGGGGCGGAGCAGGCCGGCCTCGATCAGCAGATCGGGCGGGATGCCGGCGCGGGTGAGCTCACCGATCACCGCCCCGCCGGCGCCGGACCAGCCGAGGCCGAAGCGGCGGATGGTCGCCTCGGTCAGGCCGCGGTCGGCGAGGTAGGCGCGCGCGGCAGCGCCCTCGGGCAGCAGCAGGCGGCGCTGGAAGGCGCTTGCCGCGGCTTCCAGCGCGCCCGAGATGGTGTGACGGTGCTGCTCCGCCTCGGCGACCGCCGGGGAGAGTTTCGGCACTTCGAGCCCGGCCTCGCCCGCCAGCCGCTCCACCGCTTCCATGAAGCCGGCGCCTTCGGACTGCATCACGAAGCTGATCGCGTCGCCATGCGCGCCGCAGCCGAAGCAATGGTAATGGTCCTCGTAGATATAGAAGCTGGCGGTCTTCTCGCCATGGAACGGGCAGCACGCCTTCCATTGCCGGCCGGCGCGTTCCAGCCGCGTGCGCCGGCCGATCAGCGGGGCCAGCGGGGTGCGCGCGCGGAGCTCGTCCAGGAAGGCGGGGGGCAGCGCCATCAGCCGCCCAGCGCGGCTTTCACCCGCGGGCCGGCCTGCGCCATGTCCAGCGCGGCGCCGTGGGCCGCGCGCAGCGCCGCCATCACCTTGCCCATGTCCTTGATGCTGGCGGCACCGGTGGCGGCGATGGCGGCGGCAACGGCGGCATCGATCGCGGCCGGGTCCAGGGCGGCGGGCAGGAAGCTCTCGATCACGGCGATCTCGGCTTCCTCCTTGGCGGCGAGTTCGGGGCGGTTGCCCTGGAGGTAGAGCGTCACGGACTCCCTCCGGGATTTCACCATGCCGCGCAGCATGGCCTGGATCTCCGCGTCCGGCACCGCGGTCACGCCCTTTGGGCGGGCGGCGATGTCGGTGTCCTTCAGCTTGGCCAGGATCATGCGCAGGGTGGAGGTGCGGGCGGTGTCGCCGGATTTCATCGCGGTCTTGAGGGCGGCGGAGAACTCGTCGCGGAGGGGCATGGCGTGCGTCCTGACGGAGGGCGGGGGAACTCCCTCTATATATAGGCCAATAGCGCGCGGAAGGCCTGGGAAGTTATTTCCCAGTTCCGGTATTTGGTATTGTGTCGGGAAATTGGTTCCTCTAGAGTACCTCCATGGCATACTCAGTCGAAGACATCATCGATCGCCTCGGCGGCGCTGAGGCGGCGGCCCGGCTGGCC
>JBMFXF010000274.1:0-4294 GCA_049964515.1 Acetobacteraceae bacterium | reverse complement strand
CACCGTCCAGGTCTGGGACCGTGCCCTGGTCGGCGCGGTGGAACGCGCCATCCGCGACGCCGGCCTCGGCCTCAACCCCGCCGCCGACGGGCAGATGGTGCGGGTGCCGATCCCCCAGCTCACCACCGAGCGCCGCGCCGAGCTGGTGAAGGCCGCCCATAGATACGCCGAGGGCGCCCGGGTCGCGGTGCGCGGGGTGCGCCGCGACGGCATGGAGCAGGTCAAGGGCTACGAGAAGAAGCACGAGATCGGCGAGGACGTGGCCAAGCGCTGGCACGAGGACGTGCAGAAGCTCACCGACCAGTATGTGAAGAAGGTGGACGACGCGCTGGCCGAGAAGGAAAAGGACATCAAGCAGGTCTGAGCGCCGCATGATCCACCCGCCGGCGCCGCCCACCCACGTGGCGATCATCATGGACGGCAACGGTCGCTGGGCCGCCGCGCGCCATCTGCCGCGCCTGGCCGGCCACCGGGAGGGCGCGCGCGCCGTCCGCCGCACCATCGAGGCCGCGATCGACCAGGGAATCGGCTGGCTCACCCTCTATGCGTTCTCCTCCGAGAACTGGCGCCGCCCGCAGGCCGAGGTGAGCGATCTGACCGGCCTGCTGCGCCAGTATATCCGCTCCGAACTGGCCGAACTCGCCGGCGCCGGCGTGCGGCTGCGGGTGATCGGCGAGACCGCGCGGTTCCCCGCCGACATCCGCGCCGACCTTGCCGCCGCCGAGGCGCGCACGCTGGACAACGCGCGGCTCAACCTGACCGTGGCCCTCTCCTACGGGGCGCGGGCGGAGCTGGCGGCGGCGGCGCGCGCGCTGGCGCGGGAAGCCTGCGCCGGGCAGCGCGACCCGGAGACGATCGACGAGGCGGCGCTGGCCGGGCAGTTGTTCACCGCCGGAATGCCCGATCCCGACCTGCTGATCCGCACCTCGGGCGAGCGGCGGCTGTCGAATTTCCTGCTGTGGCAATGCGCCTACGCCGAATTCGTGTTCCAGGACGTGCTGTGGCCGGACTACGACGCGGCGCGGCTGGCCGAGGCGCTGGCCGAATTCGCCGGCCGCGAACGTCGCTTCGGGGTCCGCCCTGGCTAGCCCCGCGCCCTGGGCCGATCTGCGCCTGCGCCTGTTCTCGGCGCTGGTGATGGTCCCGCTGGCGCTGCTCGCCATCTGGATGGGCGGTGCGTTGTACGACGGGCTGATCCTGGGCGCGTCGGCCGGGCTGGCGGTGGAATGGGCGGGGCTCTGCCGTGGCGGGCCGGCGTGCCGGCGGCGGGTGGCGGGGGGGATCGGCTGGATCGCGCTGGCGGCAGCGGCGGCGCTGTGGCTGCGCGCGGACCCGCTGGTGGGGCGGGCCAATATCGGGTTCCTGGTGGTGGTGGTCTGGGCCAGCGACATCGGCGCCTATCTGACCGGGCGGGCGCTGGGCGGGCCGAAGCTGGCGCCGGCGATCTCCCCGGGCAAGACCTGGACGGGCGCCGTCGGCGGGCTGGCCGGGGCGGCGCTGCTGGGGGTGGGGATCGCGGCGGTGCATGGGCTGCGCCATCCCGGCCCACCCTGCCTCGCCCGCGCGGCGGGTCTCGCGGTGGCGGTCTCGGTGGTGGGACAGGCGGGGGATCTGGCGGAATCCTGGGCCAAGCGACGGCTGGGGGTGAAGGATTCCGGCCGCATCATTCCCGGCCATGGCGGGCTGCTGGACCGGATGGATGCGGCGCTGGCGGTGCTGCCCCCGGCGGCGTTGCTGGCCATGTGGCACGGAGCTGGGGTAGTGCTGTGGCGATGAGCACGCCCCGCAGCGTCACCCTGCTCGGCTCCACCGGCAGCGTGGGCACCCAGACCGTCGATCTGCTGACCGCCGCCCCGCCCGAGCGGTTCCGGGTGGTGGCGCTGGTGGCCGGGCGCAACGCGGCCCTGCTGGCCGCGCAGGCGCGCGCGCTCAACGCCCGCTTCGCCGCGATCGCCGACGAGGCCGCCGGGCCCGCGCTCCGGGCCGCCCTCGCCGGCTCCGGCATCGCCTGCGGCGCCGGTCCGGCCGCGGTCGCCGAAGCCGCCGCCATGCCGGCCGACTGGACCATGGCCGCCATCACCGGCGCCGCCGGGCTCGCCCCCACCCTGGCCGCGGTGCGCAACGGCGGGGTGATCGCGCTGGCCAACAAGGAAGCGCTGGTCTCGGCCGGAGACGTGATGCTGCGCGCCGTCGCCGCCGCCGGGGCCACGCTGCTGCCGGTGGATTCCGAGCACAACGCCATCTTCCAGTCGCTGGCCGACGGCAACCGGGCGGCGGTGGAGCGCATCATCCTCACCGCCTCCGGCGGGCCGTTCCGCACCTGGAGCATCGAGCGGATGCGCACCGCCCGGCCGGAGGACGCGCTGAACCACCCGGTCTGGTCGATGGGCGCCAAGATCACCATCGATTCCGCCACCCTGATGAACAAGGGCCTGGAAGTCATCGAGGCCGCCCGGCTGTTCGCCCTGAGCGAGCCCGAGATCGAGGTGCTGGTGCACCCGCAATCGGTCATCCACGGCATGGTCTGCTACGCCGACGGCAGCGTGATGGCGCAGCTCGGCGCGCCGGATATGCGGGTGCCGATCGCGCATACCCTGGCCTGGCCGGCGCGCATGACCACCGCCGGGCGGCGGCTGGATCTGGCGGCGGTGGCCCGGCTCGAGTTCTTCCCCCCCGAGCCGGATCGCTTTCCCGCGCTGCGCCTGGCGCGCGCGGCCTTGCGGGCGGGCGGCGGCGCCCCCACCATACTGAGCGCCGCGAACGAGGTGGCGGTGGCGGCATTTCTTGCGCGAAAGATCGGTTTTCTGGACATCGCATCGACCGCGGAAACCGTTCTGGACCGCCTGGGCGCGCCGGACCTGGCCGATCTGGAAACCGTCATCGCCCTCGACGCCGCGGCGCGGGCCGTCGCGAATACGGTGGTCAACGCCCGATAACTGTGGTAGGCTTCATTTTTGAAGCAGCCGCCAAGGATCTGATCGTGTTCCACGACCTGCCCGACCTGTTGCGTACCCTCGCCGCCTTCGGCGTTGTGCTCGGCGTGCTGATCTTCTTCCACGAACTCGGCCACTACCTCGCCGCGCGCTGGCGTGGGGTGAAGGTGGATACCTTCTCGCTCGGCTTCGGCCCCGCCATCGCCCGCCGCACCGACAAGCACGGCACGGTCTGGAAGCTCTGCATCCTGCCGCTCGGCGGCTACGTGAAGCTGCACGGGCAGGAACGGCCGCAGGATGTCTCCGACGAAACCCGCGCCGGCTGGGTGCGCGGGCAGACGTTCCACGACAAGCCGCTGCTCTCCCGCGCCATCGTGGTGGCGGCCGGGCCGGTGGCCAATTTCGTCCTCGCCATCGTGGTCTTCACGCTGCTGTTCGGGGTGATCGGCCGGCCGGTCACCCTGCCCATCGTCGATACGGTGATCGCCCATTCCGCCGCCGCCGGCGCCGGGCTGCGCGTGGGCGACCGCATCACCTCGGTCGATACCACCCCGATCGCCAATTTCCAGCAGTTGCAGCGGGTGATCTCGGCGCGGCCGGACACCCGCGTCACCCTCGGGCTGCTCCGCGCGGGCAAGGGCATGACCGTCACCCTGGTCACCGGCGCGCGCGCGATCGATGGGCGCAAGATCGGGATGCTGGGCGTCGCGGGCGATCAGATGGCCTACCAGCCGCTCTCCCCGCTGGCCGCCGTCGGCGACGGGGTGTGGGAGACGTGGCACATCACCGACCAGACCGCCACCGGCCTCTGGCAGATCGTCTCCGGCCAGCGCGGCACCAAGGATCTGGGCGGGCCGATTCGTATCGCCCAATTGTCGGGGGAAGTGGCCACCCAAGGCCTGCCCGACCTGCTGAGCTTCATCGCCATCCTCTCGGTGAACATCGGCCTCATCAACCTGCTGCCGGTGCCGATCCTGGATGGCGGGCACTTGCTGTTCTATCTGCTGGAGGCGCTGCGCGGCCGGCCGCTGCCGGCACGCGCGCAGGAATACGGATTCCGCGCCGGGCTGGCGCTGCTGGCCGGGTTGTTCGTATTCGCCACCTTCAATGACCTCTCCCATCTCGGCCTGTTCCACTGGCTCGTCCACTGATCCGCCTCGGCTTGCCCTGGCCGGGCTGCGCAGCTCGCTGGCCGGTCCGTTCGACCTGACCCTCGCGCGCGGCGAATGCGTGGCCATCTCCGGCCCATCCGGAGCCGGCAAATCGCTGCTGCTGCGCATGATCGCCGATCTGGACCCGAACCAGGGCGAGGTGGCGCTGGACGGGCGGGCCCGGGCCAGCTTCTCCGCGCCGGACTGGCG
>JBMFXF010000273.1:0-4296 GCA_049964515.1 Acetobacteraceae bacterium | reverse complement strand
CCAGGAACCAGCAGCCGGCGGCCAGATCGACCTCCAGCCGCCGGTCCAGCCGCGCATCGTCGAACAGGATGGTTTCCTGCGGCAACCATTCCGCCGCGGCGCCTTCCGCCAGCTCCAGCGTGGTGCGCACCACCGCCGGCGCGCTGCCCTCCGAGGCCCGGTAGAAGCGTTCCGCCGCCTGCGCGGCAATGCTCGCGCGGGTGTCGGCCCGCAGCCGGAACCGCAGGTCCAGCCGGTCGCCTGCCGCGACGCCGCCGGAGCTGTTCAACATCACCGTCTCATGCCACCCCGGCGCACCGCCGCGCGGGAAGCGCGCCTTCAGGCAGCCGGCCTGGCGCAAATCCTCCAACACCGTCGCTGCCCCGCGCCGCCGCAGGCTCACGTCCAGCTCCCCGCGCGCGCGTTGCAGAACCGGACCATCAGACGGAGAGACGGCGTCGAACATCGGCCTCGTCCAGCGCCTCCCGCGCTCCGGACAGCACGATATCGCCGCGGTCCATCACCACGATGGTTTGCGCCAGTTCGCGGGCGAAATCGTAGTACTGCTCCACCAGCAGGATGGCGATATCGCCGCGCTCGCGCAACAGGCCGATCACCCGGCCGATATCCTTGATGATGCTCGGCTGGATCCCCTCGGTCGGCTCGTCCAGCACCAGCAGCCGAGGCTTCATCACCAGCGCGCGCGCGATCGCCAACTGCTGCTGCTGCCCGCCCGAGAGATCGCCGCCGCGCCGGCGCAGCATCGTCTTCAGCACTGGGAACAAATCGTAGATGTCGTCGGCCACCCGCCGCGCGCCCCGCGGCAGCACCGCGAAACCGGTCTCGAGATTCTCCCGCACCGTGAGCAGCGGGAAGATGTCGCGCCCCTGCGGCACCCAGGCGATGCCCCGGCGGGCGCGCTCGTAGATCGGCAAGCGGGTGATCTCGGCCCCTTCCCAGCGGATCGTGCCCGCGGATACGGGATGCGCCCCGGTGATCGCGCGCAGCAGGCTGGTCTTGCCCACCCCGTTGCGTCCCAGCACGCAGGTCACCGCCCCGGGCACGGCGGTGACCGAGACCTGGCGCAGCGCGATCGCCGCGCCGTAGTGCAGATCGACGTTACGCACTTCCAGCATCTATCGCCCCAGATACACTTCGATCACGCGCGGATCGGCACTGACGTGATCGATCGAGCCTTCCGACAGCACCGCGCCCTCGTGCAGGACCGTCACCCTGACCCCCAGCGCGCGCACGAAGGCCATGTCGTGTTCCACCACCACCACGCTGCGGGTGCGGTTGATCTCGCGCAGCAGCATCGCCGTCTGTTCGGTCTCGGCATCGGTCATGCCGGCCACCGGTTCATCGACCAGCAGCAGCCGCGGCTCCTGCGCCAGCAGCATCCCGATCTCGAGCCATTGCTTCTGCCCGTGCGAGAGGTCCGCAGCGCGCCGGTCGCGCTGCTCGGTCAGGCGGGTGGTGGTCAGGATCGCCTCGATCCGTTCGCGCTCATCGGGCGTCTCCCGCGCCCACAACGCGAAGCGCGGGCGGCGGTCGCCGGCCAGCGCCAGCAGCAGGTTGTCGCGCACGGAGAGCGGTTCGAACACCGTCGGCTTCTGGAACTTGCGTCCGATCCCCAGCGCGGCGATGGCGGGCTCGTCCAGCCTGGTCAGATCGGTGTCGGCGCCGAACACCACCCGGCCGCTGTCAGGGCGGGTCTTGCCGGTGATCACGTCCATCATGGTGGTCTTGCCGGCGCCGTTGGGGCCGATCACCGCCCGCATCTCGCCCGGCGCCAGCACCAGCGACAAGGCGTTCAACGCCCGGAAACCGTCGAAGCTGACGCTCACGCCGTCCAGATAGAGCAGCGTGTCCTCGGTCATCCCGTCACCTCCCGCGCCGCGGCCACCGCTTGCGGCGAGGGGGACGGCGCGGCCCGACGGCGGGCGAGCAGCCCCATCAACCCGCCGGGCAGGAACAGCGTCACCAGGATGAACAGCCCACCCAGCGCGAACAGCCAGATTTCCGGCAGCGCGCCGGTCAGCCAGGTCTTGCCCAGGTTCACCAGCACCGCGCCCAGGATGGCCCCCGACAGGGTACCGCGACCACCGACCGCGACCCAGATCACCGCCTCGATCGAGTTCGCCGGGGCAAACTCCGACGGATTGATGATCCCCACCTGCGGCACGTAGAGCGCGCCGCCGATGCCCGCCAGGACCGCCGAGAACACCCACACCACCAGCTTGTAATGCTCCGGACGGTAGCCCAGGAAGCGGGTGCGCGACTCCGCGTCGCGGACCGCCACCAGCACTTTCCCGTAGCGCGAGCGGACCAGCGCGCGTGCCGCCAGATACGCCGCCGCCAGCACCGCCGCCGAGGTCAGCATCAGCCCCACCGAGGTCGCGTCGGTCCCGATCGGGAAGCCCAGGATGTCCTTGAAATCGGTCATCCCGTTGTTGCCGCCGAAGCCCATGTTGTTGCGGAAGAACGCCAGCATCAGCGCGTAGGTCAGCGCCTGGGTGATGATCGACAGATAGACGCCGGAGACGCGGGAGCGGAACGCGAGCCAGCCGAACACGCCGGCCAGGATCGCCGGGGCCACCATCGCCGCGACCACCGCTACCCCGAAATGGTCGAACCCGAACCAGTACCAGGGAAGATGCTTCCAGCCGAGGAACACCATGAAATCGGGCAGCACCGGATTGGCATAGACCCCGCGCGCGCCGATTTCACGCATCAGATACATGCCCATGGCGTAACCGCCGAGGGCGAAGAACGCGGCATGACCCAGCGTGAGGATCCCCGCGTAGCCCCACACCAGATCCACCGCCAGCGCCAGCATGGCGTAGCACAGGTACTTGCCGACCAGGCCGATGACGAAGCTGGACACGTGCAGCGCACTGCTCGGCGGCAGCAGCACATTGCCGGCGGCGAGCAGAACGGCCCCGCCCAGCACCGCCACCAGGGTCAGGATCGCGTCGCGCGTCATGCCTCCACCGCCCGTCCCTTGAGCGGGAACAACCCGCGCGGCCGGCGCTGGATGAACAGGATCAGCAGCACCAGCACGAGGATCTTGCCCAGCACCGCGCCGGTGATCGGTTCCACGAATTTGTCGACAATGCCCAGGATCAGCGCGCCGAACACCGTTCCCCACAGATTGCCCACGCCGCCCACCACCACCACGATGAAGCTGTCGATGATGTAGTTCTGCCCCAGGTTGGGAGAGACGTTGTCGATCTGACTCAACGCCACCCCCGCCATGCCGGCGATTCCCGAACCGAGCCCAAACGTGAGCGCATCGATCCAGGGCGTGCGGATACCCATCGCCGCGGCCATGCGCCGGTTCTGCGTGACCGCGCGGATGGAGCGTCCGAGCCCGCCCCAGCGCAGCGCCGCCATCAAGGCCGCGATCACCAGCGCGGCGAACAGGATGATCCACAGCCGGTTCACCGTCAGCGTCAACCCGCCAAGCCGCACGAACCCGCTCATCCAGGCCGGGGAGGACACGTCCTGGTTGGTGGCGCCGAAGATGCTGCGCACCGCCTGCTGCAACACCAGGCTGAGACCCCAGGTGGCCAGCAGCGTCTCCAGCGGTCGGCCATAGAGGAAGCGGATCATCGTCCGCTCGATCACCACGCCCAACGCGCCGGCGACCAGGAACGCGGCCGGAACGGCGAACAACAGCCCGAATTGCGTCAGTGCCGGCGCGGCTCCGGCGATGGTCTGCTGCACCACGAAGGTGGTGTAGGCGCCGATCATCACCATCTCGCCATGCGCCATGTTGATGACGCCCATGACGCCGAAGGTGATCGCGAGCCCGGCCGCGGCGAGCAGCAGTACCGCACCGAGCGAAAGACCGTAGTAGAGATTCTCGACCAGCCCCCACATCTGCAGTTGCCGATCGATCGTCGAGATTGCCTTCGCGATCGCGCCCGCCACCGTGGGGGGCTGATTCTGCAACGAA
This sequence comes from Acetobacteraceae bacterium, assembly GCA_049964515.1. Classification (GTDB taxonomy): domain Bacteria; phylum Pseudomonadota; class Alphaproteobacteria; order Acetobacterales; family Acetobacteraceae; genus JAJZVS01. The sequence goes on along the minus strand of JBMFXF010000273.1, from coordinate 356 downwards.
GCGAGCAGATTCCGCGCCGACAGATCCGACCGCCCCGCCAGCCGGCGCACCGCCGCGAGCCGGGCCGGGATCGACCCCGTGCCGGATTTCAGCAGCGCCGCGGCGCGGGCTTCCCGCAGCACACGGGCGACGGCCGCATTCTTCTCCCGCGCCAGCGCGTTTTCGATCAGGGACAGGGACGCCGGATCGGCCGCCTCGAACAGCGCTTCCGCCGCGCGTTCCCGCACGGCCGGGTTCGCCGCGCGCAGATCCAGCACGCCGGCGGCGGTGTCGATCGCGCTGCGCACCGCATCGCTGACGATCACCGCGCGCAGATTGACCGGCATCGGCGGGTTCGCCACCGGGGCCCCGGTCCG
>JBMFXF010000272.1:0-4315 GCA_049964515.1 Acetobacteraceae bacterium | reverse complement strand
GCCGCGGGGGATCGCGCGGCGATCGTGGCGGCGGGGCGGGCGGTGCTGCCCGGCTGACCCGCCGCCGGCGACAGTCAGTTGGTCAGCACCACCGAGGTCGGGCCGGCAGCGGTACCCCCGGCCGAGGCCGAGACGGCGGAGGACGGGGCACCCGGGCACGTGATGCTGTACTGCGCATCGTTGTAGTCCTTGTCGTCCACCCCTCCGCCCATGTCGTTCCAGAAATAATAGACCGTCTGCCCAGGCAGTTGCTGGCAGTTCAGCGTGCCGTTGGCGGGCGTAGCGGCGGAGCAGGAACCGGCGGTCTCGGTCGGGTTCGGATCGGCACTGGTCGCGACGATCACTTCCAGCGAGCAGTTCGAGGGTTCCGTTGGGTAGGCATCCGCGCTCGGCGGCGACAGCTGCGAATAGAACCAGTTGGTGTGTCCCTGCCGGCTGCCATACTGGTTGGAGCCATAGCCCCTGATCCCGCCGGTGACGTTCTTGAGCGCGAAGCCGATGGTCTGGCCGGCGGTGACGGTGATGCTGGGCAGCGAGCTCGGCGCGTTGCCCTGGTTGGTGAAAATCTCATGCAGGTCGCTGCTGGTGGGCAGGCTGCCGTCCGACGGGACCACATACCAATAGATGGTGTTCGCGTCCCAGGCGCTGGATTTCCAGTTCCCCAGCGAGGCGGTGATGGTGACCTCCGGGTTGACCGCCCCCGCCGAGACCGAGGTCGAGATCGAGGGGGTGATGAGCGACATCACCGTGGTCGGCACGTTGGCCGAGGCGGTGACGGCCACCGTGTAGCCGGTCGCGGTGCCGGCGTTGTTGGTATTCGTCCCCGGCGTCGCGGTGAAGGTGACGCCGTCATTGGCCGGCAGCGTCGCCTCGGCCTGGGTCATATAGGCATTCGCGGTGCGGGTCGCGGCGGCCGACTGGCCGGTCGCGGTATAGACGGCGGCCCCCGCCAGCGCCGCCGAATCCGCCGCGTTCTGCAACGCGATCCGGAATGCGGCGACGCGATAGAAATCGATCGCGATCCCCACCGACAGCAGCATCGGCACCATGCCGAGCGCGGTGAGCAGCGCCACCCCGGCGCGGCGGTCGGTGCGAAGCGGGATACTGGCTGACATGGCACCCTCCGATGATGGTTCCGGCAGGCAATCAGTTGTAGGTCACGGTGGTGTTGGCGCGCGGGCGCGCGTAGGCGATGGCGGTGAGGTCGAACACCGTCGGCAGCACCAACGAAAGCGGGTTCTGGTAGGTGTAACTGGCCTGCACCACGATGGTGCTGTCGCCGCTGGACGGCACCGTCGCCGCGGCCAGGGTGGCGGGGTCGGCGATGGCGGTGCCGTTGCCGCAGCTGGTGTCGTTCCAGTCGGTGGCGACGGTGCCGCCGGTGTTGGTGACGCTGGCGATGCTGAGCTGCAGCGTGGTGGTGGAGAAGGGCGTCAGCTCGTCGGAGGCGCCGACACAGAAATCCGCGATCTGGGCCGGGGTCACGGTGGATTGCGCGGCGATCAGCTGGGCCATCGACTGCGCCGCCTGGGCAAGGTCGGTGCGGGCGCGGATTACCAGGCAGAGCCCGATCGCCCCGGTGGACAGCGCCAGCAACACCGGCGCCACCAATGCGAATTCCAGCCCCGCCACAGCGCGCCGGGCCTTCCGGAAACCATGCCAACAAGACATCAGTAGTCCTCGTTCTGGAACGCCAGGGTTGAGACCAGCAGCGGCCCGAACGCCGCCTGCAACAGGCTTCCCACCAGCGGTATCGAAAGATTCGGCTGGTAGCCGACCTGCACCACCACATCGGCGCCCGGCCCGCCGGGCACGAAGCCGGTGGTCTGCATGGCGCCGGTGGCGGTGATGGCCACCGCGGTGGAGAGCGCGGCGAAGCTGGTGCCGGATTGGACGTTCACCTGCACCGACCCGCAGGGCACCAGCGCGGACAGTGCGCCGCACACGGCGGTGGTGAACAGGCTCTGCCCGTTGCTCGCCTGCTGCACCTGGCCGGTGCGGATCATCCGCGCCGCGTCGGCGGTGGCGGCATCCAGCGCTGCCTGGCCGAACAGCAGCAGGCCGGATTCCATCACCAGCAGCATCAACAGCAGCAGGGTGGGCGCCACCAGCGCGAATTCCAACGCCGCGATGCAGCGGCGGGCACGAAACAGAATTCCCAAAAACCTTCCCATGCGGCGTTAATGACAGGTCGCCGCATTCGTGTCAATGCAAATAATTGTATTATTAATTCGTCTCCGGGTTGCAAACCCGTTACGCCGCCTCCGCCGGTCCGGGCCGCGCCAGCCAGCCCGCCACCCGCTCGGCCCGCGCCAGCGCCGCATCCAGCGCCGCCATGGTGGCCGAAAGATCCTCGCTCCCGTCGCTCCGCCAGGCGCGCAGCGTCCACAGCCACACCGCGACCAACCCCTTCACCCGCAGCATCCCGCGCGGACCGGTGGCGGAAACCCCGGCCGCCTCCAGCATCCAGCCCATGCTGCGCCGGGTCGCCGCGGCCAGAAACAGCGCCAGCGGCGGGTCGAACGGCAGCGCCCGCAGCAGCGCCAGCACCCCGGCGCGGTGCGCGCCCAGGATATCCAGCCGGCGCATCAGCAGGTGGAACAGCCGGTCGCGCACCGAGCCTTCCGCCGGCACGTCGGCCAGCGCCGCCGCATCCGCCGCCCGGCCGAGCCGCACCAGCAGCGCCACCCGCCCGGGAAAGCGACGCCGCGCCCGGTCCAGCGGCAAACCCGCCCGCTGCGCCGCAGCGGCGATGGAAAGCCGATGCCACCCCTCCTCCCCAGCCAGGGCGAAGGCGGCGGTCATCAGCGCGTGATCGAAGCTGTCGTTGTCCATACCCGCTCACATAGGCACGACGGGCTCAGCCCGCCAGTTCCCGCGAGCGCGCGGTGGCCGCGGCGATGGCGCGCGCCATGGCGGCGGGCCAGGCCGCGGGCGCCATCAACTCCCGCAGCGCCGCCTCGGTGGTGCCGGCCGGCGAGGTCACCGCGATCCGCAGCGCCGCCGCGTCCTCGGCGCTGGCGGCCAGCAGCGCGCCCGACCCGGCGACCGTCTGCCGCGCCAGCAGCCGGGCCAGCGCGGGCGGAATCCCCTGCGCCACCGCCTCCCGCTCCAGCAACTCGGCCAGCAGGAACACGTAGGCGGGACCCGAGCCGGAGACGGCGGTCACCGGATCGAGCAGCGCCTCGTCCGCCACGAAGGCGACCGCGCCGATGGCTCCCAGCAGGCGCTCGGCCAGCGCGCGCTGCGCCGCGGTCACGCCGGGGCCGGGGCAGGCGACGGTGACGCCCTGGCGGATCGCGGCGGGGGTGTTGGGCATGGCGCGGATCACCGCCGCCGTCTCCCCCAGCAGGGCGCGGATGCCGCCCAGGGTGCGCCCGGCCATGATGGACAGAAACCCGGCCTGTCCGGCGAAGCGCGCATAGGCCGGCAGGGTGGCGGCGGCCGATTGCGGCTTGACCGCGAACACCACCGCCTCGGGCACGAAGCCGGGCGGGATGGCGTCGGGTTCGCGCACCACCGTCAGGTCCGGCCCGGCCAGGGCGGCCGCGGCGGGGGCAGGGTCCACCGCCACCGAGGGCGCCAGCCCCAGTTCCCGCCAGCCGGCCAGCATCGCCGCGCCCATCCGCCCGGCGCCGACCAGCAGCAGCGGCGGGAGGGCGGTCATGCCTCGCCCACGCAGTCCAGCATGGCGGCGTCCAGCGCCTCGGCGGCGGATTTGCCGCCCCACAGCACGAACTGGAAGGCGGGAAAGAACCGCTCGCATTCGGTGAGCGCGATATCCACCATGTCCTCGAGGCTCTCGGCCGAGGCCCCGGGCGCCCCGCGCAGCAGCACCGAGTGGCGGAACACCGGCATCCCGTCATCCGGGTCCATGCCGAAATGGCCGATCCACAGCCGCTCGTTGGCCAGCGCCAGCAGCTCGTAGAGGGCGGACCGGCGCCGGGCCGGCACCTTCAGGTCGAACGCGCAGGTGAAATGCATGGCGCTGATTTCATGCGACCAGTTGAAGAACAACCCGTAGTCGCACCAGCGTCCCGGGGCTTCGGCGGCCATTTCGGCGTCGTTGCGGCGGTCGCAGGCCCAGTCGTTGGAGAGCAGGATCTGTTCGAGGGTGTCGAGGGGGTTGGCGGCGCTGTCGGGCGCGGTGGCGGTGGCGGCGATGCTCATGCGTCGTCTCCCGTCTGGAGGAAGGCCGGGGGCGGAGGGCTTGCGGCGTGCCAAGCCATGGGCTTACCCCACCTTATCGGCACGAATCGCGCCGGGGCAAGAGGTTAGGCGCGAATTTTCACACCGCGCCGAGACGACCGGGGTC
>JBMFXF010000271.1:0-4319 GCA_049964515.1 Acetobacteraceae bacterium | reverse complement strand
CGGACCGCCCGCTGCGCGCCGAGTTCGCCGCCTTCCCCTGGCGGGAGGACCCGGCCGCCCTCGCCGCCTGGCGGCAGGGCCGCACCGGCATCCCGCTGGTCGATGCCGGGATGCGCGAACTCTGGCACACCGGCTGGATGCACAACCGGGTGCGGATGGTGGCCGCCTCGTTCCTGGTGAAACACTTGCTGATCCCCTGGCAGGTCGGCGCGGCCTGGTTCCACGACACGCTGGTCGATGCGGACCTGGCCGCCAACAGCACCTCCTGGCAATGGGTGGCCGGCTGCGGGGCGGATGCGGCGCCCTATTTCCGCATCTTCAACCCGGTGCTGCAGGGACGGAAGTTCGACCCCGGCGGCGCCTATATCCGCCGCTGGGTGCCGGAACTCGCCGCGCTGCCGGACGCGCGGATCCACGCGCCCTGGGAGGCGCCGCACCCGCCCGCCTTCTATCCCGCGCCGATCGTCGATCTCGCCGCCGGCCGGGCCCGCGCGCTTGCCGCCTTCGCGGCGCTGAGGCCATGACCGCACCGCCCGCCATCCCCGCCGGCGCGCAGCTGCGGATCATCGGCGATGTGCATGGCGATGCCGCCGCCTTTGCCTATGCGCTGGCCACCGACCGGTTCGTGATCCAGCTCGGCGACCTCATCGATCACGGTCCCGACTCCGCCGCCGTGCTGACGGCGATGCTGGACCGGCAGGCGGCCGGATGGGGGCTGTTCCTGCTCGGCAATCACGATCACCGGCTGGCCCGCGCCCTTGCCGGCACCTTGCCGCGGATCGAGGGCGAGCTGGCCCGCACCCTGTCCCAGCTCACCCCGGTGCTGGCGGCCCGGGTGGCGGCGGCGCTGGCCGCGGCCCCGCTGTGGCTGCGGCGCGGGGATGCGCTGTTCGTTCACGCCGGGTTTCACACCGCGATGCTGGATGGCCCGCCGGCGCCGCCGCCACCCGGGCGCGCCGGCGGGGTGGCGGCGCGGGCCCTCTACGGGGAACCCACCGGCCACACCCAGCCGGACGGGTTCCCCGAACGCTCGTTGCGCTGGATCGACCGGATTCCACGCGGCATCACGGTCTATTGCGGGCACGACCAGCGCAGCACCGACGGCAGGCCCTGGCGCAAGCGCGGCGCGGCGGGCGGGGAGGCGGTGCTGCTGGACACCGGCGCCGGCAAGGGCGGGCATTTGTCGTGGATCGATCTCTGATACCCGCCGGCGTTGACCCATGAAGCATGGGTCAACGCCGGCGGGTATCAGGTCATGTTTCGCGCGCCGCCGCCCGCCAACCCGGCGCGCATACCTACCCCCCGAAATACCCCGCCAGAATCCTCTCATGCGCGGTCTTCGGATTGTCGGCCAGCAGCGCCGGGTCGGTGGTCACGACCACCTCCCCCGCCATCGGCGTACCGAACCCATGCACGGTCGGCCGCTTCTTCGCCGCCCACACCGGGCCGGGCGCCTTCATCAGCATGGCGTGGACCGGGCAGAAATAGAACTTCGGTCCCTGGTGCCTGAAGCTGATCGAGAACGTGTGAATCTTGTGCCCAGGCCCCTTGGTGCCCTGCAGCACCGTATCGTGGAACCGCTTGGACAGCTTGCCGGTGGCCGGGTTGTAGCCCTGGATCGCGTGCGGGCCGGTGTCCTCGTTGACGAACACCAGCTTCTGCCCGGGCCGGACGAACACCAGCCGTTCGAGGAACATGTTGGCCCCGTTCATGTGCACGTAAACGGGCGGCGGGGCGGCGGCGAAGGCGGCCCCGGCGCCCAGCGCCATTGTGGCGGTCAGCACGGCGAGGTGGGCGATCTGTCGCATGGTTCCGCGTCTCCCTGTCGGCGCCGCGGACCATAGCCGCCCGGTCGCCTCGTTCAATAGGCGGGATGGTAACCGTCAGTAGGCCAGATGGTAACCTATCCCCACGCTCTCGCCGCTGGCCTGCCCGGTCGCGCCCAGCGCCGAGCTGGTCTCCCCCGGCCCGGCCGAGGCGTGCAGCCGCAGCCGTTTCGTCAGGTCGTAGCTCACCCTGGCGCGGGTGCCGCCGCCGGTGGTGGATTGCTCGGCCCCGACATAAACGCCGCCGATATAGCGCCCCGCCGTCACGCTGGACCCGCCGTCGCCCATCCCTAGCGTGCTCAGCCCCAGCGCCTGGCGCAGCGCCCCCACCGGGTCCGGCAGGTCCGCCCCGGCGCCCGACAGCTGCGCGAGACCGGCCGCCAGCGAGGCAATCTGCAACGGCGTGAGCTGGCTCGCCCCGGTGCCGAACAGCAGTCGCGCCAGCACCTGGTCGGACGGCAGCGCCGGCACCGCCGAAAGCGTGATCTGCGGCGCCGCCACGCTGCCGGTGACGGCAAGGCTCGCCACCGTCCCGCCGCTCACGGAGCGCGCCACCAGGTCCAGCGCCGGGTCGGCGATGCCGGCGCCGGTGAAGCGCACGCTCCCGGTGGTGAAGGTCAGCGTTTGCCCGCCCAGCGCCAGGCTGCCGCGCAGCAGGCGGAACCCGCCGCGCGGCACCGGCGCCGCCAGCGTCCCGCCCAGGCTCACCGTGCCGCCGAACTCGGCCTGCACGCCGCGCCCGCGCAGGAAAATCCGTCCCGGCGCGGTGATCCGCAGATCGAGCCGCGGCAGGCGCGGCGCCGGCGCGGGCGGTGGTTGCTTGGCTCGCGGCGCGCCGGCCCAGCGCACCGGGATCTGCCGCACCGAGGCCGGCAGCGCGCGGGGGATGGTCAGCGCGGCGTCGCGGATCCGCAGCGAACCGGCCAGCAGCGCCGCCGGGCCGGCGCCCGGGCGCAGCGGCCCATCGAGGCGCAAGGTCGCATCCACCGCCGCCCGCGCGAGCGGGCTGTCGATCGGCGTCGCATCCCGCGCGGTCAGGCGCAGCGCCGCCGGCAGGGTGGGGCCGAGACCGAGCGTGCCGGACAGCGCGATCTCGCCCGCGCCGGCCCGCGCGGTGAGCCCGGCGATGCGCAGCCCGGCGCCGTCGCCGGCGATCCGCCCGGCGATGTCGCGCAGATGGATGCCGGCCGGGAAATCGGTGAAACCACCCCCCGTCAGGGTGATCGTCCCCGCGACGCGCGGCGCGGCCAGGCTGCCGCCGATCCGCCCCGCCACGCCGATCCGCCCCGCCACCCGCGCGCCGCTTGCTTCCAGCAGCGGGTCGGCCAGCGCCGCGTCCAGCGCGCCCTCCACCCGCAGCGCGAGACGCGCCCCGTCCTGCCCCCCGGTCAGCGCCAGGGTCGAATCCCCCGCGCGCAGCCGGACCGCCCCCTGCCGGCGCGCCCCGTCCAGCCTGGCGGCGGCGTGCAAGGTGACCGGCGGCAGCGCCGCGCCGGGGCCGGTGAGCAGCCGCAGCCCGGTGGCGTCCAGCCGCAAGGTCCCGCGCGGGGAAGCCGCCGGCCCGGCGAGCGCGGCGGCGGCATCGATGCGCCCCGCCGCCCGCAGCCCGGGCAGCACCCTGTCCGCCGCCGCTGCCGGCAGCCCCGCCAGCGACGCCCGCAGCGCCAAGATCCTGCCCAACCGCCCCTGCGCGCGCAGCTGCCCGCCGGCCAGCGAGGCGACGAGCGGCCCCAGCACCACCCCCTCGCCGGTCGCGGTCAGCAGCAGCGGCGCCCGCAACCGCAGCCCGATGCCGCGCCAGCTGGCATCCAGCGAGGAGATGCTGAGCCGCCGCGCCGCGATCGCCGCCCGCGCGATCCCGGTCAGCCGCCCCGGCCCGCCCCGGGTCAGCCGGGCCGCGAGCCGCAGGGTGGGGTCATCCAGCGCGCCGGCGGCGGTCAGCGTGGCATTCCCGCTGATCCCGCCGGCCCCAAGCCCCGAAAGATCGAGCCGCGCGGTCAGCCGCCGCGCCGGTTCGGTCAGCGCCGCCTCGAGCCGGGCGGCGGCCAGCTGCGCCCTGCCGACCCGCAGCCCCGCCGCGGTGGCGGACATCCGCGCGCCGCTCCCGGTCGCGTTCAGGTTCAGGGCGAGGCGCCCGGCCAACCCGCGGCTCAGGAACGGCGCCAGATCCGCCAGCTGGCCGATCCGCAGCGACATCTCTCCGCGCGGGACGCCGCCTTGCAGCCCGAGCGTGCCCTGGGCGCGGAGGCTGCGCCAGGTGAGCCGGGTCAGGGCGAGCCGCGGCCCGGGCGCCAGCGTGGCTGCCAGCGCAACCGGCGCGTCCAGCAAGCTCCCGCCGACCGAGAAACTGCCCTGTGGCCGCCCCGGCAGGTCGGTCAGCGCCAGGTTTCCGCCCAGGGCGCAGCCGGCGGAGGGGCAGGCACCCGCGGCGGGCGGCCGGACCTGCCCGGTCAGCGTTCCGGTCAGCGCCAGCGCGTTCGGGGGGCCATCGAG
>JBMFXF010000270.1:0-4335 GCA_049964515.1 Acetobacteraceae bacterium | reverse complement strand
GCGCCGGGTGCTGCGACGCCCAACGACGACGCGCCCGGCTACAACACAAAACTGTGATAGCGTTCGACCGCGGCTCGCACGTTGGCGATGGTGGCGCGTCGGGCTTGCTCGGCCGCCCTGGCGTCGCCGCGACGCAGCGCATCCAGCACGGCGCGATGGTCGGCCAGGGCGTGCTGCGTCCGGTCGGAGACCAGCAGGACGCGGCGCCCGTAGATGGCGGTCATGTCGTTGAGGCGGTGCAGCAACTCGGCCAGCGGCGGCGAATCCGCGGCGGCAATCAGCCGCTCGTGCAGGCGGTCGTAGGTGCGGACATAGTTGTCGAGGTCCTGCTGGGCGACAATCGCCTCCATCGGCGCGCCGAAGGCGGCGATCAGATCGTCCCAGCTTCCGGGCGGGGCGATATGCGCGGCGCGGCGGGCGGCGAGCCCCTCGTTCACCTCGCGCAGTTCGAACAGGCGCATCACTTCGGCCAGATCACGCCGGCGAACCAGCACCCCGCGGTTCGGCTCGCGCGCGACGAAGCCCTGGTGCACCAGGATATCCAGCGCATCGCGTGCCGTCAGGCGGGGCACGGCGAATTCCCCGGCCACGTCCCATTCGCGCAGGCGGGAGCCGGGGGCGATGGCATGGGTGGCGATGCGCGCGCGCAGCTGCGCGGCCACGGCGCCCGGGGTGAGGCGGTCGGCCGGAACCGGGGGGTTCGCAGACGGGCGGGTAATTGGCGCCATTTATGGCATCATACCTACTGAAAAATGCGTTGACAAGACCTCTCGGTAGCTCCTAGCGTCGCGGTCAAGAATTCAGAAACCCCAGGAGGACCCGCCGTGAGCCAGACCGCGATCGAGGTGCGCCCGCTGACCCCCACCATCGGCGCCGAGATTTTCGGTGTCGATCTGGGCGGGGAGATCAGCAACCAGCAGTACGACGCCATCCACGAAGCCCTGCTGCGCCATGTGGTGATCTTCTTCCGCGACCAGAAGATGACGCCGGAGCAGCACAAGGCGTTCGGCCGCCGCTTCGGCAAGCTGCATCTTCATCCCGCCTCTCCCAACCTGCTGGAGGGCCATCCGGAAATCCTGCTGATTCAGGCGAACGAGAAATCGAAGCGGGTGGCCGGGGAAGTGTGGCATTCGGATGTTTCCTGCGACCCGGAGCCGCCGATGGGCTCCATCCTCTACATGCACGAGACGCCGGCCAACGGCGGCGGCGATACGATGTTCGCCAACATGTACACGGCATTCGAGACCCTGTCGGCGCCGATGCAGCGCTTCCTGGAAGGTCTGAGCGCGGTGCATGACGGCGAGCATGTCTATCGCGGCCGCTACGGGTGGAACGACAGCGGCAAGACCTACCCCCGCTCGGTGCACCCGGTCGTGCGCACCCACCCGGAAACCGGACGCAAGGCGCTGTTCGTCAACCGCGGCTTCACCACCGCGATCGAGGGGCTGAACCGCGACGAGAGCGACGCGCTGCTGGAGATGCTGTACGACCACGCCGAGACGCCCGAATACCAGTGCCGCTTCAAGTGGCAGCCGGGGTCGGTGGCGTTCTGGGACAACCGCGCGGCGATGCATCACGCGATGTGGGATTACTTCCCGCACAGCCGGCGCGCGCATCGGGTGACGATCTGCGGGGACAGGCCGTTCTACCGGGCGTGAGCGGGATGTCCGGAGCGCCCCCCCTTGCCGGCATCCGCGTGCTCGATATGGCGTCGATCATCGCGGCGCCGGTTGCGGCCACACTGCTCGGCGATTTCGGCGCCGAGGTCATCAAGATCGAGGAGCCGGGCCGAGGCGATTTCATGCGCCGCGGCGCGGCCAGGCCGGGCGGGCGTACGCTCGCCTGGGTGCAGGATGCGCGCAACAAGGAGTCGGTCACCCTCGACCTGCGCCGGCCGGAGGGGCGGGACGTGCTGCACCGGATGTTGCCGCTGTTCGATGTGGTGGTGACCAATTTCCGCCCCCCTACGCTGGATGCCTGGGGACTCGATCCGGTCGGGCTGGTGGCGCGCTATCCGCGGTTGATCGTGCTCGCGATCTCCGGCTACGGGCAGACCGGTCCCTATCGCGATCGCGGCGCCTTCGACCGCATCGCCAGCGCCTTCGCCGGCCTCACCTATGTGAGCGGCGAGCCCGATCGGCCCGCCACCCGGTCCGGATTCGCGCTGATCGACTACATGACCGCCTATATGGGCGCGTTCGGCGTCGTGAGCGCGCTCTATCATCGGGATCGGGCAGGGGGATCCGGCCAGGTGATCGACCTGGCATTGTTCGAGCCCGGATTCCGGGCGTCGGAGGATGCGCTGCTTGCCTATGCCGCGCGCGGGACGATACGGGAGCGCAGCGGAAACCTCAATCCCGCGGTCGTGCCGGCGGCCAATTTCACCACCGCGGACGGCCGCGATGTCGCCATCCATGCCGGCACCGATCCGTTGTTCCGCCGCCTCGCCGGCGCGATGGGCCAGCCGGACCTGCCGGCGGACCCGCGCTTTGTCAACCACCACGCGCGGGTTGCGAACCAGGCGGCGCTCTATGCGCGTATCGCCACCTGGGTTGCCGGGCTTGAGCGGGATGACGTGATGGCGGCGCTGACCGCGGCCTCGGTCCCCGCAGCGCCGGTGATGAACATCGCCGACATCGCCGCTGATCCGCATTATCGCGCGCGCGGGACGATATTGCCGGTACGGGACGCGGAGTTCGGCGAGTTGCTGATGACCGGTGTGCTGCCGAAACTGAGCGCCACGCCCGGCGCCGTGCGCTCGCTCGGTCCCGAACTCGGCGCTGGCAATCTCGCATTCTACCGGGACCGGCTCGGCATGACCGAGGCCGAACTCGCCCGCTTGCGCGAGGGGGGGATCATCTGAACCGGCGGTCCGCTCACGCGGCGGCTTCGCATCACGGGGGCGCATGATGCACACCGACTGCCGCGGCCTGACGCTCAGCACCGACAGCCCCGAGGCGGTCGGGCAGTTCGATCGCGCGGTGGATCATTACCTGAAATACCATGCCGATACGATGCAGCTCGTCGGCGCGGCACTGGCCGCGGATCCCGGTTTCCTGATGGGGCACTGCCTGCGCGGCTACCTGCTGCTGGCCGCCGCGAACCCCGCGGATCGCAGCGCCATCGCCGCGGCGCGGGCGGCGGCGGAGCAGGCGGCACCGGCTGCCTCGGCGCGGGAGCGGCTGCATGTGGCGGCGCTGTCGGCCTGGGAAGCGGGTGCGCTGGATCGCGCCTTCGCTTCCTGGCGGGCGATCCTGGAGCAGGCGCCAACCGATCTTCTGGCGCTCCGCATCAGCGATACGACCTATTTCCGCTACGGGCAGACCGAGGCCATTCTGGCGCAGGCGCGACAAGTTGCCCCGGCCTGGGACAAGGACGTGCCGGGCTACGACAATTTCCTGTGCGTCTGGGCGTTCGCCCATGAGGAGGCGGGCGAGACCGCCGTCGCCGAAACCGCTGTTGACACCGCGCTCGCCGTCGATCGCACCAACTACTTCGCCCATCATGTGAAGGCCCATGTGATGGAGACCGAAGGCCGCCCGCGGGAGGGAAGCGACTGGCTGGCCGGGCAGGTCGCGCACTGGTCGCGTGGCAACAACCTGATCCATCATCTGTGGTGGCATCGCGCGCTGATGGAGCTGGACCTTGGCGCCCGGGACGCGGTGCTTGGGTGCTATGACGAACAGATCCGCAACTTCGACGAGCCGATGACGCGGGCCGCGCCGGACCATTACGTGGACCTGCAGAATGCCGCCGCCCTGCTGTGGCGGCTCGAACAGCTCGGCGTGCCGGTCGGGAGCCGCTGGGAAGAACTGGCGGACAAGGCGGAGGCGCGGAGCCGCGATACCGGCCATCTGCTGTTGCTGCCGCATCTGATGCTGGCGCTGGCCGCCACCGGCCGCGCGGCGGCGGCGGAGCGATTCCTGGCGGTGCTGCGCGCGGCCGGTGCCGAAGCGGCCCGCTGGAGCGGTCCGGCCATCGCCGAGGTGGCGCTGCCGGTCTGCGAGGCGGTGCTGGCGCATCGGCGCGGCGATCATGCGCGCGTGGTTGCGCTGCTGGCGGGCCGGCAGGCGCAGCTGCGTCTGCTTGGCGGCAGCAACGCCCAGCGCGACATGTTCGTGCAGATGCTGCTGGATTCGGCACGTCGCCACGGCGATCGCGCCCTGGTGGGCGAGATCCTGGCCGAGGCGGCACGTAACCACCGCCTTCGGCCAGACCGGCGTGCCGGCTACGCTACCGCCGTGGCCTGGCTGGGGTAGCCGGTGTCAGACCGGCCGCTCCCCGCGCACCGTCACCCGGAAGCCCGACCGCGTCTCCGGCCAGTAGTCCGACAGC
>JBMFXF010000269.1:0-4376 GCA_049964515.1 Acetobacteraceae bacterium | reverse complement strand
TTCTTCTTCAACGAGGTGACCGAGGGACGCAGCCACGACGAACGGCTGTTCCTGGCCCGCCGCATCGGGTTCTACGCGGCGCTCGTGATGCTGGCCGCGCTGTGGGTGGGGGCGGACGTGCTGCGCTTCTTCGGCATCAGCATCGCCGCGCTGCGCATCGCCGGCGGGGTGGTGATCGCGGTCAGCGGCTGGGGGATGCTGGCGGCGCCGGGGGCACGCGAGGACGTGAAGCAGCAGCAGGCGGCGCCGGCGTCGGGGGCCGCGGATGTCGCCTTCTTCCCGCTCACCATGCCGCTGACCACCGGGCCGGGCACCATCTCGGTCGCGGTGGCGCTGAGCGCCGCGCGGCCGCCGGGGCAGCCGTTCGCCTTCCTGGCCGGGGTTTCGGGGGCGGCGGTGGCGATGGCGGTGCTGATCTGGCTCGCCTACCGCTCCGCGGACCGGCTGGGCAGGCTGCTGAGCGCCTCGGCGCGGCGCAGCTTCGCCCGGATGACCGCATTCCTGCTGCTGTGCGTCGGGGTGCAGATCATGATTTCGGGGATCGACGACGTGCTGCGCCCGCTGCTCGCCGGCCATTGAGGGCGGGTTCGGGCCGGGCGCCAGCGGTTGCGTGGCAGCGGTTGCGCGGCAGTGGTTGCGTGGCAGTGGCCGGGTGAGCGGGGCCGGGTGACAGTGGCGGGGCCGGCGTGGCAGACTCGCGCGCATGTCCGCGACCCCGTCCGCGCCGCGCCTGCCCCGGCTGAGCGACGGCGTGCTGCGCCCGCTGCTGTGCCAGGCGGTGGACGGGCAGCCGCAGACCCGCGGGCTCGGCATCATTTTCAGCGCGGGCGGGGTGAACACCGTGCTGCGCGACCCCGAGGGCGGGCAGGATGTCTATCTCTTCGTCGAGGCGGCAGCAGGGCGGGCGGCGCCGGTCCGCGCACTGCGCAGCGGGGTGTGGCGGCGTGCGGTGGGGCCGCGGCCGAAGCCGGCACCCGAGCCGGCGCCCGCCGATGCGCCGGATACCGCCCATGACGCGTTCAATCTCGGCGTGGACGTGCTCGTGCTCGGGCTCGGGGTGCTGGCGGTGGTGGTGACCGGCGGGGCGGCGGCGCCGATCGAGATCGCGGCCGTCTCCCAGCTTGTGGTCGGGGCGGCGGTGACGGCCAACGACGCGGCGCGGGTGGGGAGCGACGTGACCGGCCACCACCTCGCGCAGCGGGAGGACGCGAGCGCGGCCTATCATTGGGTCTCGATGAGCGTGTTCGCCTACCAGGTGATCGGGCCGGAAGGGGCGGTGAGCGGCGCGATGGACGTGGTCCGGGCCGACCGGGCGATCGGCGAGGCGGGGCTCGGCTGGCGGGACGCGCTGGCCGGAGAGGTCGGGCCGGGGCAGCGGGTGAAGCTTGGCTACGCGCTCGATCTCGGCGGGCGGTCGGCGCGGGTGGCGGCGATCCGCACCGCGCTCGCGCTCAAGCTCGCCAACAACATCGGCGCGGCGCTGCTCTCGCTCGGGCTTGCGGGCTGGGGCGGGCCGCTGGCGGATATCGTCCACGCGCTGCATTTCTCCCTCCTCGCGCTCAGGCCCGGCTCCGGCCGCCCCGATGGCGGGATGGGGGCGGTGGTGCCCGGACTGTGAAGGAGCACCGACGCGGCGGCGGGCCGGCCGGGCGCAAGGCGGGTGCGCCGGGCGGGCCGGGACGGGCGCTGGATGCCGCGCAATATGGCCTCGGGCCGCTGCTGGCGGCGCTGTTTCTCGGCTTTCCGCCGTTGCTGCCGAGCAACGGCCGCGACCTGCCGGGCGCGGTGCTGGCCGGAGCGCTGCTCGGCGGCGGCTGGATCGTGTTCCTGCGCACGCGCCGGGCGGGCGGCAGCGGGTGGCTGGGGCCGGCCACCGGCGCGACGCTGCTGGCCGAACTGGCCGGCTCCTGCCTGCTGCCCTGGCGCGCGCCGCGCTCCCCCTTCTTCTCGCCCTGGCTCGCGGGAGGGGTCGGCCTCGCGGGGGCGGCGCTCGCCTTGTGGGGCTTCGCCTGCCTGCGCCGGGGGCCGGCGCGCCCGACCGGCCTGCCGCCTTGACCGCCACCGGGCGGATCGGCACAGTCCCGGCCAGCGGGCCTTAACAGCGGGCGCAACGGCGCCATATCCGCAACCAAACGTCGCCGAGGGAGGAAGTCTTCGATGCCTCAGGTCAGCCTGACTGTGAACGGCAAGCGCCATACGGTGGAGGTCGAGACGCGCACGCTCCTGGTCGAGCTCTTGCGCGAGAAGCTCGGGCTCACCGGCACCCATGTCGGCTGCGACACCAGCCAGTGCGGCGCGTGCGTCGTGCACGTGGATGGCAGCTCGGTGAAATCCTGCACCTTCCTCGCGGTGCAGGCGGACGGGGCGAGCGTGACCACGATCGAAGGGCTGGCCGCGGCGGATGGCACGCTGCACCCGATGCAGGCGGCATTCCGCGAGCACCACGCGCTGCAATGCGGCTTCTGCACGCCGGGGATGGTGATGAGCGCGATCGATCTGGTGAACAGCCACCCCGAGCGGATGAGCGAGGCGGAGATCCGCCACGGGCTCGAGGGCAATCTCTGCCGCTGCACCGGCTACCACAACATCGTCAAGGCGGTGGCGGCGGCGCAGGACGTGATGCACGGGCGCGCGCAGGCCGCGGAGTAGGCGGGTGGGGCTGGGCGGCATTGCAGTGCGGATGACAAGAACGGCGGCGGCGGCGCGGCGGTGCCCTGGCCCGGCTTCGTTCCGGCTAGCCGGGCCCGCCGCGCAACGGAGGAAACAGGACCATGGGTCACGAAGGCATCGGCGCCGCGGTGAAGCGGAAGGAAGACGAGAGGTTCCTCTCCGGCCGCGGCCATTATGTCGATGACATGAACCGCCCCGGCCAGGCGTACGCCCATCTGCGCCGCTCCGACCGGCCGCATGCGCGCATCCTCGGCATCGACACCGCCGCGGCGGCCGCCATGCCGGGGGTGGTCGCGATCCTCACCGCCGCGGATTTCGAGGCCGCCGGCGTCGGCGGGCTGCCCTGCGGATGGGCGGTCAAGAGCAAGGACGGCTCGCCGATGATCGAGCCGATGCACCCGGTGCTGGCCTCCGGCAAGGTCCGCCACGTCGGCGACCCGGTGGCCGTGGTGATCGCGGAGACGCGAGCCCAGGCCAAGGACGCGGCCGAGGCGCTGGTGGTCTCCTACGAGGATCTGCCGGCCGCCGCGGGGGTGCGCGACGCGCTCACCGCCGGTGCCGCGCTGGTCCATGACGAGGCCGCCGGCAACGTCTGCTACGATTGGGAGATCGGCGATCGCGCTATGGTGGACGCGGCCTTCGCGCAGGCGGCGCGGGTGGTGCGGCTCGAACTCACCAACAACCGGCTGGTGCCGAACGCGATGGAGCCGCGCGCCGCGCTGGGCGATTTCGACCCCTCCTCGGGCGAATACACGCTGATCACCACCAGCCAGAACCCGCACGTCATCCGCCTCTTGATGGGCGCCTTCGTGCTGCACATTCCCGAGCACAAGCTGCGGGTGATCGCCCCCGACGTGGGTGGCGGGTTCGGCTCGAAGATCTACCACTACGCCGAGGAGGCGATCGTCACCTTCGCCGCGGGCAGGCTGCGCCGGCCGGTGAAATGGACCGCCGACCGCTCGGAGAGTTTCGTCTCCGACGCGCACGGACGCGACCACGACACGGTGGCCGAGATGGCGCTCGACGCGCAGGGCAACTATCTCGCGCTGCGGGTTTCGACGATCGCCAACATGGGGGCCTATCTTTCCACCTTCGCGCCCTCGATCCCGACCTATCTGTATGCGACGCTGCTGGCCGGGGTGTACAAGACGCCGGTGATCTATGCCGAAGTGAAGGCGGTGTTCACCAACACCGTGCCGGTGGACGCCTATCGCGGGGCGGGGCGGCCGGAGGCGGCGTATCTGCTGGAGCGGCTGACCGACGTCATCGCCCACGACACCGGGATGGACCGGGTGGAACTGCGCCGGCGCAACTTCATTCCGGCCGGCGCCTTCCCCTACCAGACCCCGGTCGCGCTGCAATACGACAGCGGCAACTACGAGCGGACGCTGGAGGTCGCGATGAAGGCGGCCGACTGGGCCGGCTTCCCGGCGCGGCGGGCGCAGGCGGCGGCGAAGGGCAGGCTGCGCGGCATCGGCATGTCCACCTATCTCGAAGCCTGCGGGATCGCGCCCTCCCATATCGCCGGCGCGCTGGGGGCGCGGGCCGGGCTCTACGAGGTCGCCAACGTCCGGGTCCACCCGACCGGCAGCGTCACCGTGTTCACCGGCTCGCACAGCCACGGGCAGGGGCACGAGACGACGTTCGCCCAGATCGTCGCCGAGAAGCTCGGCGTCAGCGTTGCCCAGGTGGACGTGGTGCACGGC
>JBMFXF010000268.1:0-4398 GCA_049964515.1 Acetobacteraceae bacterium | reverse complement strand
ACCACGCCGAGTTCCGGATGCGGGTGCGCAACCTGCTGCAACTTGGCATCCATCAACGCCTGGTGCGGGAACGCGCGGCGGCGCTGGAACAGGAGCTGCGCCAGACCGAGGCGGCGCGCGAGCAGGTGCTGCGCGACAGCCGGGAACGGCTGGCCCAGGTGATCGACACCATCCCGGCGATGATCAGCGCCACCGACCGGGAGGGTCGGGAGATTTTCGCCAACGCCTACCGCGCGCGCCTGCTGGCCCGCCACGCCCCGTTGCCCGGGGAGGCCGAGCGTGCCGCCAGGCAGGACCAGATCGTGCTCGCCTCAGCCCAGCCGCTGGCCGCGTTCGAGCAGGAGCTGGTGCTCGACCGCAACGAATCGCGCACCTTCCTGACCACCAAGACGCCGCTCAGGGAAAGCGACGGTTCGCTCGGCGGCGTGCTGACCATGTCGCTCGACATCACCGACCGCAAGCGGGCCGAGGCGCAGCTGGCGTTCCAGGCGCGGCACGATTTCCTCACCGCGCTGCCCAACCGCTCGGCGCTCTATCAGCGGCTGCGGGAGGCGCTGGCGGAAGGCCGCGCCATCGCGCTGCATTTCATCGATCTCGACCGGTTCAAGCTCATCAACGACGGGCTCGGCCATCACGTCGGCGACCGGCTGCTGGTGGCGGTGGCCGAGCGCCTGCGTGCCACGGTACGGGAACGCGACGCGGTGGCCCGCCTCGGCGGGGACGAATTCGCGGTGCTGCAGACCGACATCGGCGGCGCCGCGGAGGCCGAACGCTTCGCCGCGCGGCTCAACGCGCTGCTGGCCGAGCCGTTCGCCATCGACGGGCGGGACCTGTCCATCAGCGCCAGCATCGGCGTGGCGCTGGGCGGGGCCGGCACCGACGAGGCCGAGGAGCTGCTGCGCGACGCCGACCTGGCGATGTACCGCATCAAGGCGGCCGGGCGGAACGGCTACCGGCTGTTCGCCACCGACATGCTGACCCGGGCCAAGGCGGATCTGTCCACCGAGGCGGCGTTGCGCGCCGCCCTCACCCAGGACGGCTTCGCGCTGCACTACCAGCCCCAGTACGCGCTGCGCGACGGCGCCCTGATCGGGCTCGAGGCGCTGATCCGCTGGCGCCATCCCGACGGGACCTTGATCCCGCCGGCGGAGTTCCTGCCGGTCGCGGCCGAGAGCGGCCTGCTGCACGAGATCGACGACTGGGTCCTGCGCCAGGCCTGCGCGCAGGCCCGCGACTGGCTGGACCGGCTGGGCCGGCCGCTGCGGGTGGCGGTCAATATCGGTGCCCTGGCCGGACGGGCGGGCGGCATCCGCGCGCGGGTGCTGGCCGCGCTGGACGCCAGCGGCCTGCCGCCGGAACTGCTCGAGCTGGAACTCACCGAAGGCGTGCTGCTGGCCGATTCCGATCAGGCCGCCGCCGAGCTCGAGGCGCTGCACCGGCTGGGGGTGCGGATCGCGATCGACGATTTCGGCACCGGGTTCTCCTCGTTGGCCCGGCTCGCCAGCCTGCGCGCCGACCGGCTCAAGATCGACCGCCGGTTCATCGAGACGCTGGACCGCGAGGACAGCCGCGCCATCGTCCACGCCGTGGTCAGCCTCGGTCGCGCGTTGCGGCTCGAGGTGATGGCCGAGGGGGTGGAGACCGAGGCCCAGCTCGAACAGGTGCGGCTGGCCGGCTGCGCCTCGGTGCAGGGCTATCTGACCGGCGCGCCGATGCCGCCGGAGGCGCTGGCGGCCCAGCTGGAGCCGGCCGCGACGCCGGCGGGAGCGGCGCGATGACCCCGCGGCTGCCCGAACCCCTCGCCGCGCGGCTGCGCGCAGCGTGGCAGACGCCGGACGCCGGCATGGCGTTCAACCGCTTCACCGCCGGGTTGCTGATCCTGGGGTTCAACCTGTTGCTGCTGCGCGGCCCGCTCGATCCGCTGACCGGGGTGCTGCCGGCGGTGCTGTATATCCTGCTCGGGTTCGGCGTGGTCGCGCATATGCTGCGCCGGCCACAGGCGCTGATCGGGCGGGTCACCGCCGCGATGGTGCTGGATATCGCCGCCGTGTCCTACGAGCTGCATCTGGGCGGGGGCGACACCGCCTGGCTGTTCCCGGCCTATCTCTGGATCGTGTTCGGCAACGGGTTCCGCTTCGGCGCCGGCTGCCTGCGCGCGGCGATGCTGGGCGCGCTGGCCGGGTTCACCTCGGTGCTTCTCACCACCAGCTTCTGGCACGGCCAGCCCGCGCTGTCGGTGGGCGTGATCATCGGCCTCATCATCCTGCCGGCCTACGCGCTGGCCCTGATCAAGCGCCTGTCCGCCGCCCGCCACGCCGCCGAGGCGGCGAACCGGGCCAAATCCCTGTTCCTCGCCTCGGTCAGCCACGAGCTGCGCACCCCGCTGAACGCCATCATCGGCATGGGCGCGCTGCTCGAGGACACCCGGCTCGATCCCGAGCAGGCGGAAATGAGCGGCACCATCATGACCGCCGCCCGCAGCCTGCTGCGCCTGATCGACGGCATCCTCGACCTCTCGCGCATCGAGGCCGAGCGGATGCCGGTGACCAGCGTCGATTTCGACCTGCTCACCGTGCTGGCCGAGATCCGCGCCATCGCCGCCGCCCAGGCGCGACGCAAGGGGCTGGCACTGCAGCTGCACGTCACCGCCCGCACCCCCCGCCTGCTGCGCGGGGACGCCAACCGGCTGCATGAGATCCTGCTCAACCTGGTCGGCAACGCGGTGAAGTTCACCGAGACCGGCAGCGTGACCATCGGCGTCGATGCGGCCACCGAGGGCACCATCGCGCGGCTGACGATCGCGGTCACCGACAGCGGGATCGGCATCGCCCCCGAAGCCCAGGGGCGCATTTTCGAGGATTTCACCCAGGCCGACGAGACCATCCTCAACCGCTTCGGCGGCACCGGGCTCGGCCTTGCCATCACCCGCAAGCTGGCCCGGCTGCTGGGCGGGGACGTGACGGTGGCCAGCGTGCCCGGCCAGGGCAGCACCTTCCGGGTGGACCTGCCGATGACCCTGCGCCCCGCCGCGCCGGAGGCCGCCGCGCCGCCGACGCGCGTCCTGGTGCGACTGGCCGACGCCGCCGCGCTCACCCCGCTGCTGGGCCAGCTGCGCCAGCGCGGCGTGCGGATCGAGCGGATCGCCGACTGGCCCGCCGGCATCATCTCCCCCGAGCACGTGCCGGTGCTCGGGTTCGACGGCCCCGGCGAGAACGCCCCGCCGGTGCTGGTCGGGGTCGGCCCCGAGGCCGAGGGTCTGCCCCCGCCCGCCTGGCGGGAAACCCTCGCCAGCGCGCTCTCCCCGCGCGCCGAACCCGCGACTATCGACGCGCTGTTCGCGCTGCTGCGCGACCTCGCCCCGCTGCCGCCGCGCCCCGCCCCGGCGCCGGAACGCCCCGTCACCGGCGAAAGCTACCGGGTGCTGATCGCCGACGACAACGCGGTGAACCGGCGCGTGCTGCTCAAGATCCTGACCAGTGGCGGGCACAGCGTGCGGGTGGTGCGCGACAGCGAGGAAGCGCTGGACGCGCTGGCCGAGCAGAGCTTCGACGTCGCCATTCTGGACGTGAACATGCCGCGGATCGACGGCATCGAGGCAACCAAGATCCATCGCATGGCCTCGCTGGGGCGGGGCGCGGTGCCGATCCTGGCGCTGACCGCCGATGCCACCGAGGCCACCCGTGCCCGCTGCCTGGAAGCCGGGATGGTCGCCTGCCTGGTCAAGCCGGTGGAACCGGCCGAGCTGCTGGCGATCGTGGATGCCACCGTACGCGGCGACCGTGCCGGCGGCACCCCGCCGCCCGAGACAACCACACGAGCCCCGGCCCCCTCACGGGAACCGCCCGCGCCGACCCTGGATCACGCCATCATGGACAGCCTGCGCGCGCTGGGCGGGGCCGAGTTCATCGCCGAGGTCAGCGCCACCTTCCGCGCCGAGGCCCGGGTGAAGCTGGCCGCGTTGCAGGAGGCGCTGCGGCAGGGCGACGTGGCCGCCTTCCGTGCCCAGGCGCATGGCATGCGCTCGATCGCCTCCAACATCGGCGCCGCAAGGCTCGGCGCGCTCTGCCTGCCGCAACAGCGGGTGGCGGCGGACGAGATGGAGACCAGGGGGGCGGCGATGGTCCGCGCCATCGCCCACGAGCTCGAGGACGTGGAAGCCGCGCTGGAAAAGCTCGACCTGTCCGAACCGGTGGCGGGACGCCGGGCCGCCGAATAGCCCTGCCCCGGATAATGCTTGCCGCCGCTCCCTTCCGGGCCTAACAGACTGACCCCGTGACCCGGCTGTCGCTCCGTTCCGGTCGCCTGGTGGCCCTGCTGGCCCTGGCCTGCCAGCTGGCGCTGGGCGCGGTCGTGCCGCAGCCGGTGCTGCTGCGCCTCGGCCTGACCCCGATCTGCCAC
>JBMFXF010000267.1:0-4493 GCA_049964515.1 Acetobacteraceae bacterium | reverse complement strand
GCCGCTGCAAAAGACGACCAGAAAGGGGAAGGATAAACCGACAGAAACTTCAGGAAACCACGGATTTAGAATTGCTGCATGCGCCGGATGGTGGCCGAGGTGGAATGTCCCTCCGCCAGATCCACCAGCAGCACCCGCCCGCCCCACCCGGCCACCAGCTCCCCACCGACCACCTGGTCCAGCGTGTAATCCGAGCCTTTCACCAGCACATCGGGGCGCAGCGCGCGGATCAGCGCCAGCGGCGTGTCGTCGTCGAAGCTTGTCACCAGATCCACCGGCGCCAGCGAGGCCATCACCGTCGCCCGCGCCGCCTCCGACTGCACCGGCCGGGTCGGCCCCTTCAGCCGCCGGACCGAGGCATCGGAGTTCAGCGCCACCACCAGCCGGTCGCAGGCCGCGCGTGCCTCGCGCAGCAGCCGCACATGGCCGGGATGGATCAGGTCGAAGCAGCCGTTGGCGAAGCCCACCCGCAGCCCGCGCGCGCGCCAGGCGGCAACCCGCGCGGCGGCATCCGGGCCGGCGACGATCTTGTCCTCCTCGGCCAACACGTCCTCGAGGTGCAGCGCGCCCAGCAACTCCGCCGCCGCCACGGTGGCGGTGCCGCGTTTCGCCACCGCCAGCCCGGCGGCGAGGTTGGCCAGCCGCGCCGCCTCCGCCAAGGTCGCGCCGGCGCCCAGCGCCGCCGCCAGGGTCGCCACCACCGTATCGCCGGCGCCCGAGACATCGGCGACCTCGCGGGCGCGCGCAGGCAGGAACAGCGCCGGCCCCTCGCGCCCGACCAGCGCCATGCCGCGTTCCGAGCGGGTGACCAGCACCGCACTCCCCGCGGTTGCCGCCAACGCGGCGGCAGCGGCTTCGGCCACCGCGGCATCGTCGGGCAACGGCCGGCCCGCCGCGGCGGCCAGTTCCGCCTCGTTCGGGGTGAGCACGGAGACCCCCCGGTAGGCGCGAAAATCAGCCCGCTTCGGATCCGCCACCACCTGCCGCCCGGCCCGTGCGGCAGCCTCGAGCGCGTGCGCCAGCACCGGGTCCGACAGCACCCCCTTGGCGTAGTCGGACAGCACCAGCACCGTCGCCTCGGCCAGCGCGGCCTCGATCGCCGCGCACAGGGCGGCGGTGGCCTCGGGGCCGGCCGGGTCGGTCTGTTCCTCGTCCAGCCGCAACAGCTGATGCGCCCCGGACAGGAACCGGGTCTTGACCGAGGTCACCCGCTCCGCCCGCTCGATCAGCACCGGGCGAATCAGCGGGCGGGCGGCGAGCAGCCGGCGCAGCTCCGCCGCCCCCGGGTCCGGCCCCACCAGCCCGATCAGCGTGACCTCGGCGCCGAGCGCGGCGATATTGGCGGCCACATTGGCGGCCCCACCCAGCACGGCGTGGCGCGCGGAGGGACGCAGCACCGGGATCGGTGCCTCCGGCGACAGCCGCGCGGCATGGCCGGCGACGTAGCGGTCGAGGATGAGATCGCCCAGCACGGCGACGCGGGCGGCGGGAAAGCGCCCGACCAGCGGGGCGAGCGGAGCATCGTCGGCAGGCGACATGAGGGATCCGGGCAATGGTTCCAGCACCCTATATCACACCCCCTATCGCGCGCGCCGCACCGATGATAGCTGTGGCGCGAAGGCGCCGATCAACGGCCGCCGCGCATATTCGGGGGGAGGCGGCGTGGATCTGTCGCTCGGTCTGTTCGGCAACGCCATTGTTTCGGGGATGCTGCTGGGGGGGTTCTATGCCGCGGTGACGATCGGTATCTCGATCTCCTTCGGCATGCTGGATATCGCCAATATCGCTCATCCGGGCTTCATCGTGCTTGGCTCCTACGGGGCGTGGTACGCCAATTCCCGGTTCGGGGTCGATCCGCTGATCGCCTCGGTGATGCTGATGCCGGCGTTCTACCTGCTGGGTGCCGGGATCTATCAGCTCTATTATCACGCATTCGAGCGACGGGGCGACGCCAGCCTGCGCGGCCTCGCGTTCTTCTTCGGCCTGCTGTTCATCACCGAGGTGGGGCTGATCCTCGTCTTCGGCGTGGACTACCGGCTGGTGCGCGCGCCCTATATCGGCCCCAGCCTTTATCTCGGCGCGCTCGAATTCCCGCTGCGGTTGCTGGTGCCGTTTCTGGCCTCGCTGGCGATGGTCGGGCTGCTGTGGCTCTACCTCTCCCGCAGCTTCACCGGCCGGGCCATCCTGGCGGTCGCGCAGGATGCCGAGGCGCTGCGCATCATGGGCGCCGATCCGGTGCGCATCAAACGCATCGCCTTCGCGCTGTCGATCGCCACCACCTCGCTCGCCGGCGCCATTCTGATCGTGATCCAGCCGGTCGAGCCGTCGATCGGGCGCGACTATATCGGTCGGGTCTTCGCCATCGCCGTGCTGGGCGGCCTCGGCAGCTTCGCCGGCACCGTGGTGGCGGCGATCCTGCTGGGCATCATGGAGAGCCTGACCGCGACCTTCTACGGCCCCTCCTGGTCGCCGGCGATCGCGTTCGGGTTCCTGCTGCTCGCGCTGGCGGTGAAGCCCTCCGGCATGTTCGGACGCTAGGGCGATGCGCGGCTGGACCTTTCTGCTGCTGGCGGTGCTGGTGGCGGGCGCGGTGTACGCGGCGGCCGCGGCGGTGAACAACGGCTACGTGTTCTTCGCCGGCTACGTGGTGCTGCAATACGTGGTGCTGGCGACCGCGTGGAACCTGCTGGGCGGCTACACCGGCTATGTCAATTTCGGCGTCGCCGGCTTCTTCGCGCTGGCCGCCTACGGCACGGTGGCGATCGAGAAGCTGGCGCCGCTGCCGCTGCCGGCGGTGATCCTGGCCGGCGGCGCCATCTCCGGCCTGCTCGGCCTCGGCATGGGCTATCTCACGCTGCGGCTGCGCGGGGTGTTCTTCTCCATCGCCACCCTGGCGATGGCGGTGGTGGCGCAGACCTTCGTCGTGAACTGGAACGTCGTCGGCGGCTCGGCCGGCGCCTTCGTCATCCGCCCGCAGTTCACCGCCTGGTTCCATATCGACTACATTCATTACCTGTTCCTGCTGATGCTGGTCCTCTGCGTGATCGTGCTGGCCACCGCGCGGCTGATCGAGCGCTCCCGCCTCGGCGACGGGTTCGCCGCCATCCGCGATGACGAACTCGCCGCCGAGGCCGCGGGCGTACCCACCCTTCGCCTCAAGCTGATCGCCACCGCCCTGTCGGGCGCGTTCATGGGCATGGCCGGCGCGCCGCTGCCCTATTACGTGACCTATCTCGACCCGCCCTCGGCGTTCAGCCTGTCCTACGCGGTCAATACCATCGCCATGCCGCTGATCGGCGGCACCGCCGCCTGGCCGGGGCCGCTGATCGGGGCGCTGCTGCTCGCCACCCTGCAACAGCTGGTCACGGTCACCATCTCCTCGGCGGTCAACCTGCTGATCGTCGGGCTGATGCTGGTGGGCTTCATCATCATCGCCCCGCGCGGCATCATCGGCTGGTTCGGCATCGGCGAGGGGAAGCTGCGCAGGAGGAAACGCCGATGAACCCGCCGTTGCTGGATGTCGCCGGCCTGGGCAAGCGCTTCGGCGGCTTCGTGGCGCTGGAGTCGATCGACCTTCAGGTCGCTTCGGGCGAGCGGGTCGGGCTGATCGGCCCCAACGGCTCCGGCAAGAGCACGCTGGTCAACTGCCTGTCCGGCACCCTGCGCAACGAGACCGGACAGGTCCGCTTCGCCGGGCAGCGGCTGGACGGGATGGCCGCGCATCAGCGCACCCGGCTCGGCCTCGCCCGCAGCTTCCAGCTGCCGCGCCCGTTCCGCAGCCTGACGGTGGCGGAGAACCTGCAAATCCCGATCGAATACGTGGTCCATGCGCGCGGCGAGGGGCGGGTGGACGTGCCGGCCCGCTGCGCCGAGCTGCTCGATCTGGTGGGCCTTGCCGGTCGCGGCGAGGAACTGCCCGCGGGCCTGACCCAGGTGGAGATGCGCAAGCTGGAACTGGCCCGCGCCATGGCCGCCGAACCGCGGCTGCTGATCGCCGACGAGGCGATGGCCGGGCTGTCGCATCAGGAGGTGGACGACATCCTGGCCCTGCTGCTGGCGCTCAACGACCGCGGCGTGACCATCATCATGATCGAACACATCATGCGCGCCGTGATGGGCTTCAGCCAGCGGCTGGTGGTGCTGGTGGCCGGGCGCAAGATCGCCGACGGCGACCCGGAGGAGGTCATCCGCAACCCCGAAGTGGAGCGCGCGTATCTTGGCGAGTAGCCTCACCCTCTCCGGCGTGACCGCCGGCTATGGCGCGGTGCACGTGCTCGAGGACGTCTCGATCGCCGTCCCGGCGGGTGCCACCGTGGCGCTGCTGGGCACCAACGGCAACGGCAAGAGCACGCTGATGAAATGCGTGATGGGGCTGGTGCGCCCCTCGGCCGGGTCGATCGTCGCCGAGATCGACGGGGTCCGCCACGAGCTGGTCGGCCGGTCCACCGAGGCGATCGTGGCGCTGGGCATCGGCTTCGTCCCGGAGGGCCGCC
>JBMFXF010000266.1:0-4495 GCA_049964515.1 Acetobacteraceae bacterium | reverse complement strand
CGATGGCGTGGACGCCGGTGGCACAGGCGGTGACCACCGAATGATTGGGTCCCTTGAACCCGTATTTGATCGACACCTGGCCGGAGACCAGATTGATCAGGGCAGAGGGGATGAAGAAGGGCGAAAGCCGCCGCGCCTTGCCGGTGTAGGCCAGCACCGAGGCCTCGTAGATCGATTGCAGCCCGCCGATACCCGAGCCGATCATCACCCCGGTGGCGCAGCGCTCCTCCTCGTTCGTCGGAACCCAGCCCGAATCCTCCACCGCCTCGGCGGCGGCGACAAGGCCGAGATGGATGAAGCGGTCCATCTTCTTGAGGTCTTTGTGGGGGATCCATTCGTCGAGATCGAGCCCGCCGGACTCCCGCCGCCCGGCCGGCACCTGGCCCGCGACCTTGGCCGGCAGTTCCGCGACGTCGAAGGACTGGATGGCGGTGATGCCGGATTCCCCGTTGATCAGGCGTCCCCAGACATGGGACACACCGACCCCGAGCGGGCAGGCGATGCCCATGCCCGTCACCACCACACGCCGCATCGCGCTCTCCCCTCCGCTTGCCGGCCGAACTTCAGGCCGCCTTCTGCTTCTCGATGTAGTCGATCGCGTCCTTGACGGTGGCAATCTTCTCCGCCGCGTCCTCGGGGATTTCGACGCTGAAGGCCTCCTCGAACGCCATCACCAGCTCGACGGTATCGAGACTGTCGGCCCCGAGATCGTCGATGAACGAGGCCTCTGGCGTGACCTTCGCCTCCTCGACCCCCAGATGCTCGACGACGATTTTTTTGACCCTGTCGGCGATCTCGCTCATCGTATCCGATTCTCCTGCCTGTCGCTGCGGCGCGCTGTCACATTTCCGGGATCGGCCGCCTGCCGGCTGCGACCCGCCCGCCGACCCGGACCGCGCGGCGCGCCACGTTGCGCCGCACATTGGCCACAGTCGGAGAGCGAGGGCGCTTAGCATGGTTTTTTTGCCACCGCCAGCGCCCCCCGCGCGGCCGGGTTGCACGTAATGCAGGACAGGGTAGGCGGAGGCTCGGGCGCGACCCGCCGTCGCGGGCTTTGCAGCGGCCTGCGGAGGTGCCACATGCGGGCCATGGAACGGCGTCATCTGCTCGGGGCTGGTCTTGCCCTCGCCTGCACCGGCCTCGTGGCCAGGCCCGCCGAGGCCGCGCTTTCGGCGGCCGACCGGGCGGAGATCGCCCGCGCCCAGGCCTATCTCGATTCGATCACGACGCTGAAGGCGCGCTTCCTCCAGGTCGCGCCGGACGGTTCCACCGCAACCGGCACCGCTTGGCTCGACCGGCCCGGCCGGATGCGCTTCCAGTACGACCCGCCCTCGCCGCTGCTGCTCGTCGCCGGCCATGGTCTCTTCGTCTACTATGACGCTTCGCTGCAACAGACCTCCAACCTGCCGCTCGCCTCCACCCCGCTCGGGCTGCTCCTCCAGCGCCACCTGCGGCTGTCCGGGGACGTGACCGTGACCGCGGTGAAACATCGGCCGGGCGAGCTCATCCTCCGCCTGGTGCGCACCCGCAACCCCGCCCAGGGCAGTCTCACCCTGGTCTTCGCCGACCCTCCGCTGGTGCTGCGCCAATGGCAGGTGGAAGACGCGCGCCACCAGGTGACCCAGGTAACCCTCTACAACATCGAGACCGGCGGCCGGTTCAAGCAGAGCCTGTTCACCTTCATCGACCCCAAGTTCTTCCAGAACAACCAGCATTGAGGCGCCGCCCCCCGTCCCGGCCCCGTCCGGCCACCCGCATGCACGATCGTCCGCCGATTTCCCGATCGCCGTTCTTCTCCCCATGCTCGGTCCCGCTCCGGCGGCGCGAGGGCGTCTTTGCCGGCGGCCGCCGCAAAAACGGCCCGCCGTGCACGATTGCGCCACGAAAAATCCACCATGGCGCCGGCAATTGTGGTAGTATTGCAGCAAGATGAAGGGCCTCGTCGGGATCACCTGCTGCCGCAAGCCATTCGGCATCTATGGCATGCCGAACCACGCCGCCTCCGATACCTACGTCCGGGCGGTGGATGAGGTGGTGGGCGCGGTGCCGGTCCTCATCCCCGCCAACGGCGCCGCTGCCGACATCGCCAACCTGATATCCCGGCTCGACGGCATCATCCTCACCGGCAGCCGCTCCAACGTCGAGCCCGCCCTCTACGGCGGCGCCCCCCACCCGCCCGATACGCCCGAAGACCCCGACCGGGACGCGGTGACGCTGCCCCTGATCCGCGCCGCCATCGAGGACGCGCTGCCGGTGCTCGCCATCTGCCGCGGTTTCCAGGAGCTCAACGTCGCCCTCGGCGGCACGCTCCACCAGCGCCTGCAGGATCTGCCCGGCCGGCTCGACCATTCCACCCCCATCCTGCCGTTCGCGGCGCTGCGCCACGCCAAGGCGCACCGGGTCGGCATCGTGCCCGGCAGCTGGCTCCACCGCCTCGCCGGGGCAACCGAAATTCCGGTGAATTCGCTCCACAACCAGGGGATCGACCGGCTGGCCCCCGGCCTCGTGGTGGAGGCCGTGGCACCCGATGGCACGATCGAGGCGGTGCGGGTCGCTGCGGGTCCCGCGGGTGCGGCGCGCGGTTTCGCAGTCGGGATGCAGTGGCACCCCGAATATGATTTCCAGACCGACTCCGTCTCCCGCGCCATTTTCGAGGCCTTCGCCCGTGCGGTGCGCGCCCGCATCGCCGGCATCAGCCCCGCCGCCGCGCCGGGGATGCGCGAAGCCGCCGATTGAGGCCCCGCCTCAGCCGCCGAATACCTCAGCCGCCGAGTGCCTCCGCCGCCCGCAACACCTCCGCCGCATGGCCCGCGACCTTCACCTTGGGCCAGATGCGGGCGATGCGGCCATCCTTGTCCACCAGGAACGTCATCCGCAGCATACCCATGTATTTGCGCCCATACATGGATTTCTCTCCCCATGCGCCATAGGCTTCGGCCACTTTCGTTTTTTCGTCCGAGGCGAGCGGAAAGGCGAGCCCGTATTTGGCCGCGAATTTCTCGATCGGCCCCATCGGGTCCTTGGAAACGCCGATCACCACGAGCCCGGTCTTGCCGAGCGCGGGCAGCGCCTCCTGGAAGCCGCACGCTTGCGCGGTGCAACCCGGCGTATCCGCCTTGGGATAGAAATACAGCACGAACGGCTTGCCCAGCAGCGCGGCGCGGCTGACCGTGCGCCCGCCGCTCGCGGGCAGAGAGAAATCAGGTGCCGGATCACCTTCCGCGAGACTCATCGCCCATCCCCCGTTCGTTCCCCAGCGGCCCGACCAGGTGCAGGAACGCCTCCCGCACCCGCGCCGCCGTCTCCTCCATCGTGGCGCGCAGCGCCGCCGCGTCAACCACCCCGGCGGTCTCCGCCAGCGCCGCGGCCAGCGCCTCCGGCGGTTCACCGCTCATCGCGCCGCCGAGGCGCAGGCGCAACTGGCCCAGAATGCTGCGCCACAGCAGCCCCGCGCGCGCCAGCGCCGCCGCCGCCTCGGGCGCCATCAGCCCGGCCGCGGCGAGCCGTCCCAGCGCCTCGGCGGTATTGGGCGAAAGCACCTCGGGATGGCGCGCGGCGTGGACCAGTTGCAGGGTCTGGGCGATGAACTCCACCTCCACCAGGCCGCCGGCCCGGTGCTTCACGTCCCACGGACCGGCGGCGGGCTGCTCGCGGGCGAGGCGAGCGCGCATCGCGGCCGCGTCGGCCCGCACGCGCTCGGCCGGCCCGGCGGCGCGGATCGCCTCCCCGATCGCCGCGCCGACGCGCGCTGCGAGGCGGGCGGGGCCGGCGACGACGCGGGCGCGGGTCAGCGCCATGCGCTCCCACGTCCAGGCGCTTTCGGCGTGATAGCGCCGGAAGGCCGCGAGCGAGACCGCGACCGGCCCCTTGTTGCCGGAAGGCCGCAGCCGCATGTCCACCGCATAGGCGGCACCCTCCGCTCCCGGCGCGGTCAGCGCGGCGACGAAGCCATGGGCGAGGCGCAGGAAATACTGGCTCGCCGGCAGCGCCCGCCCGCCCCGGCTCTCGCCCGCCGCTTCGGGGTGGTCATAGACCAGCATGAGGTCGAGGTCGGAGCCCGCCATCATCTCCCGCCCGCCCGCCTTGCCGAGCAGTACCACCGCCATGCCGCCACCGGGCACGGTGCCATAGCGCGCGGCGTGGTCGCGCGTCACCGGCCCGAGGAGGGCGGCGAGCGCGGCATCGGCGACCATGCTGCGCTCCCGCCCGGCGGCGTCGGCGTCGCGCAGCCCGGCGAGGGCGGCGGCCGAGATGCGGAACTCCTCGTCATGGACGAACCCGCGCACCAGCGCGATCGCGCGTTCGAGATCGGGCGCATCGGCGAGGATGCGAGCGAGCGCGCGGGCCGGCGCCGCATGGCGCTCGGCGCCCAGCAGCAGCCCCTCGATCGCCGCCGGGTTGCGGGCGAGGTAGGAGGAGAGCCCGGGCGCGGCCCCGAGCACGTCGGCCAGGCGGGCGATCAGCGCCGGGTTGCGGGCGAACAGGGCGAGCAGCC
>JBMFXF010000265.1:0-4496 GCA_049964515.1 Acetobacteraceae bacterium | reverse complement strand
CAGGATGCGCGAGCGCCGCGTCTCCAGCCGCCCGGCGGTGGCGATCGCCAGATAGATGCTGCCGCCGAAATCGATCGCGTCCGGCCCCTCGTCCAGCGCGATCAGCACCGCCAGCGCATGGCTCGCGCCCGAGCCGGCACGGATCGCCCGCGCCGCCGCCGCCGCCGCATCCTCGGAAAACGGCCCCAGCGCCGGCGCATCCTCAAGGCCCACCGCGGCGGCCAGATCGGCCGGATCGCGCGCCACCACGGCGCGGCGGAACACCGCCTCCGCCCCCGGCAGCGGACCCAGCCGGGCCGCGATCTGCCCGGCGGTGAAGGTCTCCACCAGCGACAGCGTCCCGCCGGCGGCGGAGAGCGCCGCCAGCACCTCGCCCTCCAGCGTGCGGTCGTCCTCGGCCAGGATGAAATTGCCCAGCCGGCGGCGTATCTCGGCCTCGATCGGGGCCAGCCTGGCGGCCACCTCCTCGGGGCTGGCGCCGCGCACCGTCAGCTTGGTCTCGAGCTGCGGGTAATGCGCGCGGAACCCCAGCTTCACCGACCCGTCCGGCGCCAGCGCCTCGATCCCCTCCAGCAGCGCGTCGGCATGGGATTCGCCGATGCCGTAGGAGTGGAACCGTTTCAGCCGGATCGTCGTCGGCCCGCCGGCGCGCGCCAGCAGCCGGGGGATCACCTGCTCCTCCAGCATCCGCCGCAGCTCGCGCGGCACGCCGGGGGTGAAGAAGAACCGCGCCTGGCCGATATCCAGCGCGAAGCCGCAGGCGGTGCCGATCGGGTTGTCCAGCACCTCCGCCCCTTCCGGCAGCATCGCCTGCTTGCGGTTGTTGGGCGGCATGGTGCGGGCGCGGCGGGTGAAGAACGCCTCCATCCGCGCTAGCCACTCCTCGTTCAGCACCAGCCCCACCCCGGCGGCGGCGGCGGCGACCTCCTGCGACAGGTCATCGACGGTGGGGCCGAGCCCGCCGTTCACGATCACCGCGTCGGCCCGCCCCGCCGCCAGCCGGAACGCTTCGAGCAGCCGCGCCCGATCGTCGCCCACCGTGGTGCCCCAGACCACTGTCAGCCCCACGTCTTCCAGCTTCTGGCTGATGTAGCTGAAATTGGTGTTGGTGATCTTGCCGGTCAGCACCTCGTCGCCGGTGCAGAGGATCTCGATGCGCATCGGCGGGTCCTTCAATAGGCCAGGAACCCGCCGTCCACCGGCAGGGTCACCCCGGTCACGTAGCGGGCGAGGTCCGAGGCGAGGAAGATCGCCGCCCCCGCGATATCCGCCGGCTCCCCCAGCCGTCCCAGCGGGATCCGCCCGGCGAAGCTCTTCATGTAGTCGGGATTCTCGCGCGCCTTGGCATTCAGGGGCGTGGCGATCATTCCCGGCCCGATCGCGTTCACCCGCACCCCGAGCGGCGACAGCTCGATCGCCAGCGCCTTGGTCAGCATCCGCACACCGCCCTTGGAGGCGGTGTAGGCGGCCGAATTGGGCAGCGCCACGAAGGACTGGACCGAGCCGATATTGATCACCACCCCGCGCGCGGCGATCAGTTGCTCGCGAAACGCGGTGGTGACGATATATGGCCCGTCCAGGTTCACCGCCAGCGTCGCGTCCCACTCCGCCCGCGCCTCCGGCCGGTCCATGGTGCCGCGGCGGATGATGCCGGCATTGTTGACCAGGATGCCCACCGGCCCGTCGGCGATGGAGGCGGCGAGCGTATCCACCGCCGCCCGATCGGTGACGTCCAGCCGCACCGGGCGCGCGGCGGCGCCGAGCTCGGCCGCGACCCGCGCCGCCGCCGCCTCGTTCACATCCGCCACGATCACCCGCGCGCCCTCGGCCACGAAGCCGCGCGCGATCCCCTCGCCGATCCCGGAGCCGGCGCCGGTCACCAGCGCCAGCCGTCCCGCCAGGAGCCCCGCCATGCTCAGCGCGCCATCGCCGCGGTGGCGGCACCCGGGGTCGCCGTTCGCCCGCCATCGACCACGTAATGCGCCCCGGTGACGTTGCCGGCCAGGTCCGAGCAGAGGAACAGCACCACGTTGGCCACCTCCTCGGCGGTGCCGTAGCGCCCGATCGGCAGCGAGTCCTGGTAGCGCCGGCTGGCCGCCGCGGGGTCGTTCGGGGAGACCATGGATTCCAGCGAATGGATCATGCGGGTGTCGATCGGGCCGGGGCAGACCGCGTTGACCCGCACCCCGGCGCGCGCCACTTCCCCGCCCGCGACCTTGGTCA
Organism: Acetobacteraceae bacterium; assembly: GCA_049964515.1. GTDB lineage: Bacteria > Pseudomonadota > Alphaproteobacteria > Acetobacterales > Acetobacteraceae > JAJZVS01. The sequence continues at coordinate 2,273 of JBMFXF010000265.1, read as the reverse complement.
GCCCCAGCACCGCGTGCTTGGAGGCGACATAGGCCGGCATCCCCGGCGTGCCCACCAGGCCGGCGACCGAGGCGGTATTGACCACCGCGCCCCGCTTCTGCGCCAGCATCACCGGCAGCACGTGGCGCAGCCCCAGGAACACGCCTTTCACGTTCACGCCCATCACGGCGTCGAACATCGCCTCGTCATAGGCGGCGGTGGGGGCCACGCTGCCCTCGATCCCGGCGTTGTTGTGGAAGCAGTCGATGGCGCCGAACTTGTCGAGCGCGGACTTCACATAGGCGGCGACGTCGGCCGATTTGGTGACGTCGGCGGCGACGAAGATCGCCTCCGCGCCGCCCTGGCGGGCGATTCCGGCGGTGGCCTCCCCGGCGGCGGTGTCACGGTCCACCACCACCAGCTTCGCGCCGCGCTGCGCGAACCCCAGCGCGCTGGCCCGGCCGATGCCGTTGCCCGCGCCGGTGACCAGGGCGACCTTGCCGGTGAAATCCATCCGTCCCTCCCGTTGCTGAACTGGCGGGCACAGCACGCCCGGTTCGGCGGCGTTTGGCAAGGGGCGGCGGTGCTTCCTCGCCTCAGCGCCGGTCAGGCACCCGCGTGGTGCCAGGGATCGATCACAGAGAGGCCGGCGGCGGTGAAGGCGCTCGTGTCCCGCGATGCAACCACGAAATCATGCGCCGCGGCGATCGCGGCAATGTAGCCGTCGGGGGCGGGGAAACCTTTACCCCGGGCCCGTGCTCTGACGGCGAGTTCGGCATAGCGGCGGGCCGCCCGGGTATCGAACGGCAGGATCGACGTTGCGAACAGCTCCGTAACGCCATCGAGCGCTGCGGCCAGCCGGTCCCTGCGGCGGCCCGCGGGCAGCGCGCCGATGCCGAACATCGGCTCGGCGATGGTGACGCTGGAAAGATAGAGCGTCTCCGCCGCCTGCGCGTCGAGCCAGGCGCGAACCGCGGGCGCCGGCTCGGGCTTCATCGCCTCCAAAACGACATTGGTGTCGAGCAGGATCACTCGAAGCGCAGCGGATCGGCCGGTGGGGCGTCGCGCGCCGCTTCCAGGGCTTCGACATCGGCGTTCGTCAGCCCGATCTTCCGGCTCAGCTCCGCCAGTACGGCGCCGAGACGCGGACGGCCCTCCGGCCGCGCGGCGGCGTCCAGGATGGCGCGCATCTCCGCCTCCGTGCTGCGCTTGTGCTGCACGGCCCGAACCTTGAGGGCGCGGTGCGTCTCATCGGAGAGGTTGCGAATGGTTACCGCGGGCATGATGGCAAACATCCTACGGCGATTGCATCGGACGCAATATGAGGCGCTGCCGGCGCCGGTCAAGGACGCCCGCCCGCCCCCGCCCTCACGCCTGCTTCAGCGCGATCAACCCCCGCCGGATCTTCCGCCCCCGCTCCACCTTGTCCTCGATATACGCCGCGTCCCCCCAGCGCACCGCCCGCGCCATCGCCTGCGCGTCCTCGGTGAAGCGCGCCAGCATCTCCAGCAGCGCCTCCCGATTGTTGAGGAACACGTCCCGCCACATCACCGGGTCGGACGCGGCGATGCGGGTGAAATCGCGGAACCCGGAGGCGGCGAAGCGCAGCACCTCCTGGCGGCTCTCGTCCTCCAGATCGTCGGCGGTACCGCAGATCGTGAACGCGATCAGATGCGGCAGATGCGAAACGATGGCCAGCACCCGGTCGTGATGCGCCGGATCCATCCGCTCCACCATCGACCCGCAGCGCCGCCAGAGTTCGGAAACCTTCTCGATCGCCCCCTCGTCGGTCCCGGGCGGCGGCACCACCAGCGTGTAGCGCCCCTCGAACAGGGTGGTGAAACCGGAATCGGGGCCGGAATATTCGGTGCCGGCCAGCGGATGCGCGGGCACGAAATGCACCCGCTCCGGCAGCAGCGGCCCGACGTCACGGATCACGGATTGCTTGGTGGAGCCGACATCGGTCACGATCGCGCCCGCCGCCAGCGCCGGGGCGATGGCGGCGGCGAGTTCGGCGAACGCGCCCACCGGGGCGGCCAGCATCACGCAATCGGCGCCGGCCACCGCGCGCGCGGGATCGGCCTCGACCCGGTCGGCGATACCCAGTTCCATCACCCGCGCGCGGGTGCGCTCGGTGCGCGCGCAGGCGACCAGCTCGCCGGCCAGGTCGCCGCGCTCGCGGGCGATGCGGGCCACCGAACTGCCGATCAACCCGACGCCGATCAGCGCCAGTCGCCGGAACAGCGGCTCAGCCACGGAACCCGGCCATGGCGGCGATCACCGCCTCCACCTCC
>JBMFXF010000264.1:0-4575 GCA_049964515.1 Acetobacteraceae bacterium | reverse complement strand
GGTCGTCGTTGAGATCGTTGAAAAAGAGTCTCTCCTGGCCGTCTTCGAAAAGGATCAGGACGAAGCAGGCGCCCCCGGCCACGGTGGACTCCCGGGTCTCGACCACCCGGCCCGTCCCCCACTCCGGGTAGTCCCGGTGGCGGACCCTCTCATCGCGCCGGAGGTAGCGGCGCACGCCATATTCGATCACGGGTGGACCGCCCGGGGATTCATGGTTTGGGCCCGGGCCCGGTAGAAGGAGCTTCCGGGACAGAGCGAAAGGGCCGCCGCAAGGGCGCGCCGGGCCCCGGGACGACCGAGGCGGTGGCGGGCGATGCCGATCAGCTGGCGCAGGTGGTGCAGAATCTGCTGGAGAACGCGCTGAAATACGGCGCCTGGCCGGATCGGCCGGCGCGGATCGCGCTGCGCGCAGCGCCGGTGGAGGGCGGCGACTGGCCGGCCCGCCCGGGGGTGGAGATCGCGGTGCGCGACGAGGGGCCCGGGATCGCGCGGGCGCATCTGCCGCGGCTGACCGAGCGGTTCTATCGGGTGGACGCCGGCCGGTCCCGCGCCGCCGGCGGCACCGGGCTGGGGCTGGCGATCGTGAAGCATATCGTCAACCGCCATCGCGGGGAGCTGCGGATCGAAAGCGAGGAGGGCGCCGGGACCGCGGTGCGGGTGTGGCTGCCGGCGGCGGGCGGGAGGGAGGACGGCCATGGCGCCGGATGACGCGCCGCCGATCCGGCTGGCGAACCTGCTGTGGGTGGCGCTGGCGGCGGTGATCGTCAGCGCGGGGCTGTGCGCGCTGACCTTCGTGCATGTGTTCGCCGGGGTGTTATGGACCGGGATCGATCTGCTCCTGGGCTTCGTGGTGGGGCCGATCCTGCGCGCGCTGCCGCTGCCGGCGCGGCGGGCGGTGGCGCTGCGGCTGCTGCCGCGCACGCTGTTCCTGCTGCCGACCCTGGCGGCGGTGACCGGGATGGCGGGGTGGTTCCTGGCCGGGCGGATGGGGTTGCTGGGGCTGCCCTGGCCGCAATTCGGCTGGATCGCGGCGGCGCTGGCGATCCTGGCGGTGCTGACGATGCAGGGGTTGGGGGTGCTGCTGCCGGTCAATCTGCGGGTGTATTTCGAGCTGCGCAAGGCGGCGCCGGATGCGGCGCGGATCGGGCGGTTGATGGGGCGGTATGTGCGGGTGGTGGCGATCCAGGGGGTGATGCCGGTGGCGATGATCCTGGTGATGACCCGGCTGGGGACCGGGGTTCGAGGGGGGCTGCTTGCTAGGCCGCGGCTTGCCCGGCGTGGGCCGGGCGTGGCATGAGCCAGGCGATGGCGGAGTGGCCGATCCATGTTCCCCTCTGAAACCGGATCCGGCGCTGGACCGGAGGTTGTGACGCCAGAGCGACCGGGAGCGCGGGCGATCGACCCGGCGACCGCGGAGGCGCTGCGGCGCTTTCTCAACCTGGCCAGGCCGCGTTTTCCGGTAGCGGGGGCGATTCTGTTCGGCAGCCGGGCGCGCGGGACGCAGCGGGCCGACAGCGATGCCGATGTTGCGGTACTGTTGCAGGGCCAGCACGAACGCCTGTTGCCGACCGCGCTGGCGATGGCCGACATCGCTTACGATGTGCTGCTGGAGACCGGGGTCAACATCACGCCGCTGCCGATCTGGATGGACCAGTGGGATCGCCCTGAGACGTTCTCCAACCCCGCGCTGCTGCGCGAGATCGCCGCCGAGGGGTTGCGCCTGTGACGGCCGACGCCCTGTTGGCGAAGGCGGTTCAGGCCGCCCGATCGGCCAGAACGCTGCTCGAACAGGGCGATACCGACGGGGCCTGCAATCGCGCATATCATGCCATGTTCGACGCCGCGCGCGCGGTGCTGCTTGCCGGCGGACAGGACACCGGACGGACCCACAAGGGCATGCTCAATGCGTTTGGCGCGTTCCTTCTCAAGGACGCCCGCCTGCCGCGGGAGACGGGGCGCCTGCTGAAGCGAGCCGAGGCATTCCGTTACGTCGCCGATTACAGCGATGCTGCGGTCGACCGCGACGAGGCAGCGGGGATGATCCGGAACGCGGAGACCTTCGTGGCCGCAGTGCAATCGTTGCTCGCGCCACCCGCCGCGGCCCGGGAATAAAGGCGCATCCCTAACGCACCGCCATCGGCGCCCCGCGCACATTCACCCCCGCGGCGCGGAACAACCCGCCCAGCAACCGGTATTCCGCCGCGATCGCCCGCCGCGTCGCCGCCGCCCCCAGATACGCCGCCGGCACGCCCGCCGCGTCCAGCGCGCGGATCACAAGCGGATCCTCCATCACCGAAGCCAGCGCATCCCGCGCCGGTCGCAGCGCCGCACCCGCCCCCGCCGGCCCCGCCAGCGCCAGCCAGGAGCCGAGGGCGACCTCGATCCCGGCCTCCCGCAGGGTGGGCACGCCGGGCAGCGCCGCCACCCGCCCCGGCGCCGAGACCGCCAGCGCCCGCACCCGCCCGATGCGGGCCAGCGCCCAGGGCAGCGGGCGCATCGCAAACGCCACCGTGCCGGAGGCCAGCGCCGGCCCGGCGCGCAGCCCCGGCACCGGCCGCGCGGCGAGGTTGGCGCGGTCCAGCATCAGCACCTCCGCCACCTCGGCGCTGTCCCATACCCCGTCGAAGGCGGTACGCACCCGGCCGGGGTTCGCCCGCAGCGCCGCCAGCAGCGCAGCGAGCGTGCGCCAGGGGCTGTCGGCGGCCACCACCAGCACCTCGGGCGTGAAGCTGACCCGGCCGATCGGGGAGAAATCCGAAGGATCGCTGTCCATCCGCGCGGCCAGCCAGGGGGCGGCGGCGATCACCGGGCTCAGCATGGTCAGCACCGAACCGTCGGCCGCGGCATGGGCGGCCTCCATCAGCCCGATGATGCCGCCGGCGACGGGGCGGAAATCCAGCAGCACCGGAACCCCCAGGGTCGCGCCCAGCGCCGGTTGCAGCACCCGCGCCGCCCGCCCCGCCGGCTCGGAGGGAAAGGCGGGCACGATCAGCCGCACCCGCTCGGCCGCGCGGGCCGGGCGGGGCGGCGCGAGCAGCCCGGCGGCGAGCCCGCCGAGCAGCTGCCTTCGGCTGGGGAGGCGTTTTGCCATGCCGGCAGGATCGCGCCAAAATCCTGCCGAAAGGTGAAGCCGTCTGGCGCGCCGGGACCGCCGGCGCAGGATCGGTGAAGGAGGGTGAGGATGACCAACGACGTACTCGCGGCCCTGGCGCGGGCCGCCGGGCTGGAAAAGGCGCTGGCGCAGTTCCCCGACGATGTCGCCGCCGCCGCCGAACAGGCGCTGGCGACCGCCTCGGCCTTCACCCACCCCGTCTCGCCGGCGGCCGAGCCCTGGCCGCCGATGCGGGTGCCCGCGCCATGACCGAACCGCACTGGCTCTCCGCCGCCGAGGCCGCGCGCGCGTTCGCCGCCCGCCGGCTTTCTCCGGTGGAGCTGATAGACGCGCTGCTGGCGCGCATCGACGCGCTGCAACCGAAACTGCACGCCTTCATCCGGCTGGATGCCGAGGCCGCGCGCGCCGCCGCCGCCGAGGCCACCGCCGAGATCGCGCGCGGGCGCATCCGCGGCCCGCTGCACGGCGTGCCGGTGGGGGTGAAGGACATCATCGACGTCGCCGGCCTGCCCACCACCTGCCACTCGCGGCTGCTGCTCGAGAATGTGGCGGCGGCGGATGCGGCGGTGGTGGCGCGGCTGCGCGGGGCCGGCGCGATCGTGCTGGGCAAACTGGCCACCCATGAGTTCGCCATCGGCGGGCCGGCGCTGGATCTGCCCTGGCCGCCGGCGCGCAACCCGTGGGACCCGAGCCGGTTCACCGGCGGGTCGAGTTCCGGCTCCGGCGCCGCGGTGGCAGCAGGGATGGTGCTGGGGGCGACCGGGTCCGATACCGGCGGCTCGATCCGCCTGCCGGCGGGGTTCTGCGGCATTGCCGGGCTCAAGCCCACCCCCGGACTGGTCTCCCGCCGCGGGGTGATTCCGCTGGCGCCCAGCCTGGACACCGCCGGGCCGATGGCCTGGACCGCCGAGGATTGCGCGATTCTGCTGGAGACGCTGGCCGGGCACGATCCGGCGGATCCGGCCTCGGTCGCGGTGCCGCGGCTGGCCTATGCGTCCGGGCTGGGCGGTTCGGTGAAGGGGCTGCGGGTGGGCGTGCTGCGCCGCTTCTTCGAGCGCGACGCCCCGGCCACGCCCGAGGCGCTGCGCATGATGGCCGAGACCGAGCGGCTGCTGCGTGGCCTGGGCTGCCGGGTGGAGCCGGTGAACCCGCCGCCGCTTTCGGAGTACAACGCGGTGACGCGGGTCATCATCTGCGCCGAGGCCTATGCGCTGCACGAGTCCCGGCTGCGGACGCGGCTGGACGAGTATTCGCGGGCGTTCCGGGTGCGGGTGCTGGGGGGCGCGCTGCTTTCGGCGGCGGATTACCTGGCGGCGCAGCGGCGGCGGAGCGAGCTGATCGCGGCCAGCCTGGCGCTGTTCGAGCGCTGCGACGTGCTGCTGTCCACCCCCACCCAGGGGCCGGCGCCGCTCTTGGCCGAGCAGCGGCCGGACGACGGGTTCGCGCGGCCGTTTCTGACCAGC
>JBMFXF010000263.1:0-4577 GCA_049964515.1 Acetobacteraceae bacterium | reverse complement strand
CGCGCCGGATCGCACAGCAGCCGGGCATGACCTTGCCCATGATGCTGGCCGATCTGCCGCAGCGCTGCGATGTCGGGATCAAGCGCAATGCCAAGGGGCGTCAGGACGGTGGACAGCGACGAAATAACTTCAGACCGTCCCTGCACCGGGCAACCCCCCGGCGCGGGCGATGAAGGCGGCGATCTCCGCCACCCCGGCGCCGGCGCGGATGTTGGCGAACACGAACGGCCGCGCGCCGCGCATCCGCCTTGCGTCGCGGTCCATCACCTCGAGGCTGGCGCCCACCAGCGGGGCGAGGTCGATCTTGTTGATCACCAGCAGGTCGCTGCGGGTGATGCCGGGCCCGCCTTTGCGGGGGATCTTGTCGCCGGCCGAAACGTCGATCACGTAGATGGTCAGGTCCGCGAGTTCGGGGCTGAAGGTGGCGGCCAGGTTGTCGCCGCCGCTTTCGATCAGGATCAGGTCCAGCCCCGGAAACCGCCGGCTCAGATCGGCCACCCCGGCGAGGTTGATCGAGGCATCCTCGCGGATCGCGGTATGCGGACAGCCGCCGGTCTCGATCCCCAGGATGCGCTCGGGGGTAAGCGAGCCGGCGCGGGTCAGGAACTCCGCGTCCTCGCGGGTATAGATGTCGTTGGTGATGGCGGCGATGTCGTAACGGTCTCGGAAGGTCCGGCAGAGCGCGTCCATCAACGCGGTCTTGCCGGACCCCACGGGACCGCCGATGCCGACGCGCAACGGGCCGGTCGGGTGCGTCATGTGCGGAACAACCTGGTGTACTGGGTTTCGTGGCGCATCGCGGCCAGATCGGAGCGGAACGCCGCGCCGCCGAGATCGGCGGGCGTGGCACCGCGGGTTTCCGCCACCACCGCGCGAATGGCGGGCGCCAGCGCCGCCAGCACCCGCAGCCCCGCCGACTGGCCGAGGGGGACCAGCCGCACCGCCGCCGAAATCAGGTTGGTGGCGAAGCCCTGCGCGGCGGCGGCGGCCGTCGTCTCGACATCCAACCCATGCGCCCCTGCAAGCGCGCCCAGCGCCACCGGGTACGGTGGGTGCTCCGGCAGCGGCGGCGGGGACCACGGCGCGGCGGCGGCGGCGAAGGCGGTGCCGAGGGCGACGGTCTCGGCCTGACGCTCGCGGGTGGTGGCGGCGGCGCGGGCGAGCGCGGCCAGCGCTTCCGTATCGGCCCAGGCCCCGTGCGCCGCCCGCAACAGGATCAGCTCGTTGCGACCGCTGCCATGGGTCAGGATGTCCTCGAGCCAGGCGAGCAAGGTCGCCTCGTCGCGGATATCGCCGGCCTCCACCGCCCATTCCAGCCCGTGCGAGCAGGCGAATGCGCCGGTGGGAAAGGCCGGGGAAGTCCAGGCCAGCAGCGCCAGCAGGTCAGTCATGGTGGTGGTGATGCCCGCCCGCATAGGCGCCGGTCTCGGGATCGAACGGGGCGGAGACGGCGCGGGACGTGGCGCCGAGCCCGTGCGCCATGTCGGCGATCACGTGGTCGGGACGAATCCGTAACGCACCGGCCAGGATCTGCACCGGCAGATGGCGGTTGCCCAGGTGCCAGGCGAGCCGCGCCAGCGCCGCCGGGTCCGGCGCGGTCAGTTCGATGAGCGGCTCGGCCAGCGCGTTGACGCGGATGACCCCGCCGGCATCGGTCTCGAGCCCGTCGCCGTCGCGCAGATGCTGGGTATGCGCGAGGTCCAGCAGCAGCGCGGCGCCGGTATCGGAGGTGAGCGCGATGCGGCGACGATGGCGCAGCTCGAAGGTCAGGCTGACCTGATCGGTCTGGCGCGCCGGGTCCCAGCCGCCGGCGGGAAGGACACGAAGCGCGCGCATCAGAACAGGAAATAGCGCTGCGCCATCGGCAGCACGCTGGCCGGTTCGCAGGTGAGCAGCGCGCCGTCGGCACGGACCTCGTAGGTTTCTGGGTCAACCTCGATCACCGGGGTGGCGTCGTTGTGGATCATGGAGGATTTCCCGATGCCGCCGCGGGTGTCGGTCACCGCGACCAGGCGCCGCGAGAGCCCCAGGCTGCGGCCGAGCCCGGCATCCAGCGCCGCGGCCGAGACGAAGGTGAGGCAGGTTTCCGCCAGCGCCCGCCCGAACGCCCCGAACATCGGCCGGTAGTGCACCGGCTGCGGGGTGGGGATGGAGGCGTTGGGATCGCCCATCGCCGCCATCACGATCGCGCCGCCCTTCAGCACCAGATCCGGTTTCACGCCGAACAGCGCCGGCGACCACAGCACCAGATCCGCCAGCTTGCCGGCTTCCACCGATCCGATCTCGCGAGCCATGCCCTGGGCGATCGCCGGGTTGATGGTGTATTTCGCCACGTAGCGCTTCACCCGCAGATTGTCGTGACGGTCGGGGTCGCCCGGCAGCGCGCCGCGCTGGGTCTTCATCTTATGCGCGGTCTGCCAGCTGCGCAGGATCACCTCGCCGACCCGGCCCATCGCCTGGCTGTCGGAGGCCATCATGGAAAGCGCGCCGAGGTCGTGCAGGATATCCTCCGCGGCGATGGTCTCGCGGCGGATGCGGCTCTCGGCGAAGGCGACGTCTTCGGGGATGTTCGGGTCGAGATGATGGCAGACCATGAGCATATCGAGATGCTCATCGATCGTGTTGATGGTGTAGGGTCGGGTCGGGTTGGTGGAGCTCGGCAGCACGTTGGGCAGGCCAGCCACCTTGATGATGTCCGGAGCGTGGCCGCCGCCGGCGCCCTCGGTGTGGAAGGCGTGGATGGTGCGCCCCTTGAAGGCGGCGATGGTATCCTCGACGAAACCGGATTCGTTCAAGGTGTCGGTGTGGATCATCACCTGCACGTCGTGGCGGTCGGCGACCGCGAGGCAGGTGTCGATGGCGGCCGGGGTCGTGCCCCAGTCCTCGTGCAGCTTCAGGCAGGCGGCGCCGGCGCGCAGCATCTCCTCGAGCGCGGCGGGGCGGGAGGCATTGCCCTTGCCGGCGAAGGCGATATTGACCGGCAGCGCCTCGGACGCCTGCAACATGCGCGCGAGATGCCACGGACCCGGGGTGCAGGTGGTCGCTGCGGTGCCGGTGGCGGGTCCCGTGCCGCCACCCACCAGGGTGGTGATGCCGGACGCGAGCGCCTCCTCGATCAGCTGCGGGCAGATGAAATGGATATGCGCGTCGATCCCGCCGGCGGTGAGGATCTTGCCCTCCCCGGCGATGATTTCGGTGCCGGGTCCGATGACAATGCTAACATCCGGCTGTACGTCCGGATTGCCGGCCTTGCCGATGGCGGCGATGCGGCCCTGGCTGATGCCGACATCGGCCTTGACGATTCCCCAGTGGTCGATAATCAGCGCGTTGGTGATGACGGTATCGGCGGCACCCTCGGCGTTGGTGGCCTGCGACTGGCCCATGCCGTCGCGGATCACCTTGCCGCCGCCGAATTTCACCTCCTCCCCATAGGTGGTGAAGTCGCGTTCCACTTCGACGATCAGATCGGTATCGGCCAGGCGGAGGCGATCGCCGGTGGTCGGACCGAACATGTCGGCATAGGCCGCGCGGGAAAGCCGGGCCATTACAGCGCCCCCATCACGGCGCCACGGAACCCGATGACGATGCGGTGGCCGCGATAAGGGATCAGCGTGACCTCCCGTGTCTGGCCGGGCTCGAAACGGATTGCGGTGCCGGAGGCGATATCCAGCCGCTGGCCGCGCGCGAGGGTGCGGTCGAACGAGAGCGCCGGGTTGGCTTCGGCAAAATGATAGTGGCTGCCGACCTGGATCGGGCGATCGCCGGTATTGGCGACGGCGAGGGTGGTGCGGGGGAGACCGGGGTTGAGCTCGATCTCGCCGGCGGCGGGGAGGAGTTCGCCGGGGATCATGCGTCCGCTCGAACGGTCGGAGCGGCGATGCTCATCGGATCGGCTCATGCACGGTCACCAGCTTCGTCCCATCCGGGAACGTCGCCTCCACCTGGACGTCCGGGATCATCTCCGCGATCCCCTCCATCACCTGATCGCGCCTCAACACATGCCCTCCCGCCTGCATCAGATCGGCCACGCTGCGCCCGTCCCGCGCGCCTTCGACCACGAAATCCGTGATCAGCGCGATCGCCTCCGGGTAATTCAGCTTCACCCCGCGTTCCAGCCGCCGGCGCGCCACCTGCGCCGCCATCGCGATCAGCAGCTTGTCCTTCTCCCGCGGCGTCAGGTTCATCCCGGTCCCTTCTCAGCAGCGCCATACCCGCGGCAGGCTACGCGCCCCGCGCAGCACCGCCAAGGCGGCCGTCACGATCCGCCGCAGCCGCGCGCCGTCGGGCGCCAGCGCGCGCACCAGCAGCATCCCGTCCCAGGCCGAGGCGCCGGCCTCCGCCCCCTCCACCGCCCCGCGCACCGCGGACAGGCGGGCTTCCGCATCGGGGGCCACATGCACCAGGGTCGCCATCGCCCCCGCGCCCCCGCCCAGCGCGGGGCGGGCCAGCAGGGCCGCGATGTCGCCCGCCATCCGCACCGCGTCGTGCAGCAGCAGCCGCCCGCCCCGCCGCAGCCGGATCAGGTCGCGCAACGAACCCCGCCGCAGCGTCTCGCCCATCGCGGCGCGGCCGAAGAC
>JBMFXF010000262.1:0-4597 GCA_049964515.1 Acetobacteraceae bacterium | reverse complement strand
GGTCGCCCTCGTACCAGTCGAGCATCTTCTTCACCCGCTGCGAGACGCGCATGGCCGGACCTTCCCTGTAACTAGGCGTTGGCCGCCCCTGTAGCCCAGCGGCCCGGCCAAGTCACGCCCGGCTTCCGCCGCGGGTGTTTTTGGCCTATCCAGCCTACCCGACCGGCGGAGACCCGTTCTGTCAGCTTTTTGTTGGCAAATGCCTGCCATGCAAGGCGCGTCCGCGATGCCAGCCCCCATCCCCGCCGCGCTGTTTCCCGCCGCTGCCCCGGCGCCGGTTCCGCCCGGGCGGACGGTGGTGACCCTGATCGTGGACGCCGAGGAGGATTTCAACTGGTCCCGCCCGGTGGAGGGTACCGCCTATTCCACCGCCTGTATGCACGCGATCGGCCCGCTGCAGGAGATTCTGGGCAGCTACCGCCTGCCACCCACCTATCTGCTGACCTACCCCGTGCTCGAGGATGCGGCGGCGGTGCGGCTGCTGCGCCGGCATCTGGACCGCGCCTCCTGCCAGCTCGGCGTGCAGATGCACCCCTGGGTCAACCCGCCGTTCGGCACCGGGGCGGACCGGCGGCTGTCGTTCCCGCTCAACCTGCCGGCCATGATCGAGGAGGCGAAGATCGTCCGGCTGGCCGAGCGCTTCGCCGCCGCCTTCGGCTTCCCGCCCCGGGTGTTCAAGGCCGGTCGCTACGGCATCGGCCCCGGGACGGTGGCGGTGCTGGAGCGGCTGGGCTTCGCGGTGGACACCTCGGTCGCCCCGCGGACCGATCTCGGCGCCGAGGGAGGCCCGGATTTTTCGGGATTCGGCACCGCCCCGTTCTGGTTCGGCACCAGCCGGCGGATGCTGGAGGTGCCGGTCTGCCGGGAGGTGGTGGGCTGGCTGGGTGGGGCCGCACCGCGGGTGTACCACCCGGTCGCCGGCCCCGCCGCGGCACCGGTCCGCCGCCTGCTGGCCTGGGCGCGCGGGGCGGAGCGGATCACGCTGTCCCCCGAAGGCAACGACGCCGCCGCCATGGGCCGGCTGATCCGCGCGCTGCGCGCCGGCGGGCAGCGGCTGCTGACGCTCAGCTTCCATTCCTCCTCGCTGGCGGTGGGGCACAACCCCTATGTCCGCTCCCGGCGGGATTTGCACGTGTTCTACGACCGGCTGTCTGCGGTGCTGGACGGGCTGGCGCGGCGGGCGGACACGGTGTTCGCCGGCGTGACCGAACTGCCCGCGCTGCTGGCCGAGACGCCGGGCCGGCGCGAGGCCGCCTGATGCTGATGCGCCCCGCCCCGGACGCCGTCCCGCCGCACCTGACCGCGCCCGCTTGGCGCGGGCGGATTCTGCTGGTGGCCAATAATTTCCCCCCCGTCCGCGGCGGTTCGGCGGTGGTGTACGACACCCTGGCCCGCCACGCCGCCGGGCGGGTGATGGTGCTGGCCGCGACCCGCAGCTACGCCGACGGCCTGGCGCAGATCGGCTGGCGGGAGCATGACCGCGTGGCGCCGTATCGCGTGCTGCGGCTGCCGCTGCTGCGCACCGTGATGGGCAAGCGGCGGCAGACCGGGGCGGCGCGCAGCCATTTCGCGCTGACCGACGCGGCGATCCGCGCCCGGGTGCTGGCGGTGGTGCTGTGGCTGATCGCCACCGCCCGGGTGCGCGCGGTCTGCATCGGCGAGCTGGTGGCGCTGGGCTGGCTGTTCACCCCGCTGCGGCTGCTGCCCTTCGTGCGGCGGGTGGTCTATATGCATGGCGAGGAGATCACCACCGTCGATGGCTACGACGACGATTTCCGCCGCCGGCGGCATTACGTGCGCGCCGCGCAGCGGATTGTGGCGGTCAGCCGCTTCACCCGGCAGGCCACCGCGGCGCTGGGCGGGCCGGCGGTGGCGGGGCGGATCACGCTGATCGAGAACGGGGTGGACCCGCGGCGGTTCCACCCGGGGCCGAAGCGGGCGGATCTGCTGGCGTTCCACGGGATCGAGGGGGCATTCGTGTTCGTCTCGGTCTGCCGGCTGCTGGAGAAGAAGGGGGTGGACCGGGCGCTGGAAGCCTTCGCGGCGCTGGCGGCGGATTGGCCGGAGGCGCGCTACCTGGTGGTGGGCGACGGGCCGTACCGGGAGCGGCTTGAGGCGCTGGCGGTCTCGCTGGCGGTGGCGGAACGGGTGGTGTTCACCGGGCTGGTGGCGGAGGAGGAGCTGGTGGACCACTACCGGCTGGGGGACGTGTTCGTGATGCCGAACCGGGAACTGGCGAACGGCGATACCGAGGGGTTCGGGCTGGTGTTCCTGGAGGCGAATGCCTGCGGGCTGCCGGTGGTGGCCGGATGCGCCGGCGGCAGCCCGGATGCGGTGACGGATGGGGAGAACGGGCTGGTGGTGGACGGGCGGGATGTGGCCTCGGTCGAGCGGGCGATGCGGCGGATGCTGGCCGAGCCGGAGTTGCGGGCGCGGCTGGCGGCGGGCGGGCTGGAGCGCGCGGCGGCGGCGGATTGGCGGTGGAAGGCGGCGGAGTTCGTGGAAGTGGGGTTGGGGTGAGGGGGGCGATGACCCGGGTCGAGACCTATCTCCTTTCTGGAGAGCGGCACATTGCTGGTTGGCTGAGCCCCTATACGGCTGAGTTCATCTCGGCGCTCGGCGCCGTCCAACGCGACCTGGGCATCAGTGGCAGCGTAGGTGAGATCGGGGTCCATCATGGAAAGCTGTTCGTTTTGCTTTGCCTAATGCTGGTGCCGGAAGAGCATGCCTTTGCGATCGACATATTCGAAAATCAGGAGTTGAACACGGACGGGTCGGGATCGGGTGATCTTACAATTTTGAAGAGAAACTTAAGTCTTTGGTGCCCAGATCTAGTCAATAATATCTATATTATATCTAAGTCATCCCTCGATGTCACGCCGGATGAGGTTCAGCGTGTCTGTGAACCGGCAAGACTTATTTCCGTTGACGGCGGTCATACTGCCGAGTGTGTCTATAACGACCTGCGGCTGAGCCAGGCAGTCATGGGTCCCGGTTGTGTGGTTGCTTTGGACGATTTCTTCAACGAGGATTGGCCCGACGTTTCCACGGGAGCTACGCGCTTCCTCCTGGAGCCAGGCACTCGATTGCGGCCGTTTGCGGTTACACCAAACAAGGTATTCCTAACGGATCCTGGCGTTGCGGATGCCTATCGTAACAGGGTGCGCGAGCATTACGGATTCCGTGCATTCAAGACTAGCCGAATGTTCGGTTACGACGTTGACGTGTTCCATGGCTATCCGCCGGCCCCGCCGCTGCCACTGTACATGCGAGAAAGACTCCGTGCCAGCCGCATAGGGCCGTCTTTGCTGCGGCTCAAGCGTTTTGTGACCACATTGAGATGAGCCGTTCCGACCTCCTCATTCAGCTGCGAGATACGCGACTGCGCCTGATTGAGACAGACCGCAGGCTAAACGAGCTCCTGCAAAGCCACAGTTGGGAGGTTACCGCCCCCGCGCGACGTTTCGCCGTGCGGTTTCCGCACGGCGCGCGCCATGTCCTGCGGCTGGTCCGCCTACCGGTCTGGTTCTGTACCGGCCAGCTGCGGGCGCGTGTCCGCGCCCGCCTCATCAGCGCCCGTAGCGCTCCACTGCCCCCCATGCCGCCTACACCGGCCACCTTTTTGCCCGCGTCACTTCCGCCGCCTTTGCCCAAGGCAAGTGGGGGCACCATCCTGGTCGTAGACGAAGGCATTCCGCGTCATGACCGCAGCGCGGGTGAGCGGACAACCCATGATGTTCTGACGACGTTGTTAGGCATGGGTTGGGCAGTAGTGCTCGCTCCGTTTGATGGCCGTGATGCAGGCCAATATTCAACCCGGCTGGCCGCCCTGGGGGTGCTAATAATCGATGATCGCGTGCAGGGCGGCGTTCGCGCTTGGCTGACATGCCACGGCGCGAAGCTGGACCATGTGATGCTGATGCACCCCGAACCCGCGGACGGCCTGTTGGCAGAGGTTCTGCGCACCACCGCCGCCCGGCTCAGTTATTACGGGCACGATCTGCATTTCGCTCGGCTCAGGATGCGCGGGAGGGTTGAAGGAAACATCGAACTACAGGACATTTCCGACCGCTACTTGGCGATGGAACGGCGAGTCTGGCAGGCAGTTGATATTGTACTCTACCCATCGGCCGAAGAGGTGGCAACTGTGCAAGGCCTGTTGCCAGGGGTGGAGGCACGAGCGATGCCGATGTTAGCGTATGACCATGTTCCGGATCCCCACCCGCCGCCCCGGGAGCCACGGTTGCTGTTCGTTGGCAGCTTCAATCACTCGCCCAACGTGGATGGAATCCGGTGGTTCGTGCGGGAGGCACTCCCACTGCTGCGAGCGAAGCAATCAGAGGTAACCTTGACCATCGTGGGCGGCGGTGCGCCGCCCGAGGTCCGCGCGTTGGCTGGAGGTGGCGTGACGGTAGCGGGTTGGGTGAGCGATACAGAACTGGCCGGCCTTTACGCCGCCGCGCGGGTCGCGGTAGTGCCATTGCGATACGGGGCGGGCGTGAAAGGCAAGGTGGTAGAGGCGATGCGGCTTGGCGTTCCGGTAGTGACCACGCCGATAGGAGCGGAGGGGTTGGAGGGAGCTGACGCATTGGCGGTT
>JBMFXF010000261.1:0-4598 GCA_049964515.1 Acetobacteraceae bacterium | reverse complement strand
GGCTGGTAGCCGCCTTCGAGCATGGATACCACGCGGCCACCGGCACTGGACGCGGCAATGTCGGCCACCGCCCGCGTGATCCAGGCGTAGTCGTCCTCGACGAGCGCGAAGCCCGCCATGCCGTCCTCCTTATGCCCGTCAAAACCGGCCGAGAGGAACACCAGTTGCGGCGCATGCGCCGCCAGCCTCTCGAACCACGCCGCCGCGACGGCAGGACGCCAGGTTGCCCCGGTGGTGCCCGCCGGCATAGGTACTGGCAGGCAATTTTCCGCCCCTGCCGGGGTGCCGCGAAAAGGATAGAAGGGATGCTGGAAGCTGGAGCAGAACAGGATGCGCTCATCGCCCGCGACGATGTCTTCCGTGCCGTCGCCGTGATGGACGTCGAAATCGACGATGGCGACGCGTTCCAGGCCGTGTCTTTCCAGCGCATGACGGGCGGCGATCGCCACGTTGTTGAAGATGCAGAACCCCGCCGCATGACCGCGCCCGGCGTGGTGCCCAGGCGGACGTACTGCGCAGAAGGCGCGCCGCTCCGCCTCCTCCATCACCCAGTCGACGGCATGGAGGCCACTTCCCGCAGCGCGCAGCGCCGCGGCCAGGGTATGCGGATTCATCCCTGTGTCGGCATCAAGCACGAGCAGGCCTTCCGCCGGCGCATGCGCAAAGATGAGGTCGACATAGCGCGCATCGTGGGCAAGACACAGATCCTCGCGCGTCGCGGCAGGCGCCTCCAACTGGACCAGCTGCGCATCGAGCTGGCTGGCTTGCAGCTCCGCGCGTATGGCGCCGATGCGCCCCGCATTCTCGGGGTGATTTGGCCCGTTGCTGTGCAGCAGGCAGTCAGGATGGCTGATGAAGGCGAGGTTCACGGGCATTCCTTGCAATAACCATACGGGATGACTATCTCCATAATGGCACGCCAGACCATCCACGCGAGGCAAATCTCGGGCCGCCAAGCCGCCGCCGCGCTCCCTCGCCCATGCAACCGCCACGGCATGAGTCCGAACGCCTGGGGCGGGCGGCGCGGTGCCCATCCGCCGGCCGTTCGATTCCGTGAATCGAAACAAGTCAAACAATCAATTGGCAATAGTTCCCGCGCTCGCCTTAAATGGACAACGCGCAAGGGCGCTTCATTCATTCAGCAGGAGACAGGCATGCGTCCAGAAAACTTCCTCGGCACCACTCGCGGCACCCCGATGGCGCTGCGACCGTGGCACCAGAGCGTCGCGCCCAGACATCGCATCAGACCGCGGTCATCAACCAAACACTGAAGGAGCAAACCATGTCGAACGAATTGAAATGCCCCGTGGCGCACGGCGCCCACACCCGAACCGTCGCCGGCGCCATGGTCAACGCCGAATGGTGGCCCAACCAGCTCAACCTGGCGATCCTGCACCAGCATTCCGCCAGGTCCAACCCGATGGGCGCGGGGTTCGACTACGCCAAGGAATTCAAGACCCTCGACCTCGATGCGGTGGTCAAGGATCTGAAGGCGCTGATGACCGACTCGCAAGACTGGTGGCCAGCTGATTACGGCCACTACGGTCCGCTCTTCATCCGCATGGCCTGGCACAGCGCCGGCACCTACCGCATCGGTGACGGCCGCGGCGGCGCCGGCTCCGGCCAGCAACGCTTCGCGCCGCTGAACTCCTGGCCCGACAACGTCAACCTCGACAAGGCGCGCCGCCTGCTGTGGCCGATCAAGCGCAAATACGGCCGCGCCCTGTCCTGGGCGGATCTGATGATCCTGGCCGGCAACGTGGCGCTGGAGTCGATGGGGTTCAAGACCTTCGGCTTCGCCGGCGGGCGGGTCGATGCGTGGGAACCCGAGGAGGATGTGAACTGGGGCAACGAGGAGACCTGGCTCGGCGATGCCCGCTACCAGGGGGATCGGCAGCTCGATAACCCGCTGGCGGCGGTGCAGATGGGGCTGATCTATGTCAACCCGGAAGGTCCGAACGGCAAGCCGGACCCGCTGGCCGCCGCCCGCGACATCCGCGAGACCTTCGCGCGCATGGCGATGGACGATGTGGAGACACTCGCCCTGGTGGCCGGCGGCCATAGTTTCGGCAAGTGCCACGGCGCCGCCGACCCCTCCCGCTACGTCGGCCCGCCACCCGAGGGCGCGGACATCGCCGAGCAGGGCCTGGGCTGGCGCAACGGCTTCGGCCGCGGCAACGGCGCCGATACCATCAGCAGCGGCCTCGAAGGCGCCTGGACGCCCTCGCCGATCACCTGGGACAACGGCTATTTCGATACCTTGTTCGGCTACGAGTGGGAGCTGACCAAAAGCCCTGCCGGGGCCTGGCAATGGACCCCCGCCGGCGGCGCCGGCGCGGGCACTGTGCCGGATGCGCATGACCCGGCGAAGCGGCACGCGCCGATGATGCTCACCACCGATCTCGCGTTGCGGATGGACCCGGTCTATGCGCCGATCGCGCGCCGCTTCCACGCCCATCCCGATCAGTTCGCCGACGCCTTCGCCCGCGCCTGGTACAAGCTCACCCACCGCGACATGGGGCCGCGCGCGCGCTGCCTCGGCCCGCTGGTGCCCGCCGAGACCCTGATCTGGCAGGACCCGGTGCCCGCGGTCGATCACCACCTGATCGACGAGGCCGACGCGGCAAGGCTGAAGCACGAGATCCTGGCCTCGGGCCTCACCCCCGCGCAGCTGGTCCGCACCGCCTGGGCCGCGGCGGCGACTTTCCGCGGCTCGGACAAGCGCGGCGGGGCGAACGGGGCGCGGATCCGGCTGGCCCCGCAGAAGGACTGGGCGGTCAACGAACCCGCCCGGCTGGCCGCGGTGCTGGCGAGGCTCGAGGCGATCCGCCAGGGCTTCAACGCCGCGCCGCGCGACGGGCGGCGCATCTCGCTCGCCGACCTCATCGTGCTGGCCGGCGGCGCCGGGGTGGAGGCGGCGGCACGCGCGGCCGGATACAAGCTGACGGTTCCGTTCGCGCCAGGGCGGACCGACGCCAGCGCCGAGCAGACCGATGCCGCCTCCTTCGCGGTGCTGGAACCCCGCGCCGACGGGTTCCGCAACTACGCCGCCGACGGCCTGGCGGAGCAGGCCGAATACGCGCTGATCGACCGCGCCCAGCTGCTGACCCTGACCGCGCCGGAGATGACAGTACTGATCGGCGGGATGCGCGCGATCGGGGCCACCCATGGCGATACACGCCACGGCGTGCTGACCGACCGGCCGGGCGTGCTCAGCACCGATTTC
Source organism: Acetobacteraceae bacterium (assembly GCA_049964515.1). Classification (GTDB taxonomy): domain Bacteria; phylum Pseudomonadota; class Alphaproteobacteria; order Acetobacterales; family Acetobacteraceae; genus JAJZVS01. The sequence goes on along the minus strand of JBMFXF010000261.1, from coordinate 1,372 downwards.
TTCGTCAATCTGCTGGACATGGGCACGGTCTGGACGCCGCTCGCGGGTGCGGAGGGGCGGTTCGAGGGGCGTGACCGCCGCTCCGGCGCGTCGCGCTGGACGGCGAGCCGGGTGGATCTGGCGTTCGGCTCCAATTCCGAGCTGCGGGCCCTGGCCGAGCTCTACGCGGGGGCGGACGCGGGGGAGAAATTCGTGACCGATTTCGTGGCCGCCTGGGACAAGGTGATGCGACTCGACCGGTTCGATCGGCGCTGACCGCCGGGGCGGGGGTCAGGCCGCGGTCAGCAGCGCTTCCGCCGCCTCCGGCCCGTCCAGGATCTCCACCAGCCGGGCGCGGTCCATCCGGCCGAGGCCGGCGGTGGCATCGCGCAGCGTCGCCGCGGTTTCCCGCAAGGCGGCGTCATAGACGGCCGATCCGCCGATCCGGCGCGCTTCCTCCGCAAGGTCGCGCAGGCCGCGCGCGGCGGCCTCGAACGCGCTGACCGCCGCGTCGGGGGCGGGGGCGGTCAGCGCCGCGACCGGCTCGGCGAGCGCGGCGCGGCACTCGGCGATCACCCGCGCCCGGCAGGCGGTCTCGAGCCGCTGCGCGAACGCGGCGAGGAGGGCGCGTTGGGCGGGGCCGACCCGATCCGCCAGCGTCGCCACCAGCCGGCTGGCGCGGTTGATCGCGACCGCGGCCTCCGCCGCCGGCGCGGTGGCCGCGTGTTCCAGCCCGGCGAGCGCCACCTCCAGCACCGCGCCCATGGCCTGATGCAGGGCAGGGCCGCCGCTTTCGGCCTGATCGGCGGCGACCCGCGCCACCAGCGCCGGGTCCGGGGCGCGCGCCAGCGCCACCGCGGTCACCAGCGACCACGCCGCGGGACCGGAGTCGGCCGCCTGGCGCAAGGTCACCTCGATCAGGCGGCGGCGGTCGCTGGTGGGGGCAAGCAGGCAGAGCGCCGGCCAGCTCTCCAGCACCGCTGCCACCCCCAGGGTCAGCGGCGCGGCGGCGGCGGCGGGCAGGCCGGTTTCCGCCCAGCCCGGCACGCCGGCGGCGGCCAGCGCGCGCAGCGGCGCCACCGCCTGCGGCCAGATCAGCGGGCCCAGCCTTGCACCGGCGCTGCCGGCATCGGAGGACCCCCGCAGCGCTTCGCAGAGCGGCGCCACCGCCGGCCCCAGCGCGGCCCGCACGCCGGCGATCAGCGGCGCCAGCGCGGTGCGCGGCAGCTGCGCTGCATCCGGCCGCCAGTCCCGCGCCGGGACGATCACGGGGTCGAGCGGCAGGAACAGCAGGCGCCCGAAATTGACCCGCCGGCCGATGCCGAGTTCCGCCAGCCGCCCCCGCAGCGGCGCGATCAGGGCATCCGCCGTGCCGCGCTCGGCCAGCGCATCC
>JBMFXF010000260.1:0-4628 GCA_049964515.1 Acetobacteraceae bacterium | reverse complement strand
AGCGGATGGAAACCGAGCGGGGCGAACCCGATGCCCAGCGGGCCGGCGGCATCGCGAACGGCGGCAAAATGCGCCGCCATCTCGGCCCGGGTCTGGTGCAGCGTCTCCACCGGAGCGCCCGAGAGTTCGAACTGCCCGGCCGGTTCGAGCGAGATCGCCGCCCCGTCCTGCTTCAGCCCGATCGGGTTGTCCCCGTCACGGATCGGCACCCCTCCCTGCGCGGCCAGCGCCTCCAGCAACGGGCGGATGCCGGCGCGGGTCCCCGGCTCGGGCAGATAGGGCGGGCTGGCGAGGTCGGTGCGGCGGAAGCCGAATTTCTCGTGCTCGGTGCCGATGCGCCATTCCGACGCCGGCTTACAGCCGGCCTCGATATAGGCGGCGAGCTGGTCCACCGAGGCGATCGGCGTCGTGTCGGCGTCTCCGGGATTGGACATGTCGCTCCGGTCAGGTTGGTGGCCCCTCGAAATCAGATCGGCGGGGCAGTTGGGGCCGAGTATTCAGTCCCACCGGGCCGCCTGCAACAGCGCAAGCCCGGCCACGACGGCGGTCTCGGCCCGGAGGATGGTCCGGCCAAGCCCGATCGGCGTTACAAGGGGATGGCTGCGCAGAAGGTCAAGCTCTGTTGGCGCGAAGCCGCCCTCGGGACCCACCAGCAGCGCGGCGGGGCCGGAAACTCCGCAGGGCGGGCGCGCGCCGGCACGCTCCAGCGCGGCGAACAGCGGCGGCCCCGACCATTCCGCCAGCAGCTCGGCAAGCCCCCGCACCGGATGGATCGCGGGCGGACCCAGACGCTCCGATTGCTCGGCCGCCTCGATCGCGATCGCCTCGGCTCGTTGTTGCGCGAGCACGCGCGTGTTGCCGCGCAGCGTCAGCACCGCCTGCAAATCGGTGGCCCCGAGTTCGGTGGCCTGGCGGATCACCAGATCGGTGGCGTCCCGCTTCAGCGGCGCGAACAGCAGCCACAGCGGACTCTCCGCCTCCGGCCCGCGGACCCCGGCTTCCACCGCGAGAGTGGCCCCACCCGGCAGGATCCGAGCCAGGAACTCGCCATCCGAGCGATTGAAGGGATGCACCGCATCGCCAGCACGCCGGCGCATCACCGTGCCCAGATAATGCCGCTGCGGCGCACTCAGCGTCACGGTGCCGCCGACGGCGAGCGGAGCGGGATGAAAGAGGCGGATTGACCCGGGCATGGCGCGGCGCAGATTAGCCCGATGAGCGCGCACACCGATATCCGCACCGAGGGCTGGATCGCCCGCCTGCCGCCGGGCTGGCGTCCTTACGCGCTGCTGGCACGGCTGGACCGGCCGATCGGGGTATGGCTGCTGTTCCTGCCCGGCGTCTGGGGCATCGTGCTGGCCGGTCCAGGATGGATGCGCGGCGCCGGGCTGCTCGCGCTGTTCGCCCTGGGCAGCGTGGTGATGCGCGCCGCCGGCTGCGTGGTGAACGATCTGTGGGACCGCGATATCGACCGCAAGGTCGCCCGCACGGCGGCGCGCCCGCTGGCCTCCGGCGCCCTGCGGGCCCGTCAGGCGCTGGGGTTTCTCGGCGTCCTGTTGCTGGCAGGGCTGCTGATCCTGCTGCAACTCAATCCGCTCGCCCGTTTGCTGGGGGTGGCGTCGCTGCTGCTGGTGGCACTGTATCCGGCGGCCAAACGGGTCACCTGGTGGCCGCAGCTGATGATGGGCTTCACCTTCGGCTTCGGTGCGCCGCTGGGTTACGCCGCCGCCGCGGAGCGGATCGATGCCGCCTGGGTCGCGCTCTACGCCGCCGCGGTGCTGTGGGACCTGGGGTTCGACACCGTCTATGCCCACCAGGACCGCGAGGATGACGCGCTCGCCGGGGTGAAATCCACCGCCCGGCTGTTCGGGGAGCGGACCCGTCCGTTCCTTGCCGCCTGCTACGCGGGCGCCGTGCTGCTGCTGATCCTCGCCGGCTGGCTGCGCGGCTTGGCGAGCGGCTTCTATATCCTGCTCCCGATCCCGGCCGCCCTGCTGGCCTGGCAGGTGGTGGCGCTGGACATCCACGACCCGGCCGGTTGCCTTCGCCTGTTCCGGCTTAACCGCGAGGTCGGCATCGCGGTGGCGCTGGCGTTGCTGGCGGGCTGGGCGTGACCGCGTCTGGTCCCTCGCCAGCCGCCCGTGCGCCCCGCCTGCTGCTGGGCCTCGGGCTGCTGGTGCTGTTGTGGTTGGGGCTGCGCCTGTTCGGGGCGGTGCTGGCGCCGTTCGTCACTGCCGGGGTGATCGCCTATGCGCTCGACCCGCCGGCCAGCGCGTTGGTGCGGCTGGGCGTGCCGCGGGGACTCGCGGCGGCGGCGATGGTGCTGGCGGTGATCGCGGGGGCGTTGCTCTTCGTGCTGCTGCTCTACCCGCTGATCCTCTCGCAGGTGGGACTGTTGCTGGGCCGGGTGCCGCAATACGCGCAGGAGTTGCAGACCTGGGCGAATCACATGATCGCCGAGTTGCAGGCCCGGCTCGGCCCGGATGTGGTGAACGCCCGGCTGCGCGATCTCGTGACAAGCCAGGCCGGCAATGTGCTCGGGTTTCTCGCCTCGACCGTCGCCGGCCTCATCACCGGCGGATTCGCCCTGTTCAACGTGCTGACCCTGATCGTGGTGACGCCGATCGCGGCATTCTACCTGCTGCGCGACTGGCCGCGGATTCTCGGCATGATCGACGGCTGGCTGCCGTTGCGCGACCGCGAGACGCTGCGCGCGCAGGCGCGCGAGGTGGACCGCATCCTGTCCGCCTGGGTCCGCGGTCAGGCGCTGTGCTGCGCCATTCTCGGCCTTTACTACGCCGCCGCGCTGTCGCTGGCGGGGCTCGAACTGGGGCTGATCGTCGGGCTTTCCGCCGGGTTGCTGTCGTTCATTCCCTATGTCGGTTCAATCACCGGGGGGGTCGCCGCGATCCTGCTGGCGCTCGGACAGTTCCACGGCTGGGGCGGGGTGTTGCGCGTGGTGGCGGTGCTGGCGGTGGGCCAGGTGCTCGAGAACTATCTGGTCTATCCGCGCTTCCTCGGCGACCGGGTGGAGCTGCCGGCGCTGTGGGTGATGTTCGCGTTGCTGGCGGGTGGGGCGGCGTTCGGTTTCGTGGGGGTGATGCTGGCGGTCCCGGTGGCGGCGACGATCGGCGTGCTGGCGCGGTTCTGGCTGCGGCGGTACCTGGCGAGCGGGCTCTATCTGGATCCGCCGGGGCAGGGGGTGCCGACCCTACCGACCCAACCGCCGCAGGATCGCCCGTAGCTGCAGCTGGTCGCCCTTGTAGTTCCCGGTGAGCGCATACATCACCAGATTGATACCGAACCGGTCCGCCAGCTCCCGCTGGCCGTCGCCCCCCGGCACCGTCGCGTAGGCGCTGCGCCCGTCGCCATCGATCGCCCAAGCTCCGGCCCAGTCGGCCCGCCCGATCACCAGCGGCGAGACGTCATCCCCGGCACGCGCATCCCGCCGCGTCACCCACACCCCGCCGCCCTGATAACGCCCCGGGTACTGGCGCAGCAGATAGAAGCTGCGCGCCAGCACGTGATGAATGTCGATCCGTTCGAGCGGCGGGACCGGCACGCCCCGAAGCACCCGCCGCAGCGCCGCCGGATCGCCGGCCCCAGCGCTCGCCGCGCCGCTGTCCAGCACCACGATCCCGCCGCGCGCCAGGTAGCGGCGCAGGGAAGCCGCCGCCGCCGGGGTCGGCGCCGCGGCGTCCGGGAGCACCGGCCAATACAGCAGCGGATACAGGCTGAGGTCGCTGACCCCCGGCACCACCGGCTCCGGCGGCCCCAGCGAGGCCGCCGTCCGCTGCCCGACCAGCACCGACAGCCCCACCAGCCCACGCCGCGACTCACGGTCGATCCGCGGGTTCCCGGTCACCACATAAGCCAGCCGCGCCCGCAGCGCCGCCGGGGGGACCCCCGCCGCCATCGCGACCCGGGTTGCCCCGCCCGCCATCGCCAACAGCACGCACGCCGCCACCGGACCCAGCAACCCGCGCAAGCGCAGCGCGATCGCCAGGTCCAGCAGCAGCAGAATGAGACCCGCGGCAACCAGCCATCCCCCCAGCGCCAGCCCGGGCGACAAGGTTCGGAAACCTTGCCCGCCTGGTATCGCGCGCGGCGGCCGGACGCCCATCGCCAGCGCGCGCGCGCGCCGGGCCCCGGCCGGGCCGTAGATTCCCGCCGGCGCCGCCGGCCCGGCCCGCACCCGACCCAGCGCCGCCGCGCTCAGCGCGCGGGCGGCCGGCCCCGGACGCACCAGCCTTCCCGCAGCGTCCAGCACCCGGAACGGCGCCAGCCGCGCCGTGGTCGGGGCCGTCCCTCCCGGCGGCAACCGCGCCAGGCGTCGCAGCATCGCCACGAAAACCCCCGACGCCGGCAGATCGGACCACGCCATGTTCGCGGTGACATGCACCAGCACCACGAAACCCCGCCCGAGCGGGCGGGCGGTCACCAGCGGGGTTCCATCCGTCAGCCGCGCCCAGGTCAGCTCCCGAGGTGAGGCGGACGGGCGGGCCAGCACCTGCCGACGCACCGTCACATCCGTCGGCACCGCCAGACCGGAAAACGGCGATCCGGCCGGGAAGGGGGCCAGGTGCCGCGGTCGCGTCCAGGACATCGCGCCGCCCAGCGCCCGCTCG
>JBMFXF010000259.1:0-4657 GCA_049964515.1 Acetobacteraceae bacterium | reverse complement strand
GGCTCCGGCCGGCGCGCGCCGGCCGGAGCCGCGCACACCCCACCCGCTCCGAACCCAAACTGGGGGTTCCAAGGGCCTGCCCTTGGCGGGGGGTCCAGGGGGGCAGCGCCCCCCTGGCCTTACCGCGCCTGCGCGCTCGCCTCCGACCGTGTCGCGCCCACGCGCGCGGCCAGGGCGGCGGACATGAACGGGTCGAGCGCCCCGTCCAGCACCGCGGCCGGGTTGCCGGTCTCCACCCCGGTTCGCAGGTCCTTCACCATCTGATACGGCGCCAGCACGTAGCTGCGGATCTGGTGGCCCCAGCCGATATCGGTCTTGGCGTTCTCCACCGCGGTGGCCGTCGCCTCGCGCTTCTGCAGCTCCTGCTCGTAGAGCCGGGCCTTCAGCATCTCCATCGCGATGGCACGGTTGCGGTGCTGGCTGCGGTCGGTCTGGCAGGCGACGATGATCCCGCTCGGGATATGGGTGATGCGGATCGCGCTCTCGGTCTTGTTCACGTGCTGCCCGCCGGCGCCGGAGGAGCGGTAGGTGTCCACCTTCAGATCGGCGTCGCGGATCTCGATGTCGATCGACTCATCGACCACCGGATACACCCACACGCTGGCGAAGCTGGTCTGCCGGCGCGCGTTGGCATCGAACGGGCTGATGCGGACCAGCCGGTGGACGCCGGATTCGGTCTTGAGCCAGCCGTAGGCGTTCGGCCCGCTCACCTGCAGCGTGACCGATTTCAGCCCCGCCTGCTCGCCTTCGCTGGCTTCCAGCAGCTGGGTCTTGTAGCCATGCGCCTCGGCCCAGCGCAGGTACATGCGCAGCAGCATCTCGGCCCAGTCCTGGGCCTCGGTGCCGCCGGCGCCGGCGTTGATTTCCACGTAGCAATCGTTGCCGTCGGCCTCGCCCGACAGCAGGCTTTCGGTCTCCCGCCGGCGCGCTTCCTCGGCCAGCGCGCGCAGCGCCGCCAGCCCCTCGGCGGCCAGCGCGGCGTCGCCCTCGGCCTCGGCCAGGCCGATCAGTTCGACCGCGTCGGCGACCTCGGATTCCAGCTTCCGCACGCCCTCGATCTGGCCGGCCAGGTGATTGCGTTCCCGCATCAGCTTCTGGGCCCGGGGCGGATCGTTCCACAGCGCGGGGTCTTCGGCGCCGGCGTTCAGCTCCGCCAGGCGGGTTTCGGCGACATCCCAGTCAAAGATGCCTCCTCAGCAGCGCGACGGACTGCCTGATCTGGTCGTTGAGCGCATCGGATTCGGCGGACATCGGCGGGCCTTCTGCAACGGCGCGGGCTAATAGAGCCCACCCAGGGCGCTGTCCACGCCGGGTGCGTTGCCGGATCCGCCGCCCGGGGCCGCCGCCGGGCTGGCCGCCGGCAGCGCCGGCCCACCGGCGATCGCGGTGGCGGCGACCGGCACTGGCTGCGTATCGGCCCCCGGCGACTGGCCGGGCTTGAACGCATCGGTCACCATGCCGCGCCCGCTGTCCCAGCGGGCCATGGTCACGCCTGGCGGCGGGACGAAGGGCAGCGCCGGGCGTCCCTTCAGCGCCGCATGCATGTACTGGTTCCAGATCGGCGCCGCCACCACCGCGCCGGCCTGGCCGTGGCCCAGGGTGGAGGGGGTATCGAACCCCACCCAGACCACGGTGACCAGCTGCGGGGTGAAGCCGGCGAACCAGCCGTCCTGGAAATGCTCGGTGGTGCCGGTCTTGCCGGCGATCGGGCGGTGGAACCCCTTGCCGGCCGGGATGCCGGTGCCGCGGGTCACCACCCCCTCCATCATGGTCACCACCTGGAACACGCTGGCCGGGTCGGCGATCTGCCTGCGGGTGTCGATCAGCTGCGGCGGGGTGGCCGGGTTGTCGCAGGCGCAGCGAAGACCGCGCGGGCGCCAGACCACGTGCCCCTCCGGGTCGGCCACCGAGGTGATGAGATGCGGCGTCACCTTGCGGCCCTGGTTGTCCAGGGTGGCGTAGGCGGCGGCCTCGTCCAGCACGGTGGTATCGGCCGCCCCCAGCGCCGCCGGCAGCACCAGCGGCAGGTGTTTCACCATGCCGAACGCCGCGGCGGTGCGGGCGATCGATTTCATGCCCAGATGCTCGGCCAGCCGCACCGTGACCAGATTCATCGATTGCTCGAGCGCCACCCGCAGCGGCGTCGGGCCGCCGAAATTGTCCTCGTAATTATGCGGCCGCCACAGCCCGCCGGCACCCAGGTTCACCACGATCGGCGCGTTGAGGAAGCGCGAGCTCGGCGAATAGCCGCGCTCCATCGCCGTCAGATAGACCATCGGCTTGAAGCTGCTGCCCGGCTGGCGCTTGGCCTCGGTGGCGCGGTTGAACTGGCTGGCCCGGTAGCTCCACCCGCCCACCAACGCCACCACCGCTCCGGTGGTGGGATCGATACTGACCAGCGCGCCCTGCACCTTCGGCACCTGCCGCAGCAGCGCCAGCCGCCGCGCGCCGGCGGGGGGGTGGATCAGCACCACGTCGCCGGGGCGGACCATCTGCGCCAGGCCCGCGAACGCCGGCCGCATGGTCCCGCCCGGGGTCATCGGGTGGTGCCAGACCGCGCCACCCAGCCCCAGCACCGCCTGGCGCGGCGTATGCCGAACGGCGCTGAGCCAGCCGACCCGCGGCGCGGCCGGGCTGCCGCCGGGCAGCACCACCGCCAGCCGCCACGTGTCCAACATGCCCTTGGGCGCGGTCTCGGCGGCCAGCGCCTTCGGCCAGTCCGCCAGCGCATCCGGGCCGAGCCGTGCCACCGGCCCCCGCCAGCCGCCCATCCTTCGGTCGTAGGCCATCAGCCCGTCGCGCAGCGCGCGCGTGGCGGCGGTCTGCAGGCGCGGCACCAGCGAGGTCCGCACCGACAGCCCGCCGGAGAGGGTCAGGCTCTTGCCGAACCGGCTCACCAGCCGCTGTTGCACCGCGGAGGCGAACCAATCAGCCCCGGCGACCGGGCGCGCCAGCACCCGTCCCGGCGGCAGCAGCGGCTCGGCCTTGGCGGCGGTGGCCTGGGCGCGGGTGATGGTGCCGTCGTCGGCCATCCGGTCCAGCACCCAGTTGCGCCGCGTCAGCGCGGCGGCGGGCTGGTGCAGCGGGTCGTAATTATGCGGCGCCTTGGGCAGGGCGGCGAGCGAGGCGTCCTCGGCCAGGGTCAGCTGGTCCAGCGGCTTCCCGAAATAGGTCTCGGCCGCGGCGGCGACGCCGTAGGCGCCGTCGCCCAGGTAGATCGCGTTCAGGTAGATGGTCAGGATCTGCTTCTTCGGCAAGGACTGGTCGATGCGCAGGGCAAGAAAGGCTTCCTCGATCTTGCGCACGAAGGTCATGCGGTGGCGCAGCAGCAGGTTCTTCGCCACCTGCATGGTGATGGTGGAGGCGCCGAGCGGGCGGTGCCCGCTGCCCAGATGCATCAGGTCCCACACGCCGGCGCGCAGGATCGCCACCGGGTCGATGCCGGGGTGGATCCAGAAATTCTGGTCCTCGGCCGCCAGGAAGGCGTTCTGCAGCGGCACCGGGATGTCGCGGTATGGCACCAGGATGCGCCGTTCGGTGGCGAGATCGGCGATCGGGCGGTCGTCGGCGGCGTAGATGCGCGTCATCACCGCCGGCTGGTAGTGGCGCAGCCCGGCGACCGAGGGCAGATCCGGGCCGAAGCGCAGCCAGGCCAGCCCGGTGACCGCGGCCACCGCCAGCACGCCGAGCGCGCCCAGACCCAGCAGCGCGCCCGCCACCCGCCGCATCCAGCCGCGGCGCGGCTTCGGCGCGCGCGGCGCGGCCCGGCGCGGGCCGGGTGGGGCGGGACGGCGGGAACGGCGCGGCGTGAGCGGCTGGTCGGCGGAGAGCGAGGGCGGCATGGCCGGCATATGGCGCCTTTCCCGGCCTGAGACCAGAAGCGTCAATGCAGCGTGATGGTGCCCGCCGGGGGATTCGAACCCCCACGCCCCAGGGGCTGCGGATTTTAAGTCCGCTGCGTCTGCCGTTCCGCCAGGCGGGCCGCCGCCGCGCGCGCCCCCGGTAGCAGACGCCGCCGCCCTCGGCCATACTCGCCGCAACCGACCCGGGGGAGACCGCCGCCATGCCCGCCAGCAAGGAAGAATACCGCGAAGCGATGGCCCGCCTCGGCGCCGCCGTGAACGTGATCACCACCGACGGCCCGGGCGGGCGGGCCGGCTTCACCGCCTCGGCGGTGTGCAGCGTCACCGACACCCCGCCCACCCTGCTGGTCTGCGCCAATCGCGGCAACGATTCGTACCCGGCCTTCATCGCCAACCGGGTGCTCTGCGTGAACACGCTGGCCCCGCCCGCGGAGCATCTCTCGCCGCTGTTCGCCGGCCTGACCGACCACCCGATCGAGGCGCGCTTCGACACCGCCGACTGGGTCCAACGGGCCACCGGCGCCCCGGTGCTGGCCGACGCCGCGGTCGCCTTCGACTGCCGCATCGACCAGGTGGTGAGCGTCGGCACCCATGACGTGTTCTTCTGCCTGGTCGAGGCGATCCATCTCGGCGCGCTGCACGAGGGTCTGATCTACTACGCCCGCGCCTATCACCGGATCACCCGGCCGGGCTGACCCGGAGCAGGCCGCGCGCGGCCAGGTTGCGCATCAGCGCCCCCACGCCGAACCGCCAGGGCGGGCAGGCATCGGTGGGCGCCATCCGGTTCACCAGCC
>JBMFXF010000258.1:0-4704 GCA_049964515.1 Acetobacteraceae bacterium | reverse complement strand
GCCCGCTATGCGGCCCGCACCCTGGTCACCGCCCGGGTGCCACATTTCCGGACCGTGGCGCTGTCCGAAGACCTGGCCTGGCTCTATCCGCTGGTCCGCCTCGGGCGCGACGCCTTCGCGCTGCCGCTGCGGCAGGCCTGGCGGCGGGTCCGAACGCGCGCGCGCCACATCCCCCCGCCCGGCTAACCCGCCGTATCCCCCTTCGCGGACCGGCGGGCGGTCATCGCAGCAAGGGCGCTTCGGTGCGCGCCTGCAACGCCTCGAACGACAGGCCGGGAACGATGTCGCGCACCCGGAACCCGTCGGGGGTCACGTCCAGCACCGCGAGATTGGTGTACACCCGCTTCACCGCGCCCTTCGCGGTCAGCGGATAGGTGCAGCGCCGGTGCAGGCGCGGCGCCCCCTCCTTGGTGGTGTGCTCCATAATCACCCACAGCCGCTTCGCCCCGATCGCCAGATCCATCGCCCCGCCGATCTGCTTCACCGGCTCATGCGCGGCGCGGGCCCAGTTGGCGAGATCGCCGGTCTCCGAGACCTCGAACGCGCCCAGGATGGTGAGGTCGAGATGCCCGCCGCGGGCGATGGCGAAGCTGTCGGCGTGGTGGACATAGGCGCCGCCGGTGCGCAGCGTGATCGGCTGCGTCCCGGCGTTGACCAGGAACGGGTTGATCGCGTCGGGCGCCGGCGCCGGCCCGGCGCCGATCACCCCGTTCTCGGAGTGGATGATGACCTCCCGCTCGGGGGGGATGAAATTCGCCACCTCGGTCGGGATGCCGATGCCGAGATTGACCACCCAGCCTTCGGGGATGTCGGCCGCCGCCCGGGCGGCCATGCCGTCGCGGTCGAGCGGCGTGAAGGATGCGGACATCGGGACCTCCTCAGCCGGGAATATGGACGACGCGATTGACGAAGATGCCGGCGGTCATCACGTGTTCGGGCGGGATCGCCCCCAGCGGCACCGCGTGGCTTGTCTGCGCCACCGTCAGCCCGGCCGCCATCGCCATGATCGGGTTGAAGTTCCGTTGCGTTTCGCGGAACGTCAGGTTGCCCCAGCGATCCGCCTCCCAGGCGTCGATCAGCGCGACGTCGCCGGGCAGCGGATATTCCAGCAGGCAGGGCCGGCCGCCGATCTCGCGCACTTCCCGCCCCTCGGCCAGCACGGTGTCGGCCGCGGTCGGGGTGTAGAAGGCGGGGATGCCGGCGCCGGCGGCGCGGATGCGCTCGGCCAGCGTGCCCTGCGGCACCACCTCCACCTCGAGCTTGCCCGCGAGCAGCAGCCTGCCGGCGTCGGAGGCCGGGCGGACGAACGAGCAGATCAGCTTGCGCACCCGCCCCAGGGTCAGCAGCCGTGCCACCGCGCTGCCGTCGCGCCCGCCGGAGTTGCAGACCAGGACCAAATCCTTCGCGCCCTGTTCGATCAGCCCCTCGAGCAGGGCGGTCGGCATCCCCACATCGCCGAAGCCCGGCAGCAGGACGGTGGCGCCGTCCGGCACGCCTTCCAGCGCCTCGGCGACGGAACGAACGAATTTATCGATCATGCCGGCGTTTTCCTCCGTGCTTTTCCAGGGCAGGCTAGCCGCCGGCGTCGGCGCGGTCCATGCCCGGCGCGCGGAGGGGCCATGCATGACACAACCATGGTGCTGCGACGGATGATTGAGCAGGCCAGCCGGATCAGCCTGTTCACCGGCGCCAGCATCAGCACCGAATCGGGCATCCCGGATTTCCGTTCCCCGGGCGGCGTGTGGACCCGCGAGCGGCCGATCCCGTTCGAGGCGTTCCTGAGCAGCGAAGAGGCCCGCCGCGAGACCTGGCGCCGGCGTTTCGCGCTGGAGCCGGTCCTGCGCGCCGCCCGGCCCAACCGCGGCCATGTCGCGCTCGCCGCGCTGGTCGCCTCCGGCCGGGCCGAGGCGGTGGTGACGCAGAACATCGACGGGCTGCACCAGGCCGCCGGCGTGCCGGCGGAGCGGGTGATCGAGCTCCACGGCAACACCACCTACGCCACCTGCCTCGACTGCGGGGCGCGGCACGAGATCGCCGCCCTCGAAGCCGCCTTCGCCATCGACCCCCGGGCGCCGCGCTGCGCCGGCTGCGGCGGGCTGGTGAAAACCGCGACCATCTCGTTCGGCCAGCCGATGCCGGCGGCGGCGATGGCGCGGGCCGAGGCGGTGATGACCCGCGCCGAGCTCTGCCTGGTGGTCGGCTCCTCGCTGGTGGTCTGGCCGGCGGCGGGGTTGCCGGTGGCGGCGAAGCGGGCCGGGGCGGCGCTGGCGATCGTGAACCGCGAGCCGACCGCGCTCGACGATCTGGCCGATCTCACGGTGCGGGGGGAAATCGGCGCGGTGCTGGGGGCGGCGGTCGGGGTGCAGTAGGCGCCGGTCAGGCCTCGACCGATCCCGCGCCCGGGGGGAGCCGCCGCAGCGACCCCGGCGGCACCATCACGCCGCGATACCGGGCCGGTCCGGACCCGGTCGCGTCCAGCAGCGCCAGGCGGATGATCGCGGCATGGGTGACCACCGCTACCACCGCCGCATCGCCGGGCCAGGGAGGGTCGGCGAGAAACCCCCGCCAGCGGGCCAACGCCTCCGCCAGGCTCTCCCCGCCGGGCGGGCGGCCGGCGGCCGGGTCGCGCTTCCAGCGCCGCATGGCGAGCGGGAAACGGCGTTTCGCCTCCGGCTCGGTCAGCCCTTCCCAGGCGCCGAAATCGAGCTCGACCAGCCGCGCATCGGTCGCCACCGCCACCCCGTCCGGCGCGGCCAGCCGGGCGGTCTCCCGCGCGCGGGCGAGCGGGCTGGTCACCACCCACTCCGCCCCGGTGGCGGCGAGGCTTGGTTTGAGCCGTCGCGCGGTCGCCGCGCCGATCGCATCGAGCGGTACATCGGCGCGGCCCTGATAGCGCCCGGTCCGGGTCCAGCCGGTCTCTGCGTGCCGTACCAGCCAGATCGCCGGGAGCATCAGTAGCGGAACTCTACGCCCATCACGAAACGCTCCCCGGCGTGGATCCCCCGGCCCGCCACATAGCGCTCGTAGCCCAGGAACGGCGCGACGCCGTGGCGGAGCCGGTAGCTCACCGCGCCGCCCAGGCGCAGCACGTCGTAGAGTTCCCCGCCGGCCGCCGCCGGCAGTGCGTGGCGATTGAGCGCGGTGTCCGAGAAGAACGCCTCGCCCGAGATCCGCACCCGCCGCCCCAGCGCGACATCCAGCCCGAGGGTCGCGCGCAGCTGCTCGGCGTAGCCATCGAGAAACACGCGCGGCCCCAGTTTCGCCGATACTCCGACCCGCCCGCCGTCCCAGCGCCGGCCGAGTTCCAGGTCCGGCTCGATCGCCCAGCGCCCGGTGCCCAGCGCCGGCACCGTCGCCGCGCTGCCGGTGGGAATCTCCACGTTGACCACCCAGGCCGCGGCCATCCGCGGGGTCGCCACCAGCCGGTGCGCCAGCCCGATTTCCTGATCGCGCGGACCATGCGCGAAACTGGCCAGATCGCGCTTGCCCTTGCGGCGGATCTTGCTGAGGAAACCATAGCGCAGGTCGTACTCCAGGGCGAACCCGTGGCCCAGTCCGGCTTCCCCGGTCACCCGCAGCTGGGTCTCCCGCTCGGTCGGCCCGGCCACCGGGTCGCTGCTCCAGCCGGATGCCGGAAACGCGGTCTGGGCGTCGAACAGCCGCAGCATCGGCTTGACCACGCCGTGGCCGGCCCCCGGCAGCCATGCGGCGGCGCCCGCGGGCGAGGTGGCCGCGAGAAGGCTCAGCAACGCCAGCCCTGCCGAACCGTGGGAACGACGCTCCGTGATGGCCCCATCTCGCCCTGTCACGGCACCACCAGCCGCAGCGTGTCGCGCCGTTCCTCCCGACGCAACGAGCGCCACAGCACGCTGTACGCGCCCCCCTCGGCCAGCAGCTCCTGATGCGTCCCCTGCTGCACGATGCGTCCCTGGCTGAGCACCAGAATGGTGTCGGCGCGGGTGACGGTGCCCAGCCGGTGCGCGATCACCAGCGCGGCGCGGCGGGCGGTCAGCCGGTGCAGCGCGTCGGTCAGCCTTGCTTCGGTCTCCGGGTCCAGGCTGGCGGTGGGCTCGTCCAGGATCACCACCGGCGCGTCGCGCAGCATCGCCCGGGCCAGGGCGATGCACTGGCGCTGCCCGCCGGACAGCCCCAGGCCGCGCTCGCGCAGCGGCGTATCGAAGCCCTCGGGAAGGTCGGCGATGATCGGCCCGATCCCGATCGCCTCGGCGGCGCGCATCGCCTCGGCCCGGCCGGCGCCTTCGCGGCCATAGGCGATATTCTCCCACACCGTCGCCTGGAACAGCAGCGGCTCCTGGGTCACCAGCGCGATCTGCCGACGCAGCCACGACAGCGGCAGGCTGGCCAGATCCCGCCCGTCCAGCAGGATCCGCCCGCCCTGGGGATCGAAGAAGCGGGGAATCAGCGCGGCGATCGTGCTTTTGCCGGATCCGGTGGCGCCGACCAGGGCGATCGTGCGGCCCGGGGTCAGCACCAGATCGATGCCGTGCAGCACCGGACGATCCGGCCGGTAGCCGAAGCGGACGGCCTGGAACGCCACCACCCCGGCGCAATGCTCCGGAGCGCTGGCGCCGGGGGGATCGACGATGCCGGGGGCCTCGCGCAGGTAATCGCCCACCCGTTCCAGCGCCACCGCGCCACGGCCGAAGATGCGCCCGGTCTTGGCCAGTTGCCGTGCCGGGGTGG
>JBMFXF010000257.1:0-4705 GCA_049964515.1 Acetobacteraceae bacterium | reverse complement strand
CCCCTGGCGCCCGACCCCTGGCGCGCGACCCCTGACGCGCGACCCCTGGCGCCCGACCCCTGGCGCCCGACCCCTGGCGCGGTCTGGATTTCCACGCCCGCCAGGCCGCGCGGTGGGGGCGCGTTGCGACGGGGACCGCTCAGTTGCGTCGGCCGGTCGGCGATCCGTCGTTGCCGCCGCCGCCGCCCAGGGCCACCAGCGCGTCCATGGTGGCGATGTTGGCGGCCCGCACGAAGGGCATGTCGGACAGGATCGCCAGGGTCCGGCTCGGACCGAAGGTGAAGATCGGCGCGCGCAGAATCTTTGCCGCCGCCGCGTGGTGGCCATGCGCCAGGGCGAAGGACAGGTTCAGCATGGACCCCACCACCTGGGCCGAGGTCGCCCCCGGCGCGATGCCCAGCACGCGGCGGACCACCCGGCGCGCGTGCAGCAGTTCCAGCTTGGCGATCGGCGCGCTGCCGTAGAAGCGGGCATCGGTCGCGAGCACGCCGGCGAGCGAATCGAGGGCGGCGACCATTTCCGCGGCGCGGGCCGGGTGGCCGGCGAGTCGGCCGCGCTCGGCGAAGGCGTAGGCGGTGACCGCGATCAGGTCCGTCGGGTCGGACAGGCCGGTGGAGGCCGGCATCCAGGCGACGCTCGGTTGCCGGACCGGCGCGCAGGCGGCGAGCGGGCCGAACAGCGCGGCGGCCAGAACCCAGCCCCGATGGCGGGCGCGCGCCGCGCCGGTCGGAAGCCTGCCGGTTGAGAAATCGAGCCGGTCGCGCATCGCACCCCTGCCTGGGGACCCGGTCGGGCGCCCCCCCTGAGCATCCATGACGAACCGCGATGCATGTGGGGTGTGGCCGGCTTCGCGCCAGCCTTGCGCGCGGGCATGCGAGCGGCGGCGGGGTTAAGCTTGCGTCATCCCGGAGCGCCGGCCGGGCCATCCGCTGGCTGTGGCTTTGCCGCAACAGTGTTTCAGAAGCGCGTCCCGACCGCCGATTTACCCTTGCCCGGCCGGGGTGCGGCCGGTATCGATCCGGTGGTCACGCGGCCGGCTCCGGATAGGGCGGGACGGTTCCGGATTCCGCAACGGGGTGTGTTCCCGGTGCGGCGGTTTTCACCTTCGGCAAGGAGGAATCAATGCGTAAGACGTTATTGGCGGCGACGGCGCTGCTCGGGGTGTCGTTCGGCATGGCGCAGGCCGCCGATCTGTCCATCGCCAGCACCACGCCGGCGGGGTTGACGGGCTACGTCTCCCCGGTGGTGGCGGCGACTCCGGGGCACATCGTGGTGCATCTGGGCTTCCGTCAGAATGTGTATTTCGAGGGGATGTGGAACGGCAATAACGGCTCCGCCGTGGGTGGCGGCTTGGCCAGCACCCAGCCCGGCGGGAACAAGACCCAGCCGCAGGCGCTGACCGGGTATTCGCGGATCTTCGGCGGGTTCGACGGCGAGACGACCCAGGGGCTGAAATACGGCGCGGTGATGGAAATCCGCGAAAATAACTTCGCGGGTCCGACCTACGGCAGCGGCTCAGCCGTTTTCTCGAGCAGCTTCTCCTCGGCGGAATCCTTCTCCAACACCTTGTTCGTGCGCCGCGGCTACATCTATATCGGCACCGATCAGATCGGCATGCTCCGGGCCGGCGAGGTCGATGGCCCGATGTCGCTGTTCCTGGCCGGCACCTTCGACAACCTGGGCACCGGCGGCTGGAACGGCGATCTGGTTGCGTACAGCTCCACCTACCCGATCTGGGCCTGGGCGGACGTGGGCAACAGCTACACCACCGCCAAGCTCGAATATCTCTCTCCGGAACTGTATGGCTTCCAGTTCGCCATCAGCTACGAGCCGAACGCGGCGCCCTTGCAGGATAACTACTTCCAGTGCTCCACCGGTAACTGCTTCGATACCTCCACCAGCACGACGCCCTCGGAATTGACGCGCCGGCGGAATACCATCGAGGTCGGCCTGCGCTATATCGGCACCCTGTTCAACACGGTTGACGTGAACACCTCCCTCACCGGCGAGTTCGCCGGCCGGGTGCTGGGCGCCGCGGGTACCTCCCTGCTCGGCGTGACCAAATACCAGGATCAGCGGGTCGGCGATTTCGGCATCAAGCTGACCTATGCCGGCATCACCGTGGGCGGCAACATCCAGGGCGGCTCGGTGAACGGCCAGTGGGCGAACCTGCCCTCGGGCGGGCATGACCAGCTGGCCTACCAAGTCGGCGTGTCCTACGAGATCGGCGGGTTGCTCGCCGGCGCGTCCTACTTCAGCAACTACTACCAGGGCATGCCCGGTCTGCACGCGCGGCGCGACCAGGGCGTGACCGTCGCGGCCAACTGGACCTTCGCACCCGGCGCCCAGGCCATCGTCGAATACGACTATGGCTGGCGGCACCAGTCCGGTTTCGACTTCTTCAACGGGAGCCCCGGCACCGCCAACAACGACGTGAAGGAGCAGATCATCGGCGCGGGCTTCCAGTTCGCCTTCTGATCGCCGGCACCACCGGATATTTCGGCGCGGCGGGGCCACAGCCCCGCCGCGTTTTTTTGCCGGCAGGCCCGATCCCGGGCAGGCCCTTGCCATGCCGCCGCCCCCGCCTTAGAAGCGCTGCACCGCGCCCGCTCCGGGATGCGCGCCCGCCCCACCGGATCCTCGATGACCCTGTGTAAACTCCTGCCGCCGCTCGCGGCGCTGACCCTGCTCGCCGGCTGCGCCGCCGGCACCTTGCCGAGCAATGCCTCCTACCACCACCGCGCCCCCGATCAGAACATCGGCTCGCTGGCGGGGCCGGGGGGCCTGTTCAAGGGCCTGTTCGGCCCCGGCGGGTCCAACCACGGGCAAACCGGCGCCGCGGTCGGCGTCAACGCCTTCCTCTGGCGCGGCGCGCTGGACACGCTGTCCTTCATGCCGCTCGCCTCGGCCGACCCGTTCGGCGGCATCATCATCACCGATTGGTACTCCGCCCCCGGCGCCCCCAACGAGCGCTTCAAAGCCACCGCCTACATCCTCAGCCGCCGCCTGCGCGCCAACGGGGTGAAGCTGTCGCTGTTCCGCCAGGTGCGCCAGGACGGCAGCTGGGTGGACGCACCGGTGGACCCCGGCACGGTGGCCGAGATCGAAAACAAGATCCTCGACCGCGCCCGCCAGCTGCGCGTGGAAGCCGCGGCGGGGTAGGCCGCGCGGGTCAGTGCAGCCGCGGCGCCTTCAGGAACCGCGCCCGGTCGCCCGAGCGCACCGCGATCTCCAGCCGCTCCCGCTCCCGCCGCAGGCGCAGCCGCACCTCCGCCCCGGCGCTGCCGGAGGCCCAGACCCGCCGCCACAGCCCGGCCAGATCGCCCGGCTCCTCGCCGTTCACCGCCTCGATCCGGTCGCCCACCCGCACGCCCGCCTTCCCGGCGGGGCCCTCGTCGGCCAGCCCGCCCACCAGCAGCGCGTCCTCGGTCTCGGTCGCATACATCCCCAGCCACGGCCGCGCCGGACGGTTGACCCGGCCGAAACTCAGCAGATCGTCCAGAATCGGCGGCAGCAGATTAATCGGCACCACCATGTTCATGTCCAGCCGGCGCCCCTTACGGTCCCCCTGCTGAAGGATCAGCGAGCCGATCCCCATCAGCCGCCCGTCCACGATCAGCCCGCAGCCGCCCCAGAACGGGTGCGCGGGGGCGGTGAACAGCGCCTCGTCCAGCACATATTCCCAGTAGCCGGCGAATTCCTGCCGCGCCACGATGCGGGTCTCCACCGCGTGCCTGCGCCCGCCATAGGCGGCGAACACCGCCGCGTCCCCGGTTTTCAGCTGGTCCGGATCGCCGATCTCCAGCGCCGGCAGCCCCAGCCGGCCCAGCGCCTGCACCAGGCCGAACCCGGTCTCCTGGTCGTAGGCCACGGCATGGCCAGGCACCGCGCGCCCGTCGGTGGAGGTGATCCAGATCGTTTCCGCCTCGGTCACCAGATAGCCGATGGTGGCGATCAGCCCGTTGTCGCGGATCACCACGCCACTGCCGGCGCGCTCGGTGCCCAGCGTGGCGGCGGTGAAGGCATCGGCGGGAACGTAGCTGCGGATTCCCACCACCGCATCCAGCGCGCGGGTCAGGTCGTAGCTGTAATCGGACGGGTCCGGTTGCAGATTGGCCGGAATCTCCCAGTCGGCCTTGGCCATCGATACGTTCTTTCGTGCTCGGGCAGGATTTGCCTGCTCGCGCACAGTATCGGCGGTTTCGACCGTCCTGCCTAGCTGGGCGGAAGCAGCCCCAGGCAGCGCCCGGCCTGGCCGGCGCGGAACAGGAACGCCACCAGCTCCGCCGCGTCCGGCAGGCCGGAGGCCTGGGTCAGCGCGGTCAGCGCGCACAGCTCCGCCACCGCATCCGCCGCGCCCGAGAGAATCTCGTTGCCCCCCGTCAGCAGCAGCAGCGGCACCGTCGGGTCATGCTCGGCCAGCTGCATCATCACGTAGCACCCGTCCTGCGCCGGCCCGTCCAGGGTGGCGATGACCGCCATCGGCCGGCGCTCGCGGAAGCCGCGCAGCAGGTCGCGCTCGGACCCCAGCCGATCGACGGAGACGCCGAGATAGGCGCAGAGCTCGGCGATCGCCGCACTCACCGCCGGCCGGTCCTCGATCACCAGCACCAGCGGGGTGCGGCGGCTGACCAGCTCCGGCGTCTCGGGCGGCGGGCGGCGGGCGGCGCGGACCCGTTCGGCGACATAGTTCATCGGAACCCCC
>JBMFXF010000256.1:0-4705 GCA_049964515.1 Acetobacteraceae bacterium | reverse complement strand
GCTCACCATCTCCGGCGACGCGCCGGCCGATGTCACCGGCCAGGGTGGCGTGCTCAGCGACGCCGCCGGCCCGATCCTCGAGCTCGCCCGCGCCCCGGCGCTGCCCGGGGCGCACAACGCGCAGAACGCCGCCGCCGCCGCCGCCATCGCGCTCGCCCTCGGCGCCGACCGCGCCGCCGTCGCGCGCGGCATCGCCAGCTTCCCCGGCCTGCCGCATCGCCAGCGCGCGGTGGCCCGGGTCGGCGGGGTGGCGTTCATCGACGACAGCAAGGCCACCAACGCCGACGCCGCCGCCCGCGCGCTGGGCTGCTACCAGCGGCTGGTGTGGATCGCCGGCGGCACCGCCAAGGCCGGCGGCATCGCCAGCCTCGCCCCGTTCTTCCCCCGCATCGCCGCCGCGCTGCTGATCGGCCGCGACGCCCCCGCCTTCGCCGCCACCCTGGAGGCAGCCGGGGTGCCCCACCGCATCGCCGGCACCCTGGAGGCGGCGGTGCCCGAAGCCCTGTCCGCCGCCCGCCGGACCGGCGCCCCGGTGGTGCTGCTGTCCCCCGCGGCGGCCAGTTTCGACCAGTTCACCGGCTTCGAGGCCCGCGGCGTCCGCTTCGCCGCCCTGGCCCGCGCGCTGCCGGAAGCGGAGGCGGCCTGATGGCGATCGCGCGCACCGATACCTCGCTGCTCGGCCGCTGGTGGTGGACCGTCGATCACGCCATGCTGAGCGCGGTCGGCGTGCTGTTCGGCTTCGGCTACGTGCTGGCGATGGCCGCCGAACCCGCCGCGGCGCACCGGCTGGGCGACCCGCGCTATCACCTGCTGGCCAAGCAGATGGTGTTCCTCGCCGCCGGTTTCGCGCTGATGCTGGTGATCTCCATGCTCTCGCCGCGTCAGGTGCGCCGGCTGGCGCTGGCGGGCGGCATCGTCGCCCTGCTGCTGACCGCGGCCACCCTGGCGGTGGGGATGGAAGTGCTGGGCGCGCGGCGCTGGATCCGCTTCCCCGGCTTCGTCATGCAGCCCTCGGAGTTCCTCAAGCCCTGCTTCGCGGTGGTGACCGCCTGGCTGCTGGCCGAGCGCCGCCGCAACCCGCGCTTTCCCGGCGGCGCGATCGCGCTGGTGCTCTACGCCTTCATCATGGTGCTGCTGAAGGAGCAACCCGACGTCGGCATGGCGGTGGTGATCACCGCGGTGCTGTTCGTGCAGATGTTCGTGGACGGGCTGAGCCTGACCCTGGTGGCGGTCTCGCTGCTGGGCATGGCGGCGATGGCGGTGGCGGCCTATCTCAGCTTCCATCACGTGCGGATGCGGGTGGCCGAGTTCCTGCACCCGCACGGGCCGGATGCCTACCAGATCCAGATCTCGCTCAAGGCGTTCGGCAACGGCGGGCTGCTCGGGCGCGGCCTCGGCGAGGGGCGGATGAAGGACCTGCTCCCGGATGCCCAGGCCGATTTCATCTTCGCCGTCGCCGGCGAGGAGATGGGCCTCGTGTTCACCGCGCTGATCCCGCTGGTCTATGCCTTCATCGTGCTGCGCGGCATCTGGCGCCTGCTCGCCGAGACCGAGCCCTTCACCGTGCTCGCCGGCACCGGGCTGATCGCCTCCTTCGGCCTGCAGGCCTTCGTCAACATGGCCTCGGCGATGAAGATGATCCCGACCAAGGGCATGACCCTGCCGTTCCTCTCCTATGGCGGGTCGTCGGCGATCGCCGCGGCGCTGGAAGTGGGGATGCTGCTGGCGCTGTCGCGCCGCCGCCCGCGCGGAGAACTGGCATGAGGGGACCCGCGGTGCGCCCGTTCGTGATCGCCGCCGGCGGCACCGGGGGGCATCTGTTCCCCGCCGAGGCGCTGGCCGCGGCGCTGCTGGCGCGCGGGGAGCGGGTGGTGCTGATGACCGATGCCCGCGCCGCCGGGGCGGCCGGCTTCGCCGGGCTCGACCGGCATGTGCTGCCCGGCGCCGGCATCGCCGGGCGCGGCGTCTGGCGGGCCGGGCTGGCGGTGCTCGCCCTCGGCTGGGGCGGGCTGCGCGCGCGCGGCCTGCTGGCCGGGCTCGACGCGCAGGCGGTGGTGGGTTTCGGCGGTTATCCGGCGGTCGCCCCGGCGCTGGGCGCGCGGCTGGTCCGCCCCCGCCCGCGGCTTGTGCTGCACGAGCAGAACGCGGTGCTGGGCCGGGCCAACCGGGTGCTGGCGCGCTTCGCCGACGGCCTCGCCCTCAGCTTCCCCGCCACCGCCCGGGTGCCGGACGCTGTCCGCACGGTGGTGACCGGCAATCCGGTGCGCCCCGGCGTGCTCGCCCATCAGGGCGCGGCGTACCGGGCCGGGCCGGGGCTGTCGCTGCTGGTGGTGGGCGGCTCGCTCGGGGCGCGGGTGCTCGCCGACCTGGTCCCGGCCGCGGTGGCACTGCTGCCGCCGGCGCTGCGCGAGGCGCTGGAGGTCACCCAGCAATGCCGCCCGGAGGACCTGGACCGGGTGCGCGCCGCCTACGCCGCCGCCGGCGTGCCGGCGACGCTGGCGCCGTTCCTCGACGACATGGGCGCGCGGCTGGCCGGCGCGCAGCTGGTGATCGCGCGGGCCGGCGCCTCCACAATGGCCGAGCTCGCCGCGGTCGGCCGCCCGGCGCTCTTGATCCCGCTGCCCGGGGCGATCGACGACCACCAGCGCGCCAACACCGCACCGCTGGTGGCGGCCGGCGCGGCGGAGCGGCTCGATCAGGCCGGGCTGGACGCACCGGCGCTGGCCCGTGCGCTCGCCGCCTGGCTCGGCGATCCGGACCGGCGCATCCGCGCCGCCGCCGCCGCCTTCGGCCAGTCCCGCACCGACGCCACGGAACGCCTGGCCGAACTCGTGATCCGCATCGGCGCCGGGGAGGCGGTGGCATGAGGGCGCTGCCGCTTTCCATCGGCACCATCCATTTCGTCGGCATCGGCGGCATCGGCATGTCCGGCATCGCCGAGGTGCTGCACGTGCTGGGCTACCGGGTGCAGGGCAGCGACATCGCCGACGGCGCCAATGTCCGCCGCCTGCGCGAGGCCGGCATTCCGGTCACCGTCGGCCACGACGCCGCCAATCTGGGCGACGCCCAGGTGGTGGTGGTCTCCTCGGCGGTGAAGCGCGACAACCCGGAAGTGGTGGAAGCCCGCGCCCGCTTCCTGCCGGTGGTGCGCCGGGCCGAGATGCTGGCCGAGCTGATGCGGCTGAAATGGTCGGTCGCGGTCGGCGGCACCCATGGCAAGACCACCACCACCAGCCTGATCGCCGCGGTGCTGGAAGCGGCGAAGCTGGACCCCACCGTCATCAACGGCGGCATCATCAACGCCTACGGCTCCAACACCCGCCTGGGCCAGGGCGAGTGGATGGTGGTGGAGGCCGACGAGAGCGACGGCAGCTTCCTGCGCCTGCCGGCGGTGATCGCGGTGGTCACCAACATGGACCCCGAGCACCTGGACCACTGGGGCACGCCGGAGGCGATGGTCGCCGGCTACGACCAGTTCGTCGCCAACATCCCGTTCTACGGCTTCGCCGTGCTCTGCATCGACCATCCGGCGGTGCAGCAGATGATCCCCCGCCTCGCCGACCGGCGCATCGTCACCTACGGCTTCAGCCCGCAGGCGGATGTGCGCGCCGACGCGCTGCACGCGGATTCCCGCGGCGCCACCTTCCAGGTGACGGTGACCGACCGGGTCCGCAACCGCACCCGCCAGCTGGGCCCGTTCCGCCTGCCGATGCTGGGCCGGCACAACGTGCAGAACGCGCTCGCCGCCGTCGCGGTCGCGGTCGAGATGATGATCGACGACGATACCATCCGCTCGGCCTTCGCCGGGTTCGCCGGGGTGAAGCGCCGCTTCACCCGCACCGGCGAGGCGGGCGGGATCACCGTGATCGACGATTACGGCCACCACCCGGTGGAGATCGCCGCGGTGCTGCGCGCCGCCCGCCAGGCCGGGGCGAGGAACGTGGTGGCGGTGGTGCAGCCGCACCGCTACTCCCGCCTGCAATCGCTGTTCGCCGAGTTCTGCACCTGCATGAACGACGCCTCCACGGTGATCGTGGCCGATGTCTATCCGGCCGGGGAGGCGCCGATCCCGGGCGTGGACCGCGACGCGCTGGTGGAGGGGCTGCGCGCGCGCGGGCATCGCGCGGTGGTGCCGCTCGGCGCGCCGGCGCGGCTGGCGGAGATGGTGTTCGCGATCGCAAGGCCGGGCGATTACGTGGTCTGCCTGGGTGCCGGCAACATCACCCAATGGGCGCAGACGCTGCCGGCGGAGCTGGCGGCATTGCAGGCCCAAGCGGGAAAACATGGCGCGGGTCAACATGGTGCGGGCCAGCCGGGGGCCGGGCGGAGCGCGCCGCAGGGGAACCCGCCGCGTCGCGGGCCGGGCGGGGCATGATGGCGGCGGCGCGCGATTCCGGCTTCGCCCTGCCGCCGCTGCGCGGGCGGATCCAGCACGACGCCCCGCTGGCGCCCACCAGCTGGTTCCGCGTCGGCGGCCCGGCCGAGCTGCTGGTGCGCCCGGCGGACGCCGCCGATCTCGCCGGCTTCCTCGCCGCGCTGGATCCGGCGATCCCGGTGCATGTGCTGGGCGCCTGCTCCAACCTCATCATCCGCGACGGCGGCATCGCCGGCGTCACCGTGCGCCTCGCCCGCGGCTTCGCCGCCGTCGCCATCGAGGCCGAGGGCGTGATCGCCGGCGCCGGGGCGCTGGACGCGACGGTAGCCG
>JBMFXF010000255.1:0-4707 GCA_049964515.1 Acetobacteraceae bacterium | reverse complement strand
CGTCAACGCCTCGCTTTCGTCGCCATAAAGCAGGACGATGTCGCCGGCTTCGGCCTGCTGTTTGCGCAGTTGCAGGCGCAGCCCGACGCGTTCGATCTCGGCCGGGTCCTGACGGCCACTCAGCGTGTGCCGGGGCCGCCGCCAGCGGAACTTTTTTTTCGCATGGCTTTCGACAGTTGCGAACGGCTGATGCGCACGCCCTCCTGTGCCTCGAGCTCGGCCCGCAGCCGCGAGATCGTCCAGTTGCGCCGGTCGGCCACAGGTGCCGCCAGCAGCGGCGTGACCACACGCAAGGCCGTTTCGCTCTTCACCGGAGCCGGCCCGGGTGCGACGCTGACCTTCAGCGCATCGACGCCGCCGTCCATAAAGGCGCTGCGCCACAGGCGCACCGTGTCTTCGCGCACTCCGAACGCCTCGGCGATCCTGGGGCTGGTCCAGCCGGCCAGCGTCAGCAATACGGCGCGGGCACGATCCGCTGCGCCGCGCTCGTGAGAACCAGCCAGGACGAGCAGGCCGGCGCGTTGTTCCCCGGTGGCCGCGAGAGGCGATTTGCCAGTCATGTCTTGCACCTGCGAATCGGTGCCCCCAGCGAATCGGAGCTCCAAGCGTTGGTCAACCCGGCGGAATCTGCTTAGCCTGCAAGGCGACGCACCGCGGGAGGGAACCATGCCGCTGCCGGCTGACACCGACGCCACCACGCCGCGCTATCTGCGCGACAAATACGCCATCGTTGGCGTGGGGGAGACGCCCTACACCCGCGGCTCCGGTCGCAGCACCCGCGCCATGGGCACGAATGCGGTGCGCAACGCGATCCGCGATGCCGGGCTCAGGCCCGCCGATATCGACGGGATGCTCTCCTACCAGAGCGGGGATTCCACCTTCGCGCCGTTCATCGCCGGCGATCTGGGGATCCGGCTCAATTTCTACATGGACGTGTTCGGCGGCGGGTCGTCCACCGAGGCGCTGATCGGCATCGCCATCGGCGTGATCGAAGCCGGGATGTGCCGGACGGTGGCGATCTTCCGTTCCATGAACGGCTATTCGCAGGTCCGCATCGGCGGCACCGGGGCGCGCTCGGCCCCGCCGGTCAATGGCGACATGCTGCACTCGCGCGCCTATGGCTGGCAGAGCGCGGGGCAGATGTTCGCCCCCAGCTTCATGCGCCACATGCACGATTTCGGCACCACGCCCGAGCAGGTGGCGATGGTGAAGGTGGTGCATTCGGAACACGCCTCCAACAACCCGAAGGCGCTGTACCGCAAGCGCTACAGCGTGGAGGAGGTGCTGGCCAGCCGCTTCATCTGCAAGCCGCTGCATCTGCTGGATTGTTGCGTGGAGACCGACAACGCCACCGCGATCATCATCACCAGCGCCGAGCGGGCGCGCGATCTGCGCCACCATCCGGTGCTGATCCGCGCCGTCGCCGGGCGGGTGAACAAGCCGCGGCTCGACATGCACTACCAGCACGGGCCGATCTCGACCGTGGCCGGTCATTACGCCAAGGACATCCTCTGGCCGAATGCCGGGGTGGGACCGGAGGATATCGATCTCACCGGCGCCTATGATGCGTTCACCTTCACCACCATGCTGCAACTCGAGGATTACGGGTTCTGCAAGAAGGGCGAGGGTGGGGATTATGTGTCCTCCGGGATCACGCGGCTGGGCGGGCGGCGGCCCAACAACACCTCCGGCGGGCATCTCTGCGAGGGCTATACCCATGGGATGAACATGGTGATCGAGAACGTGCGCCAGTTGCGCCACGACGTGGACGATTCCTGCCCGATCGGGCCGGACGGGCGGCGGGTGCATACCCACGACCACCGGGAGGGCGGCTGTCGGCAGGTGAAGGGCGCGGAGGTGAGCGCCAATCTGGGCTGGGCCATGCCGGGCACCGGCTCGGCGATGGTCATGCGGCGCGGTTGAGGGAGGGGGATATGGCGATCGAAGCCGGCTACCTTGGCATGTCGTTGCGGATCGACGACGTGGACCACGAGAATCTGGAGTATTTCGCCCATTGCGCGGAACATCGGTTCCACCTGCAACGCTGCGACGATTGCGCACTGTTGCGCTACCCGCCGACCACCGCCTGCCCGTGGTGCGCCAGTCCGAACGCCCATTGGACGCCGGTGGAGGGGCGCGGAACGGTGCATTCCTATACCGAGGTGCATCACGCCATCCAGCCGCAGTTCAAGCCGTTCACGCCCTATCTGGTGCTGTTGGTGGAGCTCGATACCCAGGCCGGCCAGCCATCGGCGCATGAGGCGCTGCGGGTGGTGGGCAATCTGGTCACGCCCGACGGCCGGCTCGCGCCGCCGGAGGCGGTGGCGCGGGTCGGCATCGGCTCGCGGATGCGGATGGTGTTCACCGACGTGGGCGAGGGGATCGCGCTGCCGCAATGGACGCTGGACGAGGCGGCGGCGCAGCCGGCGGCGCCGTGGCGCTATCCGGGGTAGGCGGGCGGGTGGCGCCGAGCCCGCCTTGACCCGCCCCGGCCCCGCGCCCATACGCCCGGCAACGCCCCGGGGTATCATGTCGGAAACCCGCATCGTCACGCCCGACGAGGCCGAACTCCGCCTCGACCGCTGGTTGCGCCGGCAGGTTCCCGGCCTGCCGCAAAGCGCCATCCAGAAGCTCTGCCGCACCGGCCGCCTGCGCGTCGATGGCGCGCGCGTCGCGCCCGGCACGCGGCTGGCGCCGGGCCAGGAGATCCACCTCCCCCCGCTCGCCGCCGCCCCGGCCGAGGCGACGCCGCGCCCGCCCGCCGATCCGGCCCTGGCGGCGCGGTTGCGCGCGGCGGTGCTGTACCGCGACGACCAGCTGGTGGTGATCGACAAGCCCGCCGGCCTGCCGGTGCAGGGCGGGCCGGGCATCGCCGTGCATCTGGACGGCGCGCTCGACGCGCTCGCGTTCGGCGCCGAGCGCCCGCGGCTGGTGCATCGGCTGGACCGCGATACCTCGGGGGTGCTGGTGCTCGCCCGCGGCGCCCGCGCGGCGTCACGTCTGGCGGCGGCGTTTCGCAGCCGGGCGATGGAGAAAACCTACTGGGCGGTGGTCGCCCGTCGCCCGGTCCCGCCGGCCGGCCGCATCGACCGCCCGCTGCTCCGGCTGGCCGGCCCGCGCGGCGGGCGCACCGTGCTGGCCGAGCCCGGCGAGGCCGACGCGGCGCGCTCGGTCAGCCACTACCGCACGCTCGATCACGCCGGCAAACTCGCCTGGCTGGAACTCGTGCCCGAGACCGGGCGGACGCATCAACTTCGCGTGCATTGCGTGGCGATCGGGGCGCCGATCCTGGGCGACGTGACCTATGCCACGCCGGATCAGAACGGCGCGTTCGCGGCCACGGTCGCCGGGCTTTCCACGGCGCTGCATCTGCACGCCCGCGCGCTCAGCCTGCCGCATCCGGCGGGCGGCACGCTCGCGGTGGAAGCGCCGCTGCCACCCCATATGGTGGAGACGTTCCGCACCCTCGGCTTCGTCGCGCCGGACCCGCGTCCGCCGCGGCGCGGCTGAGGGTTTGTCCCCGCGTCCTTCCGCCCTCGGAGGCAGCATGGCCCAACCTTCCCGCCTTGGCCGGTATCTGCGCCGGATCGGTCTCGGCATCGGCGTGCTGGTGCTGGTGGTGGTCGCGGTCGCGGCGTACACGCTGGCCACCTTCAACCCCGACAGCCTCAAGCCCCGGCTGGTCGCCGAGGTGCGCGCGCTCACCGGACGCACCCTGGTGCTGAGCGGGCCGATCCGGCTGCATCTGTCGCTGCATCCGTCGCTCGCGGCGCGCGATGTCAGCCTGGCCAACCCGCCCGGGTTCTCGCGGCCGGAGATGGTGCGGCTGGGCGCGCTGTCGCTCGGGATCGACGCGCTGGGGCTGCTGCATGGGCAGGTGGTGGTCAACCGGCTGACCCTGACCCGGCCGGATATTCTGCTGGAACGCACCCGGACCGGGGCGGTGAACTGGCGTTTCGCGCCGCCGGCCGCACCCGCGCCGGGCAAGGCTGCGCCCGCCGCCGCGCCCGCGCCCGCCTCCGGGGCCGGGGTCTCGGTGTTCGTGCGCTCGGTGCGGCTGGTCGATGCCACCCTGGGCTACCGCGACGACGCGACCGGCAAGACCACCGTGCTGCACCTGCCTGCGCTCGCGCTGACCGAGGCCTCGCCCACCGCGCCGCTGGTGCTGGTGGCGAGCGGAACGCTGGGGGCGGCTCCGGTGGCGCTGCATGTCACCACCGGCACGCTCACCGCGCTGCTGGCCGGGGCGGCGGTGCCGCTGCGGGCGCAGCTGGACGCCGCCGGGGCGCGCCTCGGCCTGGTGGGGCGGATCGCGCGTCCGCTCGCCGGGTCCGGGATCGCGCTCGAGGTGACCGCCGCGGTGCCATCGCTGCGCGCGGTGGGGCAGCTGGCGGGGGCAAGCCTGCCGGCGATTCGCCTGGGGCTGCACGGGCAGCTGGCGTTGCCGGGGACGCCGGCCGAGGGCGGGCAGCTCCGCGGCCTGCGGCTCAGCCTGCCGGGCGGGACGATCGGCGGCGATCTCGCGCTGCGGCTGGGCGCGGTGCCCGCGGTGAGCGGCACGCTTTCGGCCGCCACGCTGGATGCCGACACGCTGCTGGCGGCCCTGCGCGGCCCCGCCTCCGCGACCCATGCGCCGCCGGCCGCGGCGGGGGCCGGCGCGTCGGCGCCGGCGGCGGGAGGCTACGTGATCCCGACCACGCCGTTGCC
>JBMFXF010000254.1:0-4741 GCA_049964515.1 Acetobacteraceae bacterium | reverse complement strand
TGCGCACCGGCAGCCCCAGTCGCTCCGCCGCCGCCTGCACCGGGCAGGGGCGCACCGCCTGACCGCGCCCGGCCGGGCGCGGCGGCTGGCAATACACCGCGGCGATGTGGTGTCCCGCCCCGTGCAGCGCCAGCAGCGCCGGCACCGCGAAATCGGGGCTGCCCATGAATGCGAGACGCATCCTCAGCGCGCCTGCTTCTGCCGCTGCTCCTTGGCCAGCCGGCGCAGGATCATGTTGCGCTTGAGCGACGACAGGCGATCGACGAACAGGATGCCGTCGAGATGGTCGATCTCGTGCTGGATGCAAGCCGACAATAGCCCTTCCGCGGAAATTTCCCGCCGCGCCCCGGCCTGATCGAGATAGCGCAGCTTGACCCGGGCCGGGCGGGTGACATCGGCATACTGGCCGGGCAGCGACAGACAGCCTTCCTCGCGGGTGGCGAGCTCCTCCGAGGCGGCGACGACCTCGGGGTTGATGAGCACGATCGGGGCCGGTTTCTCGTCCGGCATCAGATCGACGATGGCGAGCCGGAGCCCCACGCCCACCTGCGGCGCGGCCAGCCCGATGCCCGGAGCCGCATACATGGCGGCGAACATGCGCGGGATGAGATCGCGCAGCTGCTCGGCATCGGCCGGGGTCACCGCGCGGGCACGGGTTTTCAGCGCCGGATGCGGGGCGATCAGGATCGGGATCGGCGGGACGGGGCTGGGCGCGGCGGACATCGGCACCGATGTAGCGGGGCGCGCGAGGGAAGGCCAGCTACCCGGCGGTCCCGCCGCCGGCGCCGATGCGCGGCTCGGTCCCGGCGACCAGGCGGCGGATATTGCCGTGATGGCGGGCGAACACCAGCACCGCCACCGCCAGCGCGAGCCAGCCCCGCCCGCCGCCGTAGATCAGCCCGGACGCCACCACCGCCGCGGCGAATGCGGCCAGCCCGGCCAGCGAGGACCGCCGGCCCAGCTTGGCCACCAGCAGCCAGGTGACGCAGGCGATCACGCCGGCCAACGGGGCCGCCGCCAGCAGCACGCCAAGCCCGGTCGCCACCCCCTTGCCGCCGCGAAACCGCAGCCAGAGCGGGAACAGATGCCCCAGCACCGCGGCCAGCCCGGCCCACAGCGCCGCCGCCGGCCCCCAGGCCCAGCCGGCCAGCAGCACCGCCGCCACGCCCTTGCCGCCATCGGCCAGCACGGTCGCCGCCGCCAGCGCCTTGCCGCCGGCCCGCAGCACATTGGTGGCGCCGATATTGCCCGAGCCGACCCGGCGGATATCCCCGAGTCCCGCCGCCCGGGTGAACAACAGCCCGAACGGGACCGAACCGAGCAGATAGCCGAGGAGCAACGCGCCGATCATGGCCGGAGGCTAGCGCGCGGCGCCGGCGTGGGGAAACCCCCGCGAAACCCGCCTGCGGAAACCCATGGCGGCCGGGGCGCGGGCCCGGTATCCTGCCCCCATGCGCCGTTTCCTGTTGCCCGCCTTCGCCCTGTCCGCCCTCGCCCTGGCCGCCCTCGCCCTGGCCGCCCTCGCCCTGGCCGCCCGGCCGCTGCCGGCCGCCGCCGCGCCCACCCCGCTCGGGGCGGATACCGCGTTTCTCGACGGCAGCTTCGCCCTGGCCAGCGGCGATCCGGGCGTCGCCGCCCGTTATTTCACCCAGGCGCTGGCGCGCCGCCCGCAGGATTCGCTGCTGCTGCACCGCGCCTTCGCCGCCGCGCTGATGGCCGGCACGCCGGAAGCCGCCACCCTGGCGCGCCGCCTGCCGGGCAATGACGCGGCAACCTTGCTGCTGATCGCGGGCGACGTCCGTGCCCGCCGCTTCGCCGCCGCCGCCGCCCGGCTGTCCGGCCTGCGCGCGATCGGCCCGGCGGGGCCGCTGATGCCGGTGCTGAGCGCCTGGCTCGATCTGGCCCAAGGGCATCAGCACCGGGCGCTGGCCGCGCTCGCCCCGCGCGTGGCCGCCTCCGACGCCGCTGGCTTCTTCCTGTTGCAGGCGGGGCTGATCGCCGATGTCTCGGGTCAGACCGCCGCCGCCCAGGGGTTCTATCACCGCGCCCGGCAGGCGCTGGGGGTGGCGGATCTGCGGGTCGCCACCATCCTCGCCAGCTTCGACGCCCGCCACCAGCGCCGGCCCCGGGCGCTCAGCACGCTGGCCGCCATGACGGCCGGATCGCCCGAATTCGCCATCGCCCTGCCGGCGCTCACCGCCTCGCTCGACCACCGGCCCGTCGCCACCCCGGCCGACGGCATCGCCGAGGCGTTCCTCGGCCTCGGCGCCACCCTGCGCGCGGCCGACCGGCCGGAAGCGGCGCTGCTGATGCTGCGCCTCGCGCTCGCCGCTCGTCCCGGCTTTGCCCCGGCCCGGCTGCTGGCCGCCGAGTTGCTGGGCGACCAGGGCAAGACCGCCGACGCGCTGGCGCTGCTGGACGGGATCGCCCGCACCGACCCGCTGACCCCGGTGGCCGACCTGCAGCGGGCCGACCTGCTGCGCCGCGCCGGAAAACCCACCCAGGCGCTGGCGGTGCTGACCCGCCTTGAGACCCGCTTCCCGCAGAGCCCGCTGCCCTATGCCGAAGCGGGCGACGTGCTGCGCGACCTGCACCACCCGCATCAGGCCGCCGCCGCCTATACCCGCGCGCTGGCGCTCTCGGTGCCGCTCACCCGCCGTGACTGGGTGCTGCTGTACAACCGCGGCATCGCCCGCGACAGTGTCCACGACTGGGCCGGGGCCGAGGCCGATTTCCGTCACGCGCTGACCCTGCTGCCCGATCAGCCGCTGGTGCTGAACTATCTCGGCTACAGCTGGGCCGACCGCGGGGTGCATCTGAACCGGGCGCTCACCATGATCGAGATGGCGGCCAAGCAGCGCCCCGACAGCGCCGCCATCACCGACAGCCTGGGCTGGGTGCTGTATCGCCGCCACGACATCGCCCACGCGCTGACGGTGGAACAGCGCGCCGCGGAGATGGCCCCGGCGGACGCCACCATCAATGCCCATCTGGGCGATGTTTATTGGGCGGCGGGCCACCGGCTGCAAGCCCGCTACCAGTGGCAGCGCGCGCTGACCCTGGGGCCCTCGCCGGCCGAGGCCGCCGCCATCCGCGCCCGGCTGCGGGAGGGGCTGACCGCCGCGCTCGCCCGCGCGCCTGAGCCGCACTGACCCATGCCGGTCGAGCCGGCGCCGGCCAAACTCAACCTGTTCCTGCACGTGCTCGGCCGGCGCGCCGACGGCTACCATCGCCTCGACAGCCTTGCGGTGTTCGCCGGCGCCGCCGACCGGCTGCGCGCCGAACCGGCGGCCGGGCTGACCTTGGACATCATCGGGCCGCACGGCGCGGCGCTGGCCGGCGAGGCCGACAATCTGGTGCTGCGCGCGGCGCGCGCCCTGGCCGCCGCGGCCGGCATAACCGCCGGCGCCTCCCTGGTGCTGGACAAGCGGCTGCCGGTGGCCTCCGGGATCGGTGGCGGGTCCGCCGACGCGGCGGCGAGCCTGCGGCTGCTGTGCCGGCTGTGGAACCTGGACCCGAGCCGGGTGGAGCTGATGGCGATCGCCGCGCGCCTGGGCGCCGACGTGCCGGTCTGCCTGGCCGCGAGGCCCGCGCGCATGGGCGGCGTGGGGGAGATCCTGAGCGAACCCCCCGCGCTGCCGCGGTTCGGGCTGGCGCTGGTCAACCCCGGCCTGCCGGTCGCCACCGCCGCGGTGTTCCGTGCCCGCGCCGGCGCATTCTCCGCCCCGGCGGCGCTGCCCGCGGGGTTCGCCGATGCCGCGGCGCTGGCCGCGTTCCTCGCCGCCAATACCCGCAACGATCTGGAAGCGCCGGCGCGCGCGCTGTGCCCCGCGATCGGCGAGGTGCTGGCGGCGCTGGCGGCCACGCCGGGCTGCCTGCTGGCGCGCATGAGCGGGTCGGGCGCCACCTGCTTCGGCCTGTTCGCCAGCCCCGAGGCCGCGACCGCCCCAAGCCGGCCCGGCTGGTGGTCCTGGGCCGGGGCCTGTCACGGCGCTTGACGCCGGCGCCCGGGCTGCGCACCGTCCCGGCGCCATCGCGGGAGGAACCGATGCTCAAACGCTTCCATATGCTCTACGTGGGCCAGATCGACCTCGACAACGTCGGCCTCGACGGCACGCCGGCGAACGAGCGGCGCTACCCGAACGAGCGCCTCTCGGAAGTGTTCTTCACCGCCCGGCATATCGCCCAGGTGATGGACGAGTGCGGCTACTACGCAATGTGGACCGCCGAACATCATTTCCAGCACGAGGGCTACGAGTGCCTGCCTAACCTGGTCCAGCTCGGGCTGTGGCTGGCCACGCAGACGAAGCAACTCAAGTTCGGCTGCGGGTTCAACGTGCTGCCGATGTGGCACCCGATCCGGCTGGCCGAGGACTACGCCATGGCCGACATCGTCACCGGCGGGCGGATTATCATGGGGGTGGGGCGCGGGTATCACTCGCGGGAGGTGGAAACCTTCGGCGCGCCGCTGCTGGATGCCGAGAAGAACCGTGAGTATTTCGAGGAGCAGCTGCAACTGCTGCTGGCCTGCTTCAACCAGGAGAGCTTCCGCCACAAGGGACGGTTCTACGAATGCCCGCCGGTGGTGCCGTACCGGGGCTACCAGGTGAAGGAGATCACCGTGGTGCCGCGGCCGGCGCATCTGCCGGTGGAGATTTTCATGCCGGTGGCGAGCGGCAAGACCATCGACCTGATGGCCCGCTACGGGCTCAAGGCGATGGTCGATCTGAACGGCGAGAAG
>JBMFXF010000253.1:0-4749 GCA_049964515.1 Acetobacteraceae bacterium | reverse complement strand
GGTGTTGGCCGGGTTCTTGTACCACCACAGCGAGGTATAGAGCCCGGTCGCCGCCTTCGGCCCCACCGCCCAGAGATCGGTATCGCCGATCGCGATTTCGGAGAACGGAATCTTGCCACGCATCCCCATCTCGTCCCACTGCTTGAGGCAGGTGGCGAGATCGCCGGCCAGCCCGCCCAGCACCATGTCCGGCTTGGCGGCGCGGATCTTCAGGATATAGGCGCTGTAGTCGGCGGTGTTCAGCGGCACCGTGTCGTCGCCGACGATCGTGCCGCCGGCGGCCTTCAGCAGCTTCTTGAACGATTTGGCGATGTCCTGGCCGAACGCGTAATTGGCGGTCAGGAAGTACCATTTCTTGCCGTAGCCCATCAGGAACGGGGCGAACATGCGCGCCTGCACATCGACCGGCGTGTTCAGCCGGAAGGTCCAGCTGTTGCAGTTCTTGCCGGTCATCTCGGTGGCGGCGGCGTTGTTGCAGACATAGGGGATTTTCATCTCCTGCGCCTGCGCTTCCTCGGCCAGGGCGGACGAGCTCAGGGTGCCGCCGAGGACGGCGACCACCTTTTCCTCCTTCACCAGCTTGCGGAAATTCTGCTCCGCACCCTGGGTGGAGGGTTCGTCGTACCACAGCAGCTCGACCGGCCGGCCGTTGATCTTGTGGCCGATCTCGGCCAGCGCGATCTTGGTGCCATACACCAGATACTGCGACTGCGCGGCGATCGAGCCGGTCTTGGCTTCCAGCAACCCGATGCGGATGGGCCCCGCCGCCGCGGCCGGGCGGATGAACGGCATGCCGAGCCCGGTCGCGGCCCCGGCGCCGATGGCTCCGGCGGTAGCGAGCAACTGGCGGCGCGTGGCGCCGAATAAAGCGGACGTCATGGGTTCGATCTCCTCCCTGGCAACGACTGCGCCCCGGCGCAGGTCCGTCCGGCGTTACCGCGCCCTCCGGCCGCCCGCAAGCCCGGACCTGCTATAGCTGCTATAACCGACCCCCATCATGGAGCCGCCGGCATGAGCGAATCGATCGAACACGCGCGCGAAGGGATCGAGCGCGCCCACCACGCCGCCCACCACGCCCATGAGGGCGAGGGCGACAGCGCGGCGCGCTGGGTCGCGGTGCTGGTGGCGCTGTTCGCCGCGGCGCTGGCCCTGGCCGAGGTGGGGGAGAAGGCGTCCCAGACCGCCTTCCTGATGGACCACATCACCATGACCGACGACTACGCCTATTACCAAGCGAAGAACCTGCGGGTGACCACCCTGCAATCCAGCAACGACATCCTGCGCAACCTGCCCGGTGGTGTCACTCAGGCGATCGCGGCCCGCATCCGCGCGGCGGACGCCACCATCGCCCAGCTGCGCGACGACCCGACAGCGGGCAACGGCATGAAACAGCTGCTGGCGCAGGCAGCGCGGCACCGCCGCCTGGCCGACCACGCGCTGCACCGGGAACACGGCTACGCCGGCGCGGCGGGCGCGTTGCAGATCGCGATCCTGCTCGCCTCGGTCTCCATCGTCACAAGGATGCCGGCGCTGCGCTGGGCGGCGGCGGCGATCGGCGGGGTGGCGATCCTGTTCGGGCTGGGCGTGCTGGGCGGTGCGATATAGCGGGGCGGCGCGATCAGAGCGGGAAGCAGGCGGTCGCACTCTGGCTGGGCACGAACAGCGGCGACAGCATGGCCCCGGTCCAGACCGAGGCTTTCACCGTCACCGTGACGAACTGGCCGGAGGCCTTATTGCAGCTGGTGGTGTTGGCCACCGTCACGTTGGCGGCGGAGACCACCCCGGAGCCGATCCAGCTGTTGGCCACCTGCGCCGCGAACGCCTGCGGATTGGTGCACGCGCCGATGCCGTCGCAACGCGCCGCCGCGGTCGCGGCCACCTGCAACGCGCTGGCGGTCCAGACCATCAGCCCGGCCTCCACCGGGGCCAGCAGCATCAGCACGAACAACCCGCCGACGATGGCGAATTCAAGCGCGGTTTCGCCGCGACGGGCGGCGCGGAGCAGGGACAGGATCATTGCAGTCGCACCATGGCCTGATCGGACACGCTGACCCCCGGCTCGCTCCAGAGCGTGGTGCTGAGGGAAAATGCGGTGGCGCTGGCGGCGATGGTGAGGAACGTGCCGGGCTTGGTGCCGTCGGCGCAGGTGCCGTTGGAGGCGGCGGCGGTGAGCGTGGGCGATCCCGCCGCCAGGCAGCCGCTGGATGGGCCGGAGACGGTGGCGCTGACCCCCGGGATCGCCGCCGCCTGCTCCACGAACCCCGCCACCGCGCTGGCGGTGACCGAGGGGCCGGTCAGGAACGCATACATCGCCCCTTGCGCGACCGCGTCCACCAGGGCCGCGCGGGCCCAGATGCGAAACCCGATATCCACCCCGCCGGCCAGCAGCACCAGCAGCACCGGGACCACCAGCGCGAACTCCACCGCCGCGATGCCGCGCTGCCCGATCATTGCACCAGCGCCGTCAGCGAGGCCGAGGTATAGGTGCTGCCGAACGCGGTTGCCCCGAGTTGCGGACAGGTCCCGGAATAGCCGGAATCGCCGGAGAGGCTGACCGAACCGGCCAGGATTTCGAAGCAGGAGCTGGACGCGACGGTGGTGGAGCCGGAGCCGGAGAAGGTGGCGTTCGGGAAATACATCACCCCGGTGATGGAAACCTGCGGATCGCCCGAGACGCTGACGGTGCCGGTGGTGCTGCCGGCCAGCGCGAGCCCGGCGATGCCGCCGGTGGTGGCCGCCTGCGAGGGGTCCGGAGCGCTCAGCGTAAAGTCGAACGTGTTGGCCCCGGTCACGGTGCCGGAGGTGACGATGGTGACCGCGCTGCCGTTGGTCACGGTGTAATTGGTCAGGTTGATGTTGCCATTGAAGTAGTACATCCCGGGCTCGAGCGTGAAATAATAGGGCCCGCCTGAGGTCACGTTGAGGCTTCCGTAATTGCCGGGCTCTAATATGCAGCTGACCGACCCGGTCCCCTGGCCGTTGCAGTAGGAGCCGTTAAAGGTCCCGTTGCCGGACCCGGACGGCAGACCGCAGTGCTGGTTGGAGCAGGAAATCGAGCTCCCGCTCACGCTCGCTGCCTGTCTCAGAGCGGCCTGCACAGCGGCATTGCTGGCGTAGGGGTCCGGGATGGTGCCGTCGTTCTGCACCGGGGTCACCGTTTGCCCGGCATTGTTGACATCGGACACCCAGAACGGGATGGAAACCGACCCGGCGGCATAGATACCCTGGGTATTCCACCCGCCGCTGCCGGTCTCGGTGAGCCCGGCGTTGGAGCGGATCGAGCAGCCATGGGCCTCCATCGTGGTCCAGCCGGTGTAGGTGATCCCGGTGCCTCCCTGGGCGGCGGTCTTCAGCGCCGCCACACAGGGCTGCGGACCACCCCAGGACTGCAACGATTCCACCTCGCCGGTCGCCGAAGCCGAAAGCGTCTCGTCGCTCGCCGTGCTGATGAGCCGGGCGATGGTGAGCGGCACCGAGGTCTGGACCGTCACCCGGAACGCCGGATCGCTGCTGCTGCGTACGCCGTTCACATAGGCAACGGTGATCGTCCCGTCGGTCAGCACCTCGGTGCTGGCGTTCCAGCTCCGGGTGGACGCGCCGGCGGCACCGTTCTCCTCGGCGATCGTGGCGCCGGCATTCGCGGCCTGCTCGATCGTCGCACCCGAGGCGAAGGACTGGCCGGCGGCCAGCGCGGCCAGATCGGCGGTGCGCTGGGTGGCGATCTGCCAGGCGGACCAGTTGGCGAGCTCGATCCCCACCGCCACCGCGGCCAGCAGCGCCGGTGTCGCAAGGGCTGCCATCAACGCCACGGCACCGCGCCGGGACGAAAAAAAGCGAAGTTGAACCAGGGACATCCGGGTCAGCATCCGGCTGAGGGCGCGGCGCCGTGGCGCCCGCAGTCGCGAAGACAAGCAGAAGCGCCGCGGCGACGCCATTCGGCCAAATGGCCTAGGCCTTAACCCGGCCATCTGCGGCGTTGATTCGTGGTGAAATATTCGTGATCGTGCGGCCAGCTTAACGATGCGTTGATGGTTTCTCAACTCCACCCAACAGGCGGGGACACGATGCTTATCCTTCAAATCGGAACAAAACCGCTGCGTCGGGTCGAGGACATCCAGGAGCTGCGGCGTCGCGGAGTGAACCGCGAATACGCCGGAACCGGCGCCGAGGCGATGGAGTTCCTGCGTCTCTACCGGTTCGACGCGCTGGTGCTCGACCTCAACCTGCGCGACATGTCCGGTCACGACCTGATCCGCCGCATCCGCGCCGCCGGTTGCCACTGCCCGATCCTGGCGGTGGCCGACCGCCCCGATCCCGGGCCGCGGGTGAAGGCGCTCGATCTCGGCGCCGACGATGTGCTGGACGAGTTCTGCGCCATCGACGAGCTGCTGGCGCGGCTGCGCGCGGTGATCCGCCGCTCGGCCGGGCACGCGAAATCGGTGCTGAACGCAGGACCGTTGCAGGTCTGCCTCGACAGCCGCGAGGTCACCGTTTCCGGCAAGCCGCTGCACCTGACGCCGAAGGAATACTCGCTGCTGGAACTGCTGATGCTGAAGCGCGGCGTCTCGCTGTCCAAGGGCGCCTGCCTCAACCACCTTTATGGTGCCGAGGAGGAACCCGAGCCCAAGACGGTGGATGTGATCGTCTGCCGGCTGCGCAAGAAGCTCTCGGCCGCCGGGTTGCCCACCCTGGTCCAGAACGTGTGGGGATGCGGCTACAAGCTGTCGGAACCCGCGGCCCCCGCCGAAC
>JBMFXF010000252.1:0-4790 GCA_049964515.1 Acetobacteraceae bacterium | reverse complement strand
GACGCGATGGCGCCTTGGCGGTTGCCGGCGACCGGGGTCTCGGTTTGATAGAAAATATTCCCTTCCTGGGAGACGGCCGGACAGAATACCTCCACTGACCACAACATGCCGGTGTTCCTACCAGATCCGGCCACACCGAAGAGGGAGATCGAGGCTCCTGTCATGCCCGACCCCATCGTCCCCATCCGAACGACGCCTCGATCCCGCCGGCAGCGCTCGGCGTGCCCGCCTACTCCAGCGGACGCGCAATATGCGCCCGGTACGCCGGCCGCTCCAGCAACCGATCATACCAGGCCCGCAGCCCCGGCACCTCCGGCCGGTCGAACGCCATCGTGAACCAGCGATGCACGTGGACCCCCCAGGGAATATCCGCCAGGGTCAGCGTATCCCCCGCCACGTAAGGGTGCCGGGTCAGCTGCGCGCCGATCAGCGCATAGGCCTTCGCCGCCTCCGCCACCCCAGCGGCAAGGGCCGCCGCGTCGCGCTTCTCGGGCGGCGTGCGCACCAGCCCCCAGAACACCACCCCCATCGGCCGGTTCAGCACCGTCTGCTGCGCGTCCATCCATTGATCCACCCGCGCCCGCGCCCGCGGATCGGCGGGAAACAGCGCATGTCCCGGCGCGTGCGCGGCGCAGAGGTAGCGGCAGATCGCGTTGCTCTCCCACAGGGTGAACCCGTCCTCCTCCAGGGTCGGCACCAGCCCGGTCGGGTTCATGCCCCGATAGGCCGGGGTGTCGGTCTGGCCGAACTTGCCGCCGACGTCGCGTCGGTCATAGGCCAGCCCCAGCTCTTCCAGGGTCCAGATCACCTTCATCACGTTGCTGGACGTGTTGCGGCCCCACAGGATGCGCGCCATCGATCGATCCTCCCGATTCCGCCGCCAAGCCTAAGGCGGTTGCGCGGCGGCGGGAAGCGGGGCACATCGCGCCGATGCGCCCGCCCTCGCACCGCCCCGCCGCCGCCCTCACCCTGCTCGCCGCGCTGGTGGCCATGGGGGTGGCGCTCACGGCGCAGGACTGGGGCGGCATGGTGCCCTGCGCGCTGTGCCTGGTGGAACGCTGGCCGTGGCGGCTGGCCATCCTGCTGTCGCTGCTGGCGCTGCTGCTGCCGCGCCAGGCCGGCCGCGCGCTGCTGTGGCTGACCGTGCTGGACCTGTTCGCCGGTGCCGCGATCGCGTTCGTGCATGTGGGCGTGGAGTGGGGCCTCTGGCCGAGCCCGCTGCCCGAATGCGCGGCGCCGCCGCCGGGGCACGGCACGCTCGCGCAGCAGCTGGCGGCGATGCCGGCGCTGCCGTCCAAGCCCTGCGACGCCCCCTCCTACCTGATCCCGCATCTGCCGGTCTCGATGGCGGCGATGGACCTGATCGCGGCGCTGGGGGTGGCGTTGCTGCTGGCCGCGGCGCTGCGGCGCGGCGGGCGCGGGCGGCGGCGATGAGGCTGCCCGGGGATCCCTCGCCGCGGCAGGCGGAGGCGCGCATGATCCGCGTCGATCACGCCGGCGAATACGGCGCGGTCCGCATCTATCAGGGCCAGCGCGCGGTGCTGGGCGGCGGGCCGGCGGGGCCGGTGCTGGCGCATATGCAGGCGCAGGAGGAGGCGCATCTGGCCCGGTTCCGCGCCCTGATCGCCGAGCGGCGGGTGCGCCCGACCGCGCTGCTGGGGCTGTGGCACCTGGCCGGATTCGCGCTGGGGGCGGCCACGGCGGCGCTGGGCACGCGCGCGGCGATGGCCTGCACGGTGGCGGTGGAGGCGGAGATCTCCGCCCATTACGCGCGCCAGGAGGCGGCGCTGGCGGCGACCGACCCGGCGCTGGCCGCCGAGATCGCCGGCTTCCGCGCCGATGAGGAGGCGCATCACGACACCGCCCTGGCCGAGGGCGCGGCCGAGGCGCCGGGCTATCGGGCGCTTACCGCGCTGATCCGGGCCGGCTGCCGGGTGGCGATCGCGGCAAGCGAGATTCTGTAGCGGCGGCGAACGGATCGAGCAGGCTGACGCCGAACCCCTGGAAATCGCGGATGCTGCGGGGCACCACGACGAGGCCGCGAATGAGCGCGGTGGCGGCGATCATGGCGTCCTCGAACCGACGGTCCGGGCGGTGGTGCATCAGCCGCGCCGTGGCGCGGAAGGCCGCCGCGTCCATCGGCAGGATGTTGAACGTGTCGGCCACCTGCGCGAGCCAGGCCTCGAGTTCGGCGGCACGGGCGGGGTCCTGGTCGCGGGTGCGCTCGATTCCGGCCTGGATCTCGCCCAGCGTGACCGCCGAGAGCCAGAGCGCGGCATCGTCCTGCCGGTGCAGCCAGGCCAGCACGGCGCCATGCCGGCGGGCGCGTCGCAGTTCGGAAACGACGTTGGTGTCCAGCAGAAACACCGCGCGGGCCGGGTCAGCCCAAGGACGGCGGCGGGCGGCGGCGGGCGGTGCCGCGGGCCGGCAGTTCCAGCGCGCCGCGGGCGTGCTCCGACAGCAGCAGGGCTTTCAGGGTCGGGCGAGCGGCGGCGCGCAGCCGGTGCCATTCGGCGGCGGGGACCAGCACCGCGGTCTCGACGCCGCGACGGGTGATCGGCTGCGGGCCTTCGGCGAGGCAGCGGTCGAGCAATTCGCTGAAGCGGGCCTTGGCGTCCTGCGCGGGCCAGGCGGCCATCGGCTGGCTCCCGGGAAGAATGACTGGTCAGATAACTAGTCGGCGCGTACGGCCGGCGCAAGTGTCGGCCACGCTGGTTTCCCCCGCTCGCTTCCCCACTGGCTTCCCCGATGCGCCTGCGCTACGCACCCGCCATGGGCCGCACCGCTTCCATCACCCGCACCACCGCCGAAACCGACGTCACCGTCGCTCTCGACCTCGACGGCTCCGGCCAGGCCGAGATCGAGACCGGGATCGGCTTCCTCGATCACATGCTGACCGCGCTCACCCGCCACGCGCTGTTCGACCTCACCGTCCGCGCCGAGGGCGATCTGCATATCGACGCCCATCACACCACCGAGGACATCGGCATCGTGCTGGGCCAGGCGATCGCCGCGGCGCTGGGCGACAAGCGCGGCGTCGCCCGGTTCGGCCACGCCGTGGTGCCGATGGACGAGGCGCGGGTGGCGGCGGCGATCGACCTCTCCGGGCGCGGGATGCTGGTCTGGTCGGTAAGCTTCCCGCAGCCCCAGCTGGGCGAGATGGACACCGAATTGTTCGAGGAGTTCTTCCGCGCGCTGGCCGCCAACGCGCGCCTGACCCTGCATGTCACCCAGCAGGCCGGGCGCAACACGCATCACCTCGCCGAGGCCTGCTTCAAGGCCGCCGCCCGCGCGCTGCGGGAGGCGGTGGCGCCCGATCCCCGGGTGGGGGATGCGGTGCCCTCCACCAAGGGCGCGCTGTGAGCGGGCCCCACGCATGATGCGGGTCGCGGTGGTCGATTACGGCTCCGGCAACCTTGCCTCCGCCTCGCGCGCGCTGGCGGTGGCGGCCGGGCGGGTCGGGATCGCGGCGGAGGTGGTGGTGACCGCCGATCCGGAGCAGGTGGCCGCGGCCGACCGCATCGTCCTGCCCGGCCAGGGCGCGTTCGCCGATTGCGCGGCGGGCCTCGCCGCGGTGCCCGGGATGGGCCCCGCCATCCTGCGCGCGACCGAGGCCGGGGCGCCGTTCCTGGGCATCTGCGTGGGCATGCAGCTGATGGCCGAGCGCGGGCTGGAACACCGGGTCACCCAGGGCTTCGGCTGGATCGCCGGCGAGATCGCGGCGATGGACCCGCCCGGGCTGCGGCTGCCGCAGATGGGCTGGAACGCGCTCGATTTTCGCCCCGGCGCGCATCCGCTGCTGGAGGGGCTGACGCCGGGGGATCACGCCTATTTCGTGCATAGCTACGCGCTGCGCGGGGCCGACCCGGCGGATGTGATCGCCACCACCGACTACGGCGGGCCGGTGGTGGCGATGGTCGCGCGCGGGCGGCGCGCCGGCACCCAGTTCCATGTCGAGAAAAGCCAGGAGGTCGGGCTGCGCATCCTGGGCAATTTCCTGCGCTGGGAGGGTTGAGGGATGTCCGATCGCACCCAGGCTCCGGATGCGGCGGCCGAGCGCGGCGTGGAGCGCGCCGAGGGCTTCACCGAGACCGACCTCAACGCGCTGTGCGAGGCGACCCAGGCGGCGATCCTGGATGGCGGCGGGTTCGGCTGGCTGGCCCCGCCCTCGCGCCGGTCGCTGGAACAATACTACCGCGGCGTGCTGCTGGTGCCGGAGCGCAGCCTGTTCCTGGCCCGGCTCAACGGCAGCATCGTCGGCTCGGCGCAGCTGGTCCGCCCGCCGCGCAACAACGAGGCGCAGGCCTTCGCCGCCACCCTGATGCACAGTTTCGTCGCGCCCTACGCGCGCGGGCACGGCATGGCGCGGCTGCTGACGCAGCATGTGGAGGAGGCGGCACGCGCGCTGGGCTACCAGGTGCTGAACCTGGACGTGCGCGAAACCCAGGCCGCAGCGCTGCATCTTTACGAATCGCTGGGGTTCGTGCGCTGGGGGGTGCATCCGGCCTATGCGCGGGTCGAGGGGCGCACGGTGCGCGGGTATTTCTACTACAAGCTGCTGCAACCGGGCGGAAAGCGCGGATGAGCCTGACCCTCTATCCGGCGATCGACCTGAAGGACGGGCAATGCGTGCGGCTGCGCCGGGGCGCGATGGCGGAGGCCACCGTCTATGCCGAGGACCCGGCGGCGCCGGCGCGCGCCTGGGCGGCGGCGGGGTTCGGCTGGCTGCATGTGGTCGATCTCAACGGCGCCTTCGCCGGGCGTTCGGTGAACGGGGCGGCGGTGCGGGC
>JBMFXF010000251.1:0-4802 GCA_049964515.1 Acetobacteraceae bacterium | reverse complement strand
CCGCTGAAGACATCTTCTGGGCGATCTGCTGACCGCTCGCCCAGAACCCAAAAATGCGCAAAGTCGAGCTCAGCCAGGAGAACCGCCCGTCAGGTCATAATGAGAATTGCTGCTGCTGGGCCTGTTCTATGCGGCGATGGTCGGCGCCGGCTATAGCGTGGAACTGGCGTTCGCGGCGCTGGGTTTGGAGCCGGAGGGGCGGCGGATCGCGGTCCTACAGGCCGGCATCAGCTGGAACTACACCACCGTGCTCAATATCCTCGGGCTGGCGCTGTCGGCGCTGCTGGTCTGGCGGTTCACGCGGACCGGGGGGCCGGGGATGCTGGCGATGATGGGCAACGAGGGCGACGCCGCGCCCGCCGGCGGCCACGCGCGTCTCATCACACGAATGTTTTCGACGTGAGTATTTTCCGAAGTTGACCCCGACACCTGGCTCCGGCACAGAACGTACCTGCGCGGACAGGAATTGTCCCTGAGACGGGGCCGAGGTGGTGCAAATGCGTAATGTGAGTTGGACAAACATCGGCAAGGGCATCATCGCGGGACTTATCGCGACCTTCGTGCTTTCC
This sequence comes from Acetobacteraceae bacterium, assembly GCA_049964515.1. Taxonomy (GTDB): domain Bacteria; phylum Pseudomonadota; class Alphaproteobacteria; order Acetobacterales; family Acetobacteraceae; genus JAJZVS01. Next base: position 4,233 of record JBMFXF010000251.1, on the reverse strand, counting down.
TTATTCATGCTGATGAAGCAGGCAATGGGCGTCATGCCGCAACTCAATCCTGTTGCAATGATCACCCAGATGATGGGGGCGCGGACGCCCGTCGTCGGCTGGATCGCCCATTTCTTCATTGGTTCGGTGATGTGGGGGATCATCTATGCATGGCTGGATCCCAGCCTTCCCGGCCCACACTGGATACGAGGCATCATTTTCGCCACCGGGGCCTGGCTGGTGATGATGGTGGTGGTGATGCCAATGGCGGGAGCAGGGTTGTTCGGACTGACCCTGGGCATCATGGCGCCGATCGCGACCCTTGTGCTGCACTGGATCTTTGGTGCGGTCCTGGGTTGGACCTATGGGGCCTTGCTGCCGGCCGGGCACGCGCCCGCGCCTTTCGCCGGACAGAAGTCGTAACGCGCCGGCGGGATCGAGCGATTCGCCCGCGCCGCTTGGGAGTCCATCGTGGGAGAAGAGATCATGGCAAGACAGTATGATCTCATCGCCATTGGCACCGGCACTGCCGCTTCGGTCGCTGCCTACCACTGCCGCGGTGCCGGCTGGCGTGTGGCGGTGATCGATCACCTGCCTTTCGGCGGCACCTGCGCCCTGCGCGGTTGCGATCCCAAGAAGATCCTGGTGGGCGTGGCCGAGACGATCGATCAGGACCGCCGCATGCGCGGTAAGGGTGTCGCAGGGGGCGCGCCGGCGATCGATTGGCCCACGCTGATCGCGTTCAAGCGCAGCTTCACAGACTCGGTTCCGCAGGCGCGGGAGGCCGAATTCGACAAAAATGGCATCGACGCGTTCCATGGCCGCGCCCGCTTTCGCGGTCCGCAAACGGTCGAAGTGGGCGGCGAAGTGCTGGAGGCGCGGTTCATCCTGATCGCTACCGGAGCCGTGCCGATGCGCCTTGGCATCCCCGGCTCGGAACACCTTGCGACCAGCACTGATTTCCTCGAGCTCGAAGCGCTGCCGCGCCGCATCGTGCTGGTCGGGGGCGGCTATATCGCGGCGGAGTTCTCGCATATCGCGGCGCGGGCCGGGGCCGCGGTGACGGTGCTCGAACAGATGGATCGCGTGTTACCGCAGTTCGACCCCGATCTGGTCGGCTGGCTGATGGAGAAATCCGCCACTCTGGGCATCGATCTTCGCGTCGGGACGCGGGTCACGGCGATCGCGAAGGTGGGAGCGGGATTCCGTGTCGACATCGATTCCGGCGGCGCGAGCGCAAGCCTTGAGGCCGACCTGGTCGTCCATGCGGCGGGACGCGTGCCGGATCTCGATGAGCTCGATCTCGACACCGGCGGCATCCAGCACGACAAGCACCGCCTGAAGCTCAACGAATTCCTCCAGAGCACCGCCAATCCGGCGGTCTATGCCGCCGGCGACGCGGCATTGAGCGGCCCGCCGTTGACGCCGGTGGCGAGCCACGATGCAAGAATAGTCGCAGCGAATATGCTGAAGGGCAATCGCGAGCGACCGAACTATCTCGGCGTGCCCAGCGTGGTCTTCACGATTCCCCCGCTCGCCCGCGTCGGGTTGCTCGAGGAGGAGGCGCGCAAGCAGAACCTGCGATTCCGCGTGCAGCACGAGAAGACCGCGGACTGGTACACGGCGCGGCGGATTGGCGAGGATTGCGCCGGATACAAGGTCCTCGTGGAAGAAGGGACCGAACGCATCCTCGGCGCGCATCTGATCGGCCCGCATGCCGAGGAGGTGATCAATCTCTTTGGTCTGGCGATCCGGATCGGACTGTCGGCCGAGCAGGTCAAGGCGGCCATCTTCGGCTACCCGACCGCCAGCTCGGATATCGCCTACATGCTGTAGGCGGCGGCGATTCGGCTTGCCGGGGACGGCCGCGCCTGTGAAGGCGCTGGCCTCGCAGCATCTGGCGCGGATCGACCGCAAGATCGCCGAACTGCAATCGTTGCGCGAGGCGCTGGAGGTGTTGATCCGCGACTGCCGGGGCGATCATCGGCCGGACTGCTCGATCCTCGACGAGCTCAGCGGGGCGGCATCCGAACGACGGGGACCGCCGGCATAGGCCGGCGCCGCGCGATCAGCTTTCGAGCATCCGCCGCAACAGATCGACATCCTCGGCCAGGGTCACGTCGCGGGTCATCAGATCGCCCACCTGCCGCACCGCGTGCAGCACGGTGGTGTGATCGCGCCCGCCGAACTTGCCGCCGATCTCGGGCAGGCTGCGCGATGTCAGCTGCTTGGCCAGGTACATCGCCACCTGGCGGGGCCGGGCGATGTTGCGGGACCGCCGCGGCGAGAGCAGCTCGCTCAGCCGGATATTGTAATGTTCCGCCACCTTGCGCTGGATCTCGTCGATGGTGACGCGCCGGTCGTGCGCGCGCAGCTGGTCCTGCAACAGCACCTGGGCGGTCTCCAGCGTGATCTGGCGGCCGAACAGCCGCATCTCGGCGATCAGCCGGTTCAGCGCGCCTTCCAGCTCGCGCACGCTGGTGGTGATCTTGTGCGCCAGCAGCGCCAGCACCTTGTCGGGTATGTCCACGCCGCTGGCCTTGACCTTCGTCTCCAGGATGGAAAGCCGCAGCTCGTAGGTGGTGGAGTGGATATCGGCCACCATCCCGCAGCTCAGCCGGGTACGCAGCCGCTGCTCGATCGCGGTCATGTTGATCGGCGCCTTGTCGGCCGAAACCACGATCTGCTTGCCGCTTTCCACCAGCCCGTTGAAGGTGTGGAAGAACTCCTCCTGGGTACCGTCCTTGCCGATCAGGAACTGCAGATCGTCGATCATCAGCACATCGACGCCGCGCATCTCGTGGCGGAACTCGATCGCGGATTTGGCGTTCAGCGCCCCCACGAACCGGTTCATGAACCCTTCGGCGGACATATAGGCCACGCTGGGCGGACGGGTTCCGGGCGGGGCCTGGGTCAGCAGGTCCCAGGCGATGGCGTGCATCAGATGGGTCTTCCCCAGCCCCACCCCACCGTGCAGGAACAGCGGGTTGAACCCCTGGCAGGCCGGCTGGCTGGCCACCCGGCGGGCGCAGGCGTAGGCGAATTCGTTGGGCTTTCCGACCACGAAATTATCGAACGTAAAGCGCGGCTCCAGCGGCGCGGTGAGTTCGGGCAGCCGCGACGGCTCGGTGGCGGTGGCGGGAACGGGAGCGGCGGGGGACATCGGCTCCGGCTCGGAGCGGCCGGCCCGAGGGGCGACGCGGGCGGCGGTCCGCAGCGCCACGCGGCGCAGGGTGGGGTCCTCGGCGCGCCAGGCATCGGCCAGCCGCAGCCCATGCTCGGCGCTCACCCAGTCGCGCAGGAAGCGGGTGGGCAGGTAGAGCGTGACCTCGTCGCCGTCGCGTCGGCCGAGCCGGACCTGCTGCAGCCAGGCACGATGGTCCGCCTCGCTGAGCTCGGCGCGCAGGCGGGCGTGAATGCGGGCCCATTGCGCCGAAAGCGTCGTCGCCTCGGGTGAGGCCACCGCGTCCGTCGCTGGCGCCGGCTCTAGCTTCATCCGCCCTGTCTCCCCGTTTCTGTGGCGCCGGCCTGAATGGCCGGTTCTGTGCCTGGTTGCGCGCTGCGGTTCCCTGCGTGACGGCTAGGCCGGCGTTGCCCCCGGACCGCGAAAACCCGACCGGACCAAGGGGGAGTAACAATGTTGTAATACATTAACCGACCCTGTTGAAACAACCAAGTGCCCGCGGGTCGGAATCTGGTGTCGGCAAGAAAAACGCAACAAGCTTGCGCTCACCAGCCCGAAATCCGGGCAGCGTTACTTGCCTGGATTCTTCAATCCAGCCGGAAAATCCAATTCGTGATGACCGGGTCCCGCGACGGGACCGGCAGGTTTCAGCCGGCGATCTTGCCGACCTGGGCAGCCAGTCGCGACAGCTTGCGCGCCACCGTGTTGCGGTGGATCACGCCCTTCCCGGCGGCCCGCTGCATCTCCGGCTGTGCCTCCCGCAGCGCCGCCTGCGCGGCATCGGCGCTGCCCCCGGCGATCGCCGCCTCGACCTTCTTGATGAAGCTGCGCATCCGCGACAGGCGGGCGCGGTTGCGCGCGGTGCGGCGCGCGGTCTGGCGGATGCGCTTGCGCGCGGAGGCGGTGTTGGCCATGCGGGGGAAACTCGGGTGGTGCGGAGGAAGGCCGGCTACCTAGGCGCCGGCGGGGGGGGAGTCAAGGACGGCCCATGCGCCGCAGCAGTTCTAAACGCGAGCGGCTCGCATCTGCCGGCTGAGTCCGATCTGCCACACCTGGCGCCCGACTGCGCT
>JBMFXF010000250.1:0-4831 GCA_049964515.1 Acetobacteraceae bacterium | reverse complement strand
GTCGAAGGCCAGCGCCCGTCCGTCGCGCGCCAGCACGTTCATCGCCCCCGAGATGCTGTCGTCGCCTTCCGCCTGGCTGCGTTCGAGCGCGGCGAACATCGCCGTCGTGCAGCGGAACACGCCGGTGTCGAAGGCGTTGAAGTCGCGGATCACCTTGCCGATGCGCAGGATGCGTCCGTCGGCGCAGCGGACGCGGGTGACATCCTCGGGATCGTGCAGGTCGCTGCCGGTCTTGAAGTCCACCGCGAGGGTCACCGTGTCGGGCGGCTGCGGCGCCGCGGCCAGCGCGCGGAAAATCTCCGGATCGACGAGATGGTCGCACATGCTCAACAGGAATGGCCCGTCCAGCGCCGCGCGCGCCTTGTGCACCGAGACGCCGTTGGCGCGCGTCCATTCGTCGTTGAGCACGTGCGCGATGCTGAGCTTCTCGCGCGCGGCGAGCCGATCGAGCGCGCCGCGCAGCTCGGCCCCGCGCCAGCCGCTGACGACCACGAATTCATCGATGCCGGCGGCGAGCACGCGCATCATCACGTGCTCGATCAGCGGCGCGCCCTTGATCGGGATCAGCGGCTTCAGTTCGCCCTTCTCGCGCAGCCGCGTGCCCTGGCCGGCGGCGACAATCAGGCACTTCATCACACGGCGAGCTTCATGCTGCTTGTGCGGATGAAGCTCTCCGTCATCTGGAAGGCGACATCGTCGGTGTACTGCACCGGCGGATGCTTGCAGAAATAGGCGGCGGGCCCTTCGAGCACGCCGCCGATGCCGCGCTCGAGGGCGAGCTTGCAGCAGCGGATCATGTCGATGACGACGCCGGCGGAGTTGGGCGAGTCCTCGACCGAGAGGCGCAGCTCGATATCCATCGGCACGTCGCCGAACAGCAGCCCCTCCATGCGGATGAAGCAGACCTTGTTGTCGTTCTGCCAGGGCACGTAGTCGCTCGGGCCGACGTGGATGTTCTCATCTTCGAGGCGCTTCTTGGCGACCGCCTGTACCGCCTCGGTCTTGGAGATCTTCTTGGAGGTCAGCCGGCGCTGGTTCTTCATGTTGAGGAAGTCGGTATTGCCGCCGGTATTGAGCTGGTAGGTGCGCAGCAGCTTGACGCCACGCTTGGCGAACAGGTCGGTCAGCACCCGGTGGGTGATGGTGGCACCGACCTGGCTCTTGATGTCGTCGCCCACGATCGGCAGCCCGCGCGCGTTGAAGCGCTCGGCGAAGGCGGGGTCGCTGGCGATGAACACCGGCATGTTGTTGACGAAGCCACAGCCCGCCTCGAGCGCGCACTCGGCATAGAAGCGCGCCGCCTGCCCCGAGCCCACGGGCATGTAGTTGAGCAGGATCTCGGCGCCGCTGCGCCGCAGCTCGGCGACGATCTCGGCCTTCGACAGCTCGGGCACGCCGGCGCGCACGAAGGTGCGGTCGTCGGCATAGTCCTCCATGTGCTCGGAAATGCCGTCGAGCACCTGGCCCATGCGCACGAGCACGCCGCTGTCGGGGATGTCGGGCTGGAACACCTTGGTGCAGTTCGGCTTGGCGAAGATCGCCCGGGACACGTCCCGGCCGACCTTGCGCGCGTCGATGTCGAAGGCGGCGACCACGGCAATGTCGCAGGGCAGATAGCCGCCGATCTCGCGGTGCATCAGCCCGACCACCCCGTCGCGGCAGCGCTCGGGGGTGTAGTAATGGATTCCCTGGATCAGCGCGCTGGCGCAATTGCCGATCCCCGCGATCGCAATTCGGATATCGCCCTTTCTGCCCATGCCGCGTACCTGCTTCGGGGCGCCGGTTCGCGTGCCCCGAACTCCCAATTTGTGACCGCGCTGTATGCGATGGCGCGCCGGCGAAGGCAAGCCGACGCCCGCCGGCCAGGGCCAGTATTTCCGCCCGCTCCTCGGGCCCTGGATGCGGCCCGGGGGCCCCGTATCCCGCCCCGCGACCGCCCTGCGGTCCTGGGGCGACGCCTCCGTTGGCGGCGATGGCATCGCGAGGGAGCCTCGCGCCGGCTCCGAAACCGGGACCCGGCGGCACCCCACCGACCGCCGGGCGGTCGCCCGCCGACACCCGGGTTCACCTCCCCATCGACGGTTCTGGCATCTTGACGCGGTGTCATTGTCGGGTCATCAAAGCTTCAACGGCCCATGCGCGAAGGCACCGCCATCCCGGCCTGCCTGAAGGCGGCGAACCGCGTGGCGGGCGTGGACGAGCGGGCTCCGCGTGAGTCCGGCCAGGCGTATCGGGGCGGCGGCAGGACACATGAACCCATCGGTCGAGCATATCCGCGATGTTGTCTTCGGGGTCCTGCGCGCCTCTCCCAACCCGCCGGCGGCGCTGTCGGATTCGACCAACATCGTCACCGATCTCGGCCTCGATTCGGTCGCGGTGATGGATTTCGTGATGGAGATCGAGAGCCGGCTGGACGTCACGGTGCCGCTCGACAAAATCGCCGAGGTCGAGACCCTCGGCGACCTGGTCGGTATCCTGAGCGGCCTCAAAATCGCCGCCTGACGATGGCTCTGTTCGATAAATTCGCCTCGCTCCGCGCCGCCTACGAGACGCTCGAGAGCGCCGGCGCCAACCCGTTCAACGTGGTCTTCGACCGCATGCTCTCGCCGACCGAGGGGCTGATCGGCAACCGCGAGATCCTGCTGCTCGGCACCAACAATTACCTCGGCCTCACCTTCGACCCGGCGGTGGTGGCGAGCGCGGTCGAGGCGCTGGAGGATGCCGGCAGCGGCACCACCGGCTCGCGCATCGCCAACGGCAGCTACCAGGGCCACCGACGGCTGGAACGCGCGCTGGCCGATTTCTTCGGCCGCCGGCACGCGATGGTGTTCTCGACCGGCTACCAGGCCAATCTCGGCATTCTCTCGGCCATTGCCGGCAAGCACGACCACCTGTTGCTGGATGCCGACTGCCACGCCAGCATCTACGATGGCGCGCGCCTCGGCTATGCCGAGGTGACGCGCTTCCGCCACAACGACCCCGACGACCTCGCCGCCCGGCTGCGCCGCCTCGCCTGCGCGCCGGGCGACAAGGTGATCGTCGTCGAGGGGATCTACTCGATGCTCGGCGACACCGCGCCGCTCGCCGCCTTCGCCGAGGTCAAGCGCGCCTTCGGCGCCTACCTCGTGGTGGACGAGGCCCATTCCCTGGGCGTGCTGGGGGCGAACGGGCGCGGCCTCGCCGAGGCGGCGGGCGTCGAGGCGGACGCGGATTTCGTCGTCGGCACCTTCTCCAAGAGCCTGGGCGGCGTCGGCGGCTTCTGCGTCAGCGATATGGAAGGGTTCGACATCCTGCGGGTGGCGAGCCGTCCCTACATGTTCACCGCGTCCCCTCCGCCCAGCGTCGTCGCCGCCACCACCCAGGCGCTGCGCCAGCTGCAGGCGCGCCCGGGACTGCGCCATCGCCTGATGGACCATGCCCGTCGGCTCTATGCCGGCCTCGCCCGGCTCGGCTTCACCCTCGGCCCCGAACCAAGCCCCGTGGTCTCGGCGATCATGCCCAGCGCCGAGGTCGCCTTTGCCTTCTGGTCGCAGCTGCTGGCGGCCGGGCTCTACACCAATGTCAGCCTGCCGCCGGCGACGCCGCGCGGCCTGGCGCTGCTGCGCTCCTCGGTGAGCGCCGCGCACAGTGCCGAGCAGATCGACCGCGCTCTCGACCTGTTCGGCGAAGCCGGGCGCGCGCTGGGGCTGATCGCGCCGGCGCGGGCGGTCGTCCGGGCCACCGGCTGAGCGGGCGGAACCGGCCGCGCCGCGGCCGCGCCCTCAGCCGCCGAAATGCTGCATCCGCACCACGATCGGGTTGTCTCCGCGATGCACCTTCACGCGCACCTGCGCCAGCACCGGCGGGCCGAAACGCAGCGCCGGGTTGTTGGAGAACCCGTAGCCCTCGGCCGGCAGCCCGAGCAGCGTGGTGCGGAAATGGCCGCTGTTGTCGCGGTCGTGGAACAGGGCCACGGCGTAGTCGCCGGGGCGGGCGAAGGCGAAGCAGGCATGGGTGACGGGCAGCACCACCGGCAGCGCCTGGCGCGCCAGCTTGTAGCGGCCGTCGAGGAAATGCTTCGCCTCGTTGGGATAGATCGTGATTACGATGCTGCCCGAGGCCGACCGCATGCCGCTGACGGCGATCCGCAGGCGCACCTGCGCGGGATCGGCGGGGTGGCAGGGCTGCGCGGCGGCGGCCTGTGGCGGGCCGGCAGGCGCTGCAAGGGCGCCGGCCGCGCAAGCGGGCGCGGCCAGGGCGATGATGCAAGCCACGAGGCAAGGCAAGGCGCGCGCCGCGCCAGAACGAGACACCCGGTCCATTCCGCGATCCCAGGCCGCCGGCGCGTCGCCGCCGGGGCGGCGGGGCCGGGCGAAGCCAGGGCCCGGCTTCTATCGCGCCGCCCTTATCCTCACAAGCCGGCACCGGCCCGCGGCGGCGCGGTTTCCGCCCCGCCCGCCGCCGCGCTAACCTTCTGCCCGGGCCGGCCAGCCGCCATCCGCGAACGGGAGCATCACCTGCGCGACATCGCCATCTTCCGGCACAACCTGTTCCGGATCTCCGAGCCCTTCATCACCCTGCAGGCGCAGCAGCTGCGCCGCTACCGGCCGCTCTACCTGGGCCGCCTGCGCTACGGCGCGCCGCCGGACGGCGCCGAAGCATTCACCCTGGCGGACCGGCTTTCGCCCCGGACCCTGCCGGCCATCGCCTGGCAGATGCTGACCCGCGATCCGCGCCCCTTCGCGCGTCTGCTCGCCGGGCGGAGGGTCGCCCTGATCCATGCCCATTTCGGCATCGAAGGGGTCAGTGCGATGCCGCTGGCGCGCCGCCTCGGCGTGCCGCTGGTCACCAC
>JBMFXF010000249.1:0-4872 GCA_049964515.1 Acetobacteraceae bacterium | reverse complement strand
CACCCCCCTCCCGCTCCGAGCCACCCGGGGTTCCAAGGGCCGCCGCCCTTGGCGGGGGGTCCAGGGGGGCAGCGCCCCCCTGGTCTTCCGCGCGCTCTCACGCCCCTTGCCCCCATGTTTGCGCTGCTTCTCGCGGCAGCCGCGCCTTCGGTGTGGGTGCGGACGGAGGTGCCGGTTCGGGGCCGGTTGCCGGTTCGGGTGGTGGCGTATGGTGCGGCGGCGCCGGCGCCGGGGGGGGTGGTGAGTTTGTCGGTGCAGCATCGGGGCGTTTTGGCGGGTTTGTTGGTGGTGCCCGGGCAGCGTGTGGTGGCCGGGCAGGTGTTGGCGCGGGTGGCGGCGGCGCCGGCGGTGGTGGCGCGCTATCGGCGGGCCGAGGCGGCGTTGCGGCTGGCGCGTGGCGAGCGGGCGCATATGGCGCAGCTGCGCGCGCAGCGGCTGGCGACGGCCGATCAGCTGGCGCGGGCGGATGGGGCGGTGACCGATGCCGAGCTGGCGTTGCAGGCGTTGCGGCGTGAGGGCGGCGGGGCGCCGGTGCAGGCGGTGCGGGCGCCGTTTGCCGGGGTGGTGACGGCGATTCCGGTGCAGCAGGGGGTGGCGGTGATGGCGGGGGCGCCGTTGGTTTCGCTGAGCCGCAGCGGGGCGTTGCTGGTGACGGTGGGGGTGCCTCCGGCGGCGGCGGCGCATGTGGCGGCGGGCGATCCGGTGCAGCTCGAGCCGTTGCAGGGCGGGCCGGCGCTGGCCGGGCGGGTGGTGGGGGTTGGCGGGATGGTGGACCCGCGCACGCATCTGGTGGATGCGACGGTGGCGCCGGCGGCGGATCCGCTGGGCGGGGCGGCGTATCGGGCGGTGATTCGCACCGGCTGGGCGGCGGGCTGGATCGTGCCGCGGGATGCGGTGCTGGGGCAGCGGCGTCATCATTACGTCTATCAGGTGGGGCCGAAGGGCGCGCTGCGGGTGGCGGTGCGGGTGCTGGCCGAGGATGGCGGGCGGACCGCGGTGGCGGGGAAGGTGGTGCCCTCGCTGCCGCTGGTGGTGTCCGGCAACTGGCAGCTGGCGCCTGGCGTGGCGGTGCGGACCGGCGCCCGCTGATGGGGTTCATCGGCCTGGTGGAGCGGCATCGCCGCGCGATTCTGCTGGTGATGGCGGCGCTGGCGGCGGCCGGGCTGTATGCCGCCACGCGGCTGCCGGTGGGGCTGTTTCCGCAGGTTTCGTTCCCTCGGGTGCGGATCGAATTGTCCGCCGGGGTTCGGCCGGCCAGTCAGATGGTGCTGCTGGTCACCCGCAAGGTGGAGCAGGCGGTGCACAGCGTGCCGGGGCTGCGGGCGGTGCGCTCGGAGACCTCGCGCGGGTCGGCGCAGGTGGCGCTCGATTTCGGCTGGGGCCGGAACATGATCGAGACCACGCTCGAGGTGCAGCAGGCGATCAATGACGTGATGCCCGAGCTCCCGCCGGGCACCACCGCGAGCGTGCTGCGGATGGATCCGACCACGTTTCCGATCATTTCCTATGGGCTGACGTCGGACAGCGTCTCGCCGGCGCGGCTGCGCGCGCTGGTGCGGTTCCAGCTGGCGCCGCTGCTGGCGGCGGTGCCGGGGGTGAAGCGGGTGGGGGTGGAGGGAGGCGCCACGCCCGAGCTGCATGTGCTGGTCGATCCGCACCGTCTGGCCGCGTATGGGCTGGCGTTGCCGGATGTGGTGGCGGCGCTGCGCGCGGGCGGGGTGTTGCGCGCGGTGGGGCGGCTCCAGGACCATGACAAGCTGTTCCTGGTGCTGGCCGACGACAGCTACCACACGCGCGCGGCGCTGCGGCGCACGGTGCTGCGCGCGGGGCCGGGCGGGGTGGTGGTGCTGGGCGATGTGGCGCGGGTGACGCGCTCGGTGGTGCCGCAATGGGTGCGGGTGACCGAGGACGGGCATCCGGCGGTGCTGTTCAACGTCTATGAGCAGCCGGGCGGGAACGCGGTGCGGATTGCCGCCGCGGTGCGCCGGATCGTGGCCAGGTTTCCGGTGCCGCCGGGGGTGAAGGTGAAATCCTGGTACGACCAGTCGGTGCTGGTGACGCAATCGGCGGCCTCGGTGCGCGATGCGGTGCTGATCGGGCTGGGGCTGGCGGGGCTGGTGTTGCTGGCGTTCCTGCGCTCGTGGCGGGTGACGCTGGTTGCGGTGCTGACGGTGCCGGCGACGCTGGCGATCACGGTGCTGGTGCTGCGGCTGGCCGGGCAGAGTTTCAACATCATGACCCTGGGCGGGATCGCCGCCGCGGTGGGGCTGGTGATCGACGACGTGATCGTGATGATCGAGCACATCGCCCGTCGTGCCGGGGCCGGGGTGGCGACGTCGGAGGCGCGGCTGAAGGTGCTGCCCGCGGCGCGCGAGTTCCTGGTGCCGCTGGGCGGCTCCAGCCTGGCGACCATCATCGTGTTCGTGCCGCTGGCGTTCCTGGGCGGGGTGACCGGGGCGTTCTCGCGCGCGCTGGCGCTGACCATGGGCGCGGCGCTGGTGGTGTCCATGTTGCTGACCTTGTTCGCGGTGCCGTTGCTGGCGCGCGGGCTGGTGGATTTCACGCGCTGGCGCGACCCGGGCGCGGCCGGGCCGGGGCGGCTGGGGCGGGCGCATCAGCGGTTGCTGGCGGCGCTGATTCCGCGCCCCTGGGTGCTGCTGGTGCTGCTGGCGCCGCTGCTGGCGCTGGGCTGGGTGGCCTATACGCATGTGCCGACCGGGTTCATGCCGGCGATGGACGAGGGCGGGTTCGTGATGGATTACCACACCAAGCCCGGCACCTCGCTCTCCGAGACCAATCGCGAGCTGCGCCAGGTGGAGGCGATCCTGCGCGCCGATCCGGCGGTGGACACGTTCTCCCGCCGCACCGGCATGGGGCTGGGCGGCGATCTGAACGAGCCCAACCAGGGCGATTTCTTCGTCCGCCTGATTGCCGGCAAGCGGCCGCCCATCCAGCAGGTGATGGCGCGGGTGCGGGCCCGGATCCACGCGCTGGTGCCGGGGGTGACGGTGGATACCGCGCAGATGATGAGCGACCTGATCGGCGATCTGACCGCGGTGCCGCAGCCGATCGAGATCAAGCTGTTCGACCCCGGCGATACCGCGGCGCTGATCCCCACCGCGCGGAGGGTGGCCGCGGCGGTGGCGCGGCTGCGCGGGGTGGTGGAGGTGCGCTCGGGCGTGGTGCTGGCCGGCGATGCGTTGAAGGTTCGGATCGACCGGGTGCGGGCGGGGCTGGTCGGGCTGACGCCGGATGCGGTGCGGGCGCAGCTGGCGGCGTATCTGACCGGCACGGTGGCGGCGGTGGTGCCGCGGGCGCATCGGATGGAGGGGGTGCGGGTGTGGGTGCCGGCGCGGCTGCGCGCGACCACCACCGATCTCGCGTCGCTGCCGATCCGCGCCCCCGACGGGACGCTGCTGCCGCTGTCCATGCTGGCGCGGTTGCACGAGGTATCGGGGCAGCCGGAGATCGACCGCGACAATCTGCAACAGATGGTGGCGGTGACGGGGCGGATCGAGGGGCGCGGGATCGGCGCCGCGATCGCCGACGTGCGCAAGGTGCTGGCGCGGCCGGGGATGTTGCCGCCGGGGATGCGCTTCACCCTGGGCGGGCTCTACAAGCAGCAGCAGATCGCCTTCGCCGGGCTGTTGCGGGTGTTCCTGGCCGCGCTGGTGGCGGAGTTCGTGCTGCTGCTGCTGTTGTATCAGCGCATCTGGTTGCCGGTGATCATCATCGGCTCGGCGCTGCTGTCCACCACCGCGGTGTTCACCGGATTGTGGGCCTCCGGGGTGGCGCTGAACATCACCGCGCTGATGGGGATGACGATGATCATCGGCATCTCCTCGGAACTGGCGATTTTCTACGTGTCGGAATACGTGGAACTGGCGCGCGAGATGCCGGCGCGGGCGGCGCTGGCGGCGGCGGCGGGCAACCGGCTGCGGCCGATCGCGATGACCACCTTGGCGGCGATCCTGACCTTGCTGCCGCTGGCGCTGGCGATCGGGGCGGGATCGGGGATGCAGCAGCCGCTGGCGATCGCGATCATTTCCGGGTTGTTGTTGCAGTTCCCGCTGGTGCTGCTGGGGGTGCCGGTGGCGATCGGCTGGAGTCTGCCGCGAACAGGCCCGCGGTAGCGGCGAAGGCGAGCAGGGCTCGTTCCGCCGGATCGGCCACCCCGGCCAGGGGGATTTCGGCCGACAGCACCGTGGCCTCCGGCAGGGCGGCGAGCAGGGCGGCCAGCGGCAGGGCGCCCGATCCGGGCAGCTTCCGCTCGCCGCGAGCCTCGGCGATGAGGGCGTCGCGGGTCGGCGGCGCGGCGGGGGGCGCGTCGCAGAGCTGGGCGGAGGCGAGAAGCGCGGCGGGCAGCATCGCCACATCGGCCGGGGTGGCGCCGGTGCGGGCGAGGTGCAGGGCGTCGATCAGCACCGCGGCGCCGGGGTGATCGGCGGCGCGCACCGCGGCCTCGGCCTGGGCCAGGGTGGCGGTCGCGCGCCAGCCCATGAACTCGAGATCGATGCCGAGGCCGCGCGCGGCGGCGAGTTCGGCGAGTCCGGCGAGGCTGGCGGCGAGGCGGGCCGGCTCCGGGTCCTCGCCGCAGACGGTCACCCGCCGCGCCCCGAGCACCGCGGCGAGGTCCAGCAGCCTGGCGTGGGCGGCGGGTTGGAAGGGCGGGTCCAGGGTGAGGATTTCGACGTCGTGGACGCGGAGGCCCTCGCCGTCCAGCCGGCGGCGCAGCTCCGCCTGATCGGCGCGGGACAGGCGATAGGCGAGCCCGCCCGGCGCGGCCGGGGCGAGGCGCAGTCCGATGGCGGCGAACCCGGCCCGCGCGGCGAGCGGCACCAGGTCGAGCGGCGGGACTTCGAGCACCGTCAG
>JBMFXF010000248.1:0-4904 GCA_049964515.1 Acetobacteraceae bacterium | reverse complement strand
GCCCGGATCGCCACCGCCGCCATCGGCTACGCGGACGGCTGGCGGCGGTCGCTGTCCAACACCGGCGCGGCCGGCTTTGACGGCGCCCGGCTGGCGCTGGTAGGGCGTGTCTCCATGGACCTGACCTGTTTTGACGCGACCGACCATCCCGGCGTGCGGCCGGGCGCTTGGCTCGATCTGATCGGGCCCGGGCAGGATGTGGACGCGGTGGCGGCGGCGGCCGGCACCAACGGCTACGAGATCCTGACCGGCCTCGGCCCGCGCATCGCCCGTCGTTACGGCCCCTTGTGAAAAACCCGCTCGATCACATCGCCAGCCTCGGCCGCGCTGTGCTGGATTTCGTGCGCGAGGCCGGCGCGCTCACCCTGTTCGGCCTCGACGGCGTGTCGCAGATCGTCCGCCCGCCGCTCTACCCGCGCATGGTCGGCCGGGCGCTGGCGGAAATCGGCTATTTCTCGCTGCCGGTGGTGGCGCTGACCGCGATCTTCACCGGCATGGTGCTGGCGTTGCAGACCTACACCGGATTCTCGCGCTTCGACGCGACCAGCGCGATCGCCAATGTGGTGGTGATCTCGATCACCCGCGAGCTCGGCCCGGTGCTCGCCGGGCTGATGGTGGCCGGGCGGGTGGGGGCGGCCACCGCGGCCGAGCTCGGCACCATGCGCGTGACCGATCAGATCGACGCGCTGTCCACGCTGTCCACCGAGCCGATGAAATACCTGGTGGCCCCGCGGCTGCTGGCCGGGATCATCGCCCTGCCGCTTTTGGTGGTGGTGGCCGACATCCTGGGCGTGATGGGCGGGTTCATCGTCGCCACCGTCAAGCTCGGCTTCGTTCCGGAACAATATCTGCACCAGACCCTCAGCTTCATGCGGGCCGGCGACGTGATCTCGGGGCTGGTGAAGGCGGCGGTGTTCGGCTTCCTGATCGCGCTGCTGGGCTGCTATCGCGGCTATCGCAGCCGCGGCGGCGCGGAGGGCGTGGGCGCGGCCACCACCGGGGCGGTGGTGCTGGCCTCGATCCTGATCCTGGCGTTCGATTTCGGCCTGACCGAGCTGTTCTTCAGCAAATGACGGACACGCCGCGCATCCGCATCCGGGGCCTCAGCAAGCGGTTCGGCGACAACGCGGTGCTGGACGGGGTGGATCTCGACGTGCCGCGCGGCACCTCGATGGTGGTGATCGGCGGTTCGGGCAGCGGAAAATCGGTGCTGCTGAAATGCATCCTCGGGCTGATGGAGCCGGATGCCGGCAGCATCGAGATCGACGGGCAGGACATCCTGCGCCTGTCGCGGCGCGAGCGGCGGGCGGCGCGGGCGCGCATCGGGATGCTGTTCCAGAACGGCGCGCTCTTCGACAGCCTGCCGGTGTGGGAGAATGTGACCTTCGGCCTGCTGGCGCGGCGGATGCTTTCGCGGCGCGCGGCGCGGGACCAGGCGGGCGCGCTGCTGGCGCAGGTGGGGCTGGGTCCCGAGGTGGGCGCGCTGGCGCCTTCGGAACTCTCGGGGGGGATGCAGAAGCGGGTGGCGCTGGCGCGCGCCATCGCCGCCCAGCCGGACATCCTGTTCTTCGACGAGCCGACCACCGGGCTCGACCCGATCATGGGGGCGGTGATCGACGGGCTGATCGTGAATTGCGTGAAGCGGCTGGGCAGCACGGCGGTGGCGATCACGCACGACATGGCCTCGGCGGGGCGGATCGGCGATGCGGCGGCGATGCTGTACCGGGGGCGGATCATCTGGTCCGGGCCGGCGGGACGGCTGATGGACAGCGGCTGTGCGGAGGTGGACCAGTTCACCCATGGCCGGCGGGAGGGGCCGATCCAGATGGCGCTGCGGCGGTAGGGGGCGCGCGCTTTCGCCTCCGCCCGATGCCGCAACGGGCTTATCCTGGCCCTCGCCACGTGCTTCGATACGCCGGCATGGTCCCCGCTCCGCCCGATCCGATCGATGCCTTCATCGCCCGCTGGACCGAGGCCAGCGGCGCGGAGCGCAGCAACAGCCAGACGTTCCTCGCCGAACTCTGCGATGTGCTGGGGGTCGCGCGCCCGGCCCCCGTGACCGACCGCGGCGGCGACTACCGGTTCGAGCGTCCGGTGACGCATCACGAAGCCGACGGCACCGCCCGCGCGCGCTTCATCGACCTCTACCGCCGCGGCCGGTTCGTCCTCGAAGCCAAGCAGGGCACCGCGCCGCCGCAGCCCAGCCTGCTGCCGGTCAGCGAGACCGAGCGCCGCACCAATATCCGCCGCTCCCCCGGCTGGGCGCAGGCGATGCTGCGCGCGCGCGGCCAGGCCGAAGGCTATGCCCGCGACCTGCCGGCCGAGGAAGGCTATCCGCCGTTCCTGATCGTCTGCGACATCGGCTTCTGTTTCGATCTCTACGCGGATTTTTCCGGCACCGGGAAGCACTACGCGCAGTTCCCCGACCGTGAGGGCTTCCGGCTCTATCTGCCCGATCTGTGCGACCCCGCGGTGCGCGAGAGGCTGCGGCTGGTGTGGGAGGACCCGCACGCGCTCGACCCCGCGCGCAAGCGGGTGCGGGTGACGCGCGAGATCGCCGCCCTGCTCGCCCGCCTCGCCCGCGCGCTGGAAGCCAAGGGGCACGCGCCGCAGAGCGTGGCGACGTTCCTGATGCGCTGCATCTTCTGCATGTTCGCGCAATCGGTGGGGCTGCTGCCGACGCCGGCGGCGTTCACCGATCTGCTCGAGGAATCGCGCGCCGACCTGCGCCAAGGCTTCGTCACCTTGCTGGCGAATTTGTGGAAGACGATGAACGACGGCGGCTATTCCGCCGCGCTGCGCGCCGCCGTGCTGCGTTTCAACGGCGGGCTGTTCGCCGCCGGCGTGCACGGGCCGGTCGAACCGCTGCCGATCGATGCCGACATGCTGGACCTGCTGGTGATGGCGGCGAAGCACGACTGGAAGGACGTGGAGCCGGCGATCTTCGGCACCCTGCTGGAAAACGCCCTGAACGAACGCCAACGCGGCGAACTCGGCGCGCATTTCACCCCGCGCGAATTCGTCGAACGGCTGGTGCTGCCCACGGTGATGGAACCGCTGCGCGCCGAGTGGGACGGGGTGAAGGTGGCGGCGGGGAAGCTTGCGGATACGGACCGCGCCGGCGCGGCGAAGCTGGTTGCCGAGTTCCACGCCAGGCTGTGCCAGGTGCGGGTGCTCGATCCGGCCTGCGGCACCGGCAATTTCCTGTATGTCACCCTGGAACTGATGAAGCGGCTGGAAGGCGAGGTGCTGGACCTGCTGGCCGATCTGGCGCCGGGCGAGGGCGACCGGCTGGCGCTGTCGGGCGCGAGCGTCGATCCGCACCAGTTCCTCGGGATCGAGAAGAACCCGCGCGCGGTGCCGGTGGCCGAGCTCGTGCTGTGGATCGGCTGGCTGCAATGGCATTTCCGCACCCGCGGTAACGCCCCGCCGGCCGAGCCGATCCTGCGGGATTTCCACAACATCCGCGAAGGCGATGCGCTGCTGGCCTACGCGCGCGAGGACCCGGAGCGTGATGCGCACGGGGCGCCGGTGACGCGCTGGGATGGGCGGACGTTCAAGCGGCACCCGATCACCGGGGAGGACGTACCGGACGAGACCGCGCGGGTTTTGGTGCTGCGCCCGGTCGGGGCGAAACCGGCGGTCTGGCCGGAGGCCGAGTTCATCGTCGGCAATCCGCCGTTCATCGCCGGCAAGGATCTGCGCGCCGAACTGGGGGAGGGCTACGCGAAGGCGCTGTGGGCGGCCTATCCCAAGGTGCCGCGCTCGGCCGATCTGGCCCTGTTTTTCTGGTGGAAGGCGGCCGATCGAATGCGGGCGCCGAAGTCCGGCTTGCCGCTTCGCTTCGGATTCATCACCTCCAACAGCATTCGCCAGACCTTCTGCCGCCGGGTGCTGGCGGAGGCGCTGAGCGGGCCGCGACGGCTGCATCTGGTGTTCGCGATCCCCGATCACCCTTGGGCGGACGGTGCCGGGACGGCGGCGGTGCGGATTGCTATGACGGTCGCGGAACGTCTGCCGCCGCGCGGCGCCGCCGGGCGGCTGCTGACGGTGACGGCGGAGCGGGCGGTGAGGGAGGGGGCGCCGGACGTCGTGTTGGCGGAACGCAGCGGGACGATCAATGCCGATCTGACGGTCGGGACCGATGTGACCGCGGCGCAGCCGCTACGTGCCAACGAGGGAGTGTGCAGCCCGGGCATGAAGCTGCACGGCGCCGGGTTCATCGTTTCGCCGGCGCAGGCGCGGGCGTTGGGGCTGGGACAAGTGCCGGGGCTGGAGCGGCATATCCGTCCCTATCTCAACGGCCGCGACCTGACGCAACACAGCCGCGGACAGATGGTGATCGACCTGTTCGGGCTGACGGAGGAGGATGTTCGGCGACGGTTTCCGGCCGTGTATCAGCACGTGCTGTTGCGGGTGAAGCCGGAGCGAGAGGAGAATAATCGCGCGAGCTATCGCGAGGCGTGGTGGGTGTTCGGTGAGCCGCGGCGAGAGTTGCGGCCAGCACTGCGCGGGTTATCGCGGTATATCGTTACGGTCGAGAGTGCCAAGCATCGTCCATTCGTGTTCCAACCGGAGAGCGTTTCGGCAGACAACAAGCTCATCTGTGTGGCGGACGCCGACGCTTACATCCTGGGTGTCCTTTCGTCTCGAACGCATACGACCTGGGCAATCGCGGCCGGTGGATGGCTCGGACAGGGCAATGACCCCGTCTATGTTAAGACCCGCTGCTTCGACCCCTTCCCCTTCCCCGTCTGCACGCCCGCCCAGGCCCAGACCGTCCGCGACCTCGCGGAAGAACTCGACGCCCACCGCAAATCCCGCCTCGCCGCCCACCGCCAGCTCACCCTCACCCAGCTCTACAACGTCCTCGCCGCGCTTCGCGCCGGCCGCGTGCTGACCGA
>JBMFXF010000247.1:0-4952 GCA_049964515.1 Acetobacteraceae bacterium | reverse complement strand
AATATGCCGAGGACACGCTGCGGGTGGCGATCGCCTGGGGCCGCTACGCCGAGCTCTACGGCTACGACGAGGAAGCCGAGCAGTTCTTCCTGGAGGAGGCCGCCTGACCGCCTCTTGCCGGCGCCGCCGGATCGGGGCAAAGCCGCGCTGCCCGCAGGGGCGCGCAGGAGACCAGCATGACCGCACTCGCCCATCGCCGCGCGTTCGTCACCGCCGCCGGGCAGGGGATCGGCCGGGCGATCGCCCTCGCGCTGGCCGAGGCCGGGGCCAGCGTGATCGCCACCGACCGCAACCCGGCCGTGCTCGAGACCCTCGCCGCGCCGGGTCTGACCACCCGGGTGCTGGACATGCTGGACGCCGAGGCGATCGCCGCCGCGGCCGATGCCGTCGGGCCGGTGGACATCCTTTGCAACTGCGCCGGCTTCGTCCACCAGGGCAGCATCCTCGACGCCACCGAGGCGGAATGGAGCTTCGGCTTCGATCTCAACGTGCGCGCCGCGTTCCGCGCCATCCGCGCCTTCCTGCCCGGGATGCTGGCGGCCGGTCGCGGGTCGATCGTCTCCATCGCCTCGGTCGCCTCCAGCGTGAAGGGCGTGCCGAACCGGGCGATCTACGGGGCCACCAAGGCGGCGCTGATCGGCCTGACGAAATCCGTCGCCGCCGATTACGTCGCCCGCGGCATCCGTTGCAACGCGATCTGCCCGGGCACGGTGGCGACGCCGAGCCTCGATGAGCGGATCGCCGCCAATGCCGCCGCCGCCGGCGGCATCGCCGCGGCGCACGCCGCCTTCGTCGCCCGCCAGCCGATGGGCCGGCTGGGCACGCCCGAGGAGATCGCGGCACTCGCGGTGTATCTCGCCTCCGATGCGTCCGCCTTCGTCACCGGCCAGGCGCTGGTGATCGACGGCGGCATGACGCTGTAGCCTCACCCTCCCCCAGCCGCGAGGAAACGCTCCGATGAAACTGCTCCGCTACGGCCCGCCCGGCGCCGAAAAACCGGGTCTGCTGGACGACAACGGCGACATTCGCTGCCTCGCCGCGGTGGTGCGCGATATCGACGGGTTCGCGCTCGCCCCGGCGGCGCTGGCGATGCTGCGCGGGATCGACCCCGCCAGCCTGCCCAGGGTGGGCGGCGCGCCCCGGCTCGGCCCCTGCGTGGCGCGGCCGGTGAACTATGTCTGCATCGGCCTCAACTACGCCGACCACGCCGCCGAGGCGGGGATGCAGGTGCCCAAGGAGCCGATCATCTTTCTGAAATCCCTCGGCGCCTTCTCCGGCCCCAACGACGACGTGCGGATGCCGCGCGGATCGACCAAGCTGGACTGGGAGGTGGAGCTCGGCATCGTCATCGGCACCACCGCCCGCTATGTGCCGGAATCCCATGCCATGGAGCATGTCGCCGGCTACTGCGTCTGCAACGACGTGAGCGAGCGCGAGTACCAGCTCGAACGCGGCGGCACCTGGGACAAGGGCAAGGGCTGCGACAGCTTCGGCCCGACCGGCCCCTGGGTGGTCACCGCCGATGCGGTGCCGGACCCGCAGCAGCTGCAGCTGTGGACCGAGGTGGACGGCGTGCGGATGCAGGACGGCAGCACCGCGACGATGATCTTCGGCGTGCGCAAGCTGGTGAGCTACGTCAGCCATTTCATCACCCTGCATCCGGGTGACGTGATCGCCACCGGCACCCCGCCCGGCGTCGGCCAGGGCAAGAAGCCGCATCCGATCTTCCTCCGCCCCGGCAACGTCATGCGCCTCTCGGTCGAGGGGCTGGGCGTGCAGACCCAGCGCGTTGTGGAGGGCTGATCCCCCCGCGTCACGCGGGGAGGGCGCGCGCGTCCTGGCGCTGATCGCCGCGGCGAGCCTGGCGCGGCTGGCGCTGGCCGCGGCGATGGGCCTCGGCATCGACGAGTCCTACATGGTCGCCACCGGCCGGGCGCTCCGGCTCGGCTATTTCGACCACCCGCCGGCCGCCTGGTGGATGCAATGGGCCGGCGCAGCGCTGTTCGGCACCGCCGCGCCGCCGGCGGTGCGCGCGCCCTTCATCGCCGCCTTCGCGCTCACCAGCTGGCTGATGTACCGGCTGGGCGCGGCGCTGTACGGGGCGCGCGCCGGGCTGTGGGCGGTGATCCTGCTCACCCTCTCGCCAGTGTTCGGGCTGACCACGGCGAGCTGGGTGCTGCCGGACGGTCCGCTCGATCTCGCCCTGGTCGCCGCCGCGCTCTGCCTGCTGCGGGCGCTGGAAGCGGAGGGCTGGCGTTGGTGGCTGGCCACCGGGGTCTGCGCCGGGCTGGCGCTGTTTTCCAAATATACCGCGGTGCTGACGGTGGCCGGGGCGCTGCTCTACCTGCTGACCAGCCCGCGCCACCGGGCCTGGCTGACCCGGCCGCAGCCCTATGTGGCGGGCGTGCTGGCGCTGGCGGTGTTCGCCCCGGTGGTGGCGTGGAACGCGGCGCATCACTGGGCCTCGTTCGCCTTCCAGGGCGACCGCGCGCTCGGCCTGCGGTTCCGCCCCTGGCTGTTCTTCGTGGTGCTGGCCGGCGAGGCGCTGTTCGTGCTGCCCTGGATCTGGGTGCCGATGATGCTCGCCGCCGCCGCCGCTCTGCGGCGCGGGCGGGCCGACTGGCGCGGCTGGTTCGGCCTCTGCCTCGCCGCGCCGCCGATCCTGGGTTTCGCGCTGATCGCGGTGGTCTCCCGCCAGCGGGTGCTGTTCCACTGGGCGGCGCCCGGCTACCTGATGCTGTTCCCGCTGCTCGGCGCCGAGGCCGCCCGGCGCGCCGGTGCGCGCTGGGTGCGCCGGCTGACCCTGGGCACGGCGGCGCTGCTGCTGCTGGCGATGGCGGTGATCGGCACCGAGCTGCGGCTGGACTGGCTGCATCCGGTGATCGCCGCCGTCGCCCGCCACGATCCCGACCTCGCGGGGCGGGACTGGACCTCGCTCCGCCGCCAGCTGGCGGCGCGCGGGCTGCTGCGGCCGGGCACCTTGGTGGGCGTGCCGAGCTGGTCGGTGGGCGGCAAGATCGCCTATGCGCTGGGGCCCGGGGTGCGGGTGATCTGCCTCGATCCGGACGCGCGGCAGTTCGGCTTCGATGCCCCGGCCCGGCGCTACGCCGGGCGCGATCTGCTGGTGCTGACCCCGGGGGCGGTGCCGGCGGGCTGGTTCGCGCGGCTGCGGCAGCTGCCCGATGCGACGGTCACGTTCCGCGGCCGGGTGCTGCTGCGGGTGCATGTGTTCCAGGGCCTCGGGCTGCGGCCGATGGCCCAGGACTGACGCGGCGGGGGCAAGAAAAAGGCGGCGCCGGTGAGGGCGCCGCCAAGTTCAGGGAGGAAACGCAAGCGTCGGCGTGCGATCGTCGCCGATGGCGCGAGAACACCACGCCGCCCCCGCCGCCGCATTGATCTGGATCAACCGCCCGCGCCGGCGGCGGTTTTTTCCGCCGGCTCGAACCGCAGCGCGACGCCGTTCATGCAGTAGCGCTGCCCGGTCGGCGGCGGCCCGTCGGGGAACACATGGCCCAGATGCCCGCCGCAGGCGGCGCAATGGACCTCGGTGCGGGTCATGAAGAAGCTGCGGTCCTCCGACGTGCCGACGCCCCCGGGCAGCGGCGCGGTGAAGCTCGGCCAGCCGGTGCCGGATTCGAACTTGGCGCCGCTGTCGAACAGCGCCGCCCCGCAGCCGGCGCAGAGGAACCGGCCGGGCCGCTTTTCCGCGTTCAGCGCGCTGGTGCCGGCGCGCTCGGTGCCGTGGTCGCGCAGCACCCGGAACGCCTCCGGCGTCAGCCGCGCACGCCACTCCGCCTCGGTCAGCTGGACCGGAAATCCGGCGGTGTCTGGTTTGGTGGTTCCGAACAGGCCCATGGCTTGCCCCCGTCCCGTTGCTGTTTCCCGCCGATGGATATAGCCCATGATAGGGATTGCGGGAGGGGAGGATGACGACTCTGGCCGAAGCCGTGCTTCCGGTGCTGCCCGAGGCTGCGGAGCGTGCCGCCCTGGCCGGGCGGGTGTGGCTGCCGGCGGCCGGCGGCCCCGCGGTGGTGGCGGTCCGCGGCGGGCAGGCGTTCGATATCTCCGCCGTCTTTCCCACCATGCGGGATTTGTGCGAGGCGGCCGATCCCGCCGCCGCGCTGGCCGGCGCCGAGGGGCCGGCGCTGGGTGCGGTGGCGGCGATCGCCGCCAACACGCCGCCCGAGGCGCGCGACCCGGCGCGGCCCTGGCTGCTCGCCCCGGTCGATCTCCAGGCGGTGAAGGCGGCCGGCGTCACCTTCGCCATCTCGCTGATCGAGCGGGTGATCGAGGAGAAGGCCCGCGGCGATGCCGCCGCCGCCGTCGCGATCCGCGCCGAGGTCACCGCGCTGGTGGGCGACGATCTCGCCCGGCTGCGCCCCGGCTCGGCGGAGGCGGCGCGGCTCAAGCAGGTGCTGACCGCGGCCGGCGCGTGGAGCCAGTATCTCGAGGTGGGGATCGGCCCGGACGCGGAGATTTTCACCAAGTGCCAGCCGATGGCGGCGGTGGGCACGGGGATGGAGGCGGGGCTGCATCCCGCCTCCTCCTGGAACAACCCGGAGCCGGAGGTGGTGCTGGCGGTGGCCTCCGACGGGCGGATCGTCGGCGCCACGCTCGGCAACGACGTCAATCTGCGCGACGTGGAGGGGCGGTCGGCGCTGCTGCTGGGCAAGGCCAAGGACAACAACGCCTCCTGCGCGATCGGCCCGTTCCTGCGGCTGTTCGACGCCGGCTTCGGGTTGGACGCGATCCGCGCCACCACCGTCAGCCTGGAGGTGGCGGGGGCGGATGGGTTCCGCCTGACCGGCACCTCCGCGCTGGCGCGCATCAGCCGCGATCCGGCCGAGCTGGTGGCGCAGATGCTGAACGCGCATCACCCGTACCCGGACGGGGCGGTGCTGTTCCTGGGCACCATGTTCGCCCCGGTGCAGGACCGCGACGCTCCGGGCCAG
>JBMFXF010000246.1:0-5007 GCA_049964515.1 Acetobacteraceae bacterium | reverse complement strand
GCAGATGCTCCCACAGCCGCTCCGGGGCGTGCGGGCTGTTCAGCAACAGCGTGGCGCCGGGCGCGGCAAGCCGCAGCACGTCGTGGCGGCCGACGAAGCCCCAATGGTGACAGGCGATGAAACTCGCGCGATCGATCAGATAGGGGGCGCGGATCAGCCGCGGTCCGAAGCGCAGGTGAGATATCGTCTCGGCGCCCGATTTGTGGGAATCATAGACGAAATACCCCTGCGCGTAGCGGGCGGCATCCTCGGCGATGATCTTCACGCTGTTCTTGTTGGCGCCCACGGTGCCGTCGGCGCCGAGGCCGTAGAACACCGCGCGCACTTCGTCATCCGGCTCGATCGAAAAGCCGGGATCGACCGCCAGGCTGGTATGGCCCACATCGTCGGTGATCCCCACGGTGAAGCCATGCCGCGGCGCCGGCGCGGCCAGCGCATCGAACACCGCCTTCGCCATCGCCGGGGTGAAATCCTTCGATGACAACCCGAAGCGTCCGCCGATCACCCGCGGCATGATGGCGCGGGCGCCGGTGGCGACCGCCTCAGCGAGCGTGCTGACCACGTCCTGATAGAGCGGCTCGCCACTGGCGCCGGGTTCCTTGGTCCGTTCCAACACGGCAATCATGCGCACGCTGGCCGGCAATGCGGCGAGGAAGGCAGCGGCGGCGAACGGGCGGAACAGCCGCACCTGCACCACGCCGAGCTTCTCTCCCCGCGCCCGCAGCGCGGCGGCCGTGGCGCGGGCGGTTTCGGCCGCGCTGCCCATCACCACCACCACGCGCTCGGCATCCGGCGGGCCGTCGTAGTCGAACAGGTTGTAGCGCCGTCCGGCCAGCGCGCCGAAGCGGTCCATCGCCGCCTGCACATGCCCGGGCATCGCGGCCACGAACGGGTTCACCGTCTCGCGCGCCTGGAAGAACGTGTCCGGGTTATGCGCGGTGCCGCGCACCACCGGATGCTCGGGATCGAGCGCGCGGGCACGATGCGCGTGCACCAGGTCGTCGTCGATCATGGCGCGGATCTGCGCGTCGTCCAGCAAGTCCAGGGTGTTCACCTCGTGGGAGGTGCGGAACCCGTCGAAGAAATGCAGCAGCGGCACTCTCCCTGCCAGAGTCGCCGCCTGCGCGACCAGCGCCAGATCGTGCGCCTCCTGCACCGAGGCCGAACAGAGCAGCGCGAAGCCGGCCGAGCGCACCGCCATCACATCGGAATGATCGCCGAAGATCGACAGCGCCTGGGTGGCGACCGAGCGTGCCGCGACATGGAACACCGTGGGCGTCAGCTCGCCCGCGATCTTGAACATGTTGGGCAGCATCAGCAGCAGCCCTTGCGAGGCGGTGAAGGTGGTGGTCAGCGCGCCGGCCTGCAACGCGCCATGCACGGCGCCGGCGGCGCCACCCTCGCTTTGCATCTCCTGCACCACCGGCACTTCGCCCCAGATGTTGGGAATACCGGCGGCGGCCCATTCATCGGCCAGTTCGGCCATGGTGGAGGAGGGCGTGATCGGGAAGATCGCGCAGACCTCGTTCACCCGATAAGCGACATGGGCGACCGCGGTGTTGCCGTCCATGGTGGCGCGAGTGCCCATCTCAGCCCTCCGCCGGTTCGGCGATCATGGTGATCGCATGGCAGGGGCATTGTTCGTAGCAGACCGCGCAGCCGGTGCATCTGGCATAGTCGTAGCGATAGCGGTTGCCGGGGCCGAGCTTCACGATCGCGTCCTCCGGGCAGGCGGCGTAGCAATTGTCGCACTCGAAACAGACTCCGCAGGACAGGCAGCGCTGGGCTTCCCGGCGCGCCTCGGGCGGGGCGAGCCCGGCGGCGATCTCGGCAAAGCCGCGGCGTTCGGCGGGCGGGGTTTCGCGCTGCGCGGCAGGGTCGGCGTCGCTGAACACCGGCAGGTGCAGCATGGCGAAGCGCGCGACGGGCGGCGGCTCCGGCTCCGACAGCGCCACGCCGCGCAGCCAGGCGTCGATATGGCGCGCCGCGCGCTTGCCGTGACCGACCGCGACGGTGACGCTGCGCTGCGCGGGGACCATGTCGCCACCGGCAAAAATCCCCTCCGCCCCGGTCATCATGTCGGGCCCCACCGCCACCGTGCCATCGGGGCGCACTGCCACGCCGGGCACGCGACGCAGGAAGCAGCTGTCGCTGTCCTGGCCGAGGGCGAGCACCACCGCATCCGCGCTCAAGGTCTCGATCTCCCCGGTCGGCTGCGGGCGGCCGTCCGCATCGATCGTCATGCGCTCGACCGCGAGGGCCTCGCCGTCGATCTGCCGGATGGTGGAGAGCCACTTGATCTTCACGCCCTCGGCCAGCGCGGCATCGGCCTCGAACTCATGTGCCGGCATATGCGCGCGGTCGCGGCGATAGACGATGACGGCCTCCGCCGCGCCCAGCCGGCGGGCGGTGCGGGCGGCGTCCATCGCGGTGTTGCCGCCGCCGTACACCACCACCCGGCGGCCGAGCTGCGGGCGTTCCCCGGCGCTCACCTCCCGCAGCAGGCTGACCGCGTCCAGCACCCGGGCGGCGTCGCGGGCGGGGATATCGACGTGATGGGAGAGCCCAGCCCCGATCGCCACGAACACGGCATCGAACCGCCCGGCCTCGCGTTCCGCCACCAGATCTTCCACCTTGCGGTTCAGCACGATGCGCACGCCGAAGGCCTCGATGCGCGCGATCTCGCGGGCGAGTTCGGCGCGCGGCAGCCGATAGGCGGGGATGCCGAAATGCAACATCCCGCCGGCGACCGGCCCGGCCTCGTGAATCTCCACCGCGTGGCCGAGCCGGGTCAGGTGGTAGCCGCAGGAGAGGCCCGAGGGACCGGCACCCACCACCAGCACCCGCCGCCCAGAGGGCGCCGCCGCCGGCGGGAAGCCCCAGTCATGTTCGGCAGCACAATCGCCAAGGTAGCGTTCCACCGCATGGATGCTGACCGCGGCGTCCAGTTCGTTGCGGTTGCACGCGGTTTCGCACGGGTGATAGCAGACCCGCCCATGCGTCGCCGGCAGCGGGTTGTCGGCAACCAGGTGCTCCCAAGCGGCGCGGTCGTTGCCGGCCTGGGCCAGTGCCAGCCAGCCCTGGATATCCTCCCCGGCCGGGCAGGCATGAGAACAGGGCGGTAGCAGATCGAGATACACTGGCCTTCGCACCCGCACCGGGCCGGCGCCGGGTTCGGCGGTCAGATCCACCGCCGGGGCCAGATCGGGTCGTTTCATGGCAGGTCTTTCCCCGTCAGCGCCTGGTAGCGCGCGGCGACATCGGCGCGGGTGAGCCGCGCCGTGCCGACCCCGCTCACCGCCGCCGCCCCGGCGGCAAGGCCCCAGTCCAGCGCCTCCGCCGGCGCCGCGCCGCGTGCCAGGGCCAGCACCATGGCGGCCAGGAACGCATCGCCCGCGCCCACCGCGCTCTGCACCGGGCCGGCCAGCGCGGGGCGCCGCACCACCCCCTCCGCCGTTGCCAGCAACGCGCCGTCCGCGCCCAGGCTGACCGCGACCATCCGCGCCGCGCCGCCTGCCACCAGGGCGCGCGCCTCGGCCGCCTGCGCCGCCGGATCCGTCAGCTTGTGCCCGACCAGGGATTCCAGTTCGCCCAGGCTCGCCTTCAGCAGATCGATCCCGGCGCCCAGGCTCGCGCGCAGCGCCGGTCCGGAGGTGTCCAGCACGAAGCGCCGACCGCGCGCCGCCGCCGCCCGTGCCGCGATCGCGTAGGCCTCCGCCGGCACGCCGGGCGGCAGGCTGCCGCTGGCGACCACGAACCCGCCATCCGCCGCGTCCACCGCGGCCAGTGCCGCGCGCCATTCCGCCTCGGCCAGCTCCGGGCCGGCGGGGACGAAGCGGTATTCCGCGCCGCTGTCCACGGCGCGCACGGTGAAGGAGACGCGGGTGCGCCCGGCGATCGGCACCGCGCGATACGCCACCCCGGCCTCGTCCAGCAGCTCGGTCAGGAACCGCCCGGTGGCGCCGCCCGCGGCCAGCACCGCCAGCGCCGCCCCGCCCAGCGCATGGACCACGCGGGCGACGTTGATGCCGCCGCCGCCGGGATCGACATGCTCCCCCGTGGTGCGGATCTTGTGCACCGGCCGCACCCAGGGCGCGGCACCGGCCAGATCGATCGCCGGATTCAACGTGAGGGTGACGATGCGCCGCGCCACGTCAGCCTTCCGTCCCGCGGCGTTCCGCCTGGCGCACGATCTCGATGGTGCGCAGCAGACTGCCCGGGTTGACGCTGATCGAATCGATCCCGATCCCAGCCAGGAACGCCGCGATCTCCGGGTAGTTCGCCGGCGCTTCGCCGCAGATGCCGATCTTGCGATGGTTGCGGTGCGCGCCGGCCACCGCCAGGCGCAGCATCTCCAGCATCCCCGGGTCGCGCTCGTCGAAATCGAACGCCACGATGTCCGAATCCCGGTCCACGCCCAGGGTGAGCTGGGTCAGATCGTTGGACCCAATGGAGAATCCGTCGAACACCGCGGCGAACGCATCGGCCTGGATGACGTTGTTCGGGATCTCGCACATCACGTAGATTTCCAACCCGTCCTCGCCGCGGCGGAGGCCGTGCTTCGCCATCTCGGCCAATACCGTCTCCGCCTCCGACACGCGCCGGCAGAACGGGACCATCACCAGCAGGTTGGTCAGCCCCATCTCCTTGCGTACCCGCAGCAAGGCGGCGCATTCCAGCGCGAAGCCCTCGGCATAGGCGGGGTGCGCATAGCGGGCGGCACCGCGGAAGCCCAGCATCGGGTTGGCCTCGCGCGGCTCGAACGCGGCGCCGCCGATCAGCGAAGCGTATTCGTTGGTCTTGAAGTCCGACAGTCGCACGATCACCGGGCGCGGATAGAACGCCGCGGCGATGGTGCCCACACCCTCGGCCAGGGTGCGCACGAAGAACTCCACCGGCGAGGCATCGGCCGCGGCGCGCGCGGCAATCGCGGCTTGGTCCGCGGCGTCGATCCGCTCGGGGTGGATCAGCGCCATCGGGTGGATGCCGATATGCTCGTTGATGATG
>JBMFXF010000245.1:0-5040 GCA_049964515.1 Acetobacteraceae bacterium | reverse complement strand
GGGCCCTGGCGGGTCGGACGCCGCGACCGGGCCCCTGCCGCAGGTGCCGCCACCGGACGGCGATGACCTCGCGCTGCTGACGCTTGCAGCGCCGGTGATGACGGGCGCCGAGTATCTGACCGCCGACGTGCTGCGGGCGCTGTGGGACGGGATTACCGCGGCGGCGGCCGACTCTCTGGCTGCCGCCGGGACCGATCTGCAATCGTTCCTGAACCGGCTCAACCCGGCGTGGCATCTGCTCGGGCGGGTGCATTTCAATCTTGCCGAGAATCGCCGCGATGCGGCGGCGCCCTTCGCTTTCATGGCGACCTATACCACGCGGCTGTCGGCACAGGCCAAGGCCCAGCATCTGCCGCTGGGCCAGGCGCTGGCCGAGTACGCGGGCAAGGCGAACCGCGACAAGTTGCTGGCGCTCCTGCTGCCGGTACAGCGCGCGGCGGAACAATGCGCCTGGCTCAAGCCGATGATCGATGCGGGAGAGATCTTCCACCCGCTGCGCTGGACCCCGGCGGAAGCTTCGCAATTCCTTGCCAGCGCCGCCGATCTGGAAAGCGCCGGCGTGGTCGTGCGCATGCCCGCGACCTGGCGCGCCGGCCGGCCGGCGCGGCCGCGGGTCAGCGCGACGATCGGCGCCCGCGCGCCCTCCGCGCTCGGCCTCGACGGGCTGCTCGACTTCCGCATGGCCATGACCTTGGACGGCGATCCGCTGACGGAGGCGGAGATCGCCCGGCTGCTGGCTGGGACCGACGCTCTGGTGCTGCTCCGCGGCCAATGGGTCGAGGTGGACCGCGACCGGATCGCGCGCGCGCTGGACCGGTTCCGCGAAGCCGAAGCCCTCGCGGCGCGGCAGGGCCTGACCTTCGCCGAAGCGATGCGGATGCTGTCCGGGGTCGGCCTCGCCGCCGAGGCCGATGCGGCGGCCGATCGGAACTGGTCGGAGGTGACGGCCGGTCCGTGGCTTGCCGAAACGTTGCGCGCGCTCCGCGCTCCGGGCGTCGAAGGCGACGATGCGGATCTCGGGTTGCGGGGCACCTTGCGGCCCTATCAAAAGGCCGGGCTGCGCTGGTTGCGCCTGCTGTCAGGGCTTCGCCTTGGCGCCTGCCTGGCCGATGACATGGGGCTCGGCAAGACCATCCAGGTGCTTGCCCTGCTGCTGGCGCAAAAGCGCGGCGCGGCGGCGTCGCGCCCGAGCCTGCTGGTCGCGCCGGCCTCCCTGCTGGCCAACTGGGAGGCGGAGATCGCGCGGTTTGCCCCCGACCTGGCGATGCGCATCGTGCATCCCTCGGCCATGACGCGCGAGGAGATCGGCGATTTTGCGACCGGCCAGGCGGCCGGCCTCGATCTCGCGATCACCAGCTACGGGACCCTCATGCGGACGCCCGCGCTGACGCGGATCGCGTGGCGCTTCGCCATCCTGGACGAGGCCCAGGCGATCAAGAATCCGGCGGCCAAGCAGACCAGGGCCGCCAAGACATTGCGGGCCGAGGCACGGATCGCGTTGACCGGAACGCCGATCGAGAACCATCTCGGCGATCTCTGGTCGCTGTTCGATTTCATCAATCCCGGCCTGCTCGGCACGGCACGGCAATTCTCCGCCTACGCCAAGAGCCTCGACGGGCAGCGGAGCAATCCCTACGGCCCGCTGCGCGAACTGGTGCGACCCTACATCCTGCGCCGGATGAAGACGGACAAGACCATCATCGCCGATCTGCCGGACAAGACGGAGGTCGGCGTCTATTGCCAGCTCAGCGCGAAGCAGGCGGCGCTGTATGCCGAGACGGTGGCGGCGCTGGCGCGCAGCCTGGAGGAAGCCGACGGCATCCAGCGCCGGGGCATCGTTCTGGCCGCCCTGATCCGGCTCAAGCAGATCTGCAACCACCCTTCGCAATGGCTGGGCGACGGCATGTGGGAGGCGGCGGACAGCGGCAAGTTCCTGCGCCTGCGGGAAATCGCCGAGGTGGTTGCGGCGCGTCAGGAGAAGATGCTCGTGTTCACCCAGTTCCGCGAGATGACCGAGCCGCTCGCGGCCTGTCTCGGCGCGGTGTTCGCCCGGCCGGGCCTGGTGCTGCATGGCGGCACGCCGGTCCGCCAGCGCCGCGCGCTGGTCGAGGCGTTCCAGGCGGACGAAACGATCCCGTTTTTCATCCTTTCCCTCAAGGCGGGCGGCACCGGCCTCACCTTGACCGCGGCGTCGCATGTCGTGCATTTCGACCGCTGGTGGAATCCGGCGGTCGAGAACCAGGCGACCGACCGGGCGTTCCGGATCGGCCAGAAGGCGAACGTGCTGGTGCATAAATTCCTCTGCCGCGGCACCGTGGAGGAGCGGATCGACGCGCTGATCGAATCGAAGCGCGCGCTGTCCGCGGACCTGCTGTCCGGCGGCGGGGAGATCGATCTGACGGCGATGAACGACCGCGAGCTGCTGCGGCTGGTTGCACTCGACC
Source organism: Acetobacteraceae bacterium (assembly GCA_049964515.1). GTDB lineage: Bacteria > Pseudomonadota > Alphaproteobacteria > Acetobacterales > Acetobacteraceae > JAJZVS01. The sequence continues at coordinate 2,596 of JBMFXF010000245.1, read as the reverse complement.
TCCATGCCACGATGAAGGACTGAGCGTCATGGCGCGATTTTATGGCGGCTGGCCGCGCTACGTTCCGGTTGCGGAGCGGCGGCAGAAGGCGGCGCGGGAGATGGAAAAACTGCGCAAGAAGGGTCAGGCGGTGACGCCGGTGCAGATCGCCGGTCGCGCCATCGCCACCACCTTCTGGGGCAAGGCCTGGTGCGACAACCTCGAATCCTACAGCGACTACGAAAACCGCCTGCCGCGCGGGCGCACCTATGTCCGCAACGGCTCGGTGGTCGATCTGCAGGTCGCGCCGCGCGAGGTGCGGGCCCTGGTCAGCGGCTCGGAGATCTATCGCGTCACGGCGGCCATCGGCGCGGTGGCGCCGGCGGCGTGGCGGGCGATCTGCGCGGAGTGCGCGGGCGGGATCGGTTCGCTGGTGGAATTGCTGCAGGGGCGCTTTTCCAAAGGCGTGATGGAACGCCTGTGCCGGCAGGGCGGCGGCCTGTTCCCGAAACCGTCGGAGATCCGTTTCACCTGTAGCTGCCCGGACCATGCGACCCTGTGCAAGCATGTGGCGGCGGTGCTCTACGGGATCGGCGCACGACTCGACGCGAAACCGGAGCTGCTGTTTCGCTTGCGCGCGGTGGACGCGGGCGATCTGGTGGCCGGGATCGGCGAGGCGCTGCCGGCGTCGAAACAGGCGCCGGCGCCGGGCCGGGTGCTCGCGGCCGATGACCTGGCCGCGATCTTTGACCTCGATATCGCCGCGACCGAGGACCGGGAGGAGACGAAGGGCGGCGGGGCCGCGGCGGTGCGGAAGGCCGGCCGCGCGCCAAGGGGTCCGCGCTCCGGGCGCGCGACGCCGGCGGAGGCGGCGCCGGGCCAGGTTCGGAAGCCCGGCCGCGGCAAGACTCCACCGACCCTTGACGATGCCATGGACGGGCCCGCGGTCCGGCGCGCCGCCAAAGGCGCACAACAACCTGCGGCCAAGCCCCGCGCACGGCGCGACCAGCCACCCGCCCCCGCGCCACCCAAGACGAAGGCCGCACCGCCACGCCAGCACGAGCCGCGGCTGGGCAAGCGGGGGCTGTCATCGAAACAGCGCAAGCCACGCCAGCCGACCGTGCGGGCGCCGCGCAAGCAGGATTGAGGATCGGACGGACGAACGAAATACCCAGCCGGCGCGCTTGTAGTCCACCTCCCGCTGGTCCCGCAGTTGCGCGATCGCCGATGCGCAGCGGAGACGCTCACCCTCCTTGCGGGTGCCCCCGGTCGCGTAGCGGCCCGCACCGCATTGCGATCGGCCAATCCCCGTTCGGATCATTCGCGCCGGCCCGCGTCCGTGCCGCACCAGACGTTCGCGTGGGTTCGGCAACCGCTCCCCCTTCATCATGGCCGGGAGCGCCCCGGCGTCCGCCTCCACCGCCTGCGCCAACAGCCGGCGGGTGCTGCTCGCCGGAACGGCCGTCAGCGGATCCTCATTACTGCTCACGAATGGAGGGCGCCCGTAGCTTCCCAGTCCGAAGGCGCCCGACATTGGGCAGCTACGATTTGACAGAGATGCGCTATAAATTGCCCCATGATCGCCTTCGACGACATCAACCCCGGCGCCCGGCTCCGCGGCCTCGATAGCGGCGGCACCGCCGAAATCGTGCAGGTCACGCGCTTCGGCGCCGACGCGCTCAATCTCGTCCTCCGGGTCAACGGCAGGATCGTCGAGCGCCTAGTCTATCGCGGCGAGGAAAGCGCATTCGACCTGGTCGAGGCCGGACGCGCCTACGGCTTCGACGCCGACGGCGCGCTGCTGCGGTTGGCGTCCGAAGCCTACCGCATCCGCCTCGCCCATCTCTTCGACCCCTATCTGGCCGTCACCGCCTCCCAGATCGACGCCCTGCCGCACCAGATCACCGCCGTCTATGGCGAGATGCTGCCGCGCCAACCCTTGCGCTTCCTGCTCGCCGACGATCCCGGCGCCGGCAAGACCATCATGGCCGGCCTGCTGATCAAGGAGCTGCTGATCCGCGGCGACCTTGACCGCTGCCTGATCGTCACCCCCGGCAACCTGGTCGAGCAGTGGCAGGACGAACTCGCGGAGAAATTCGGCCTCCGCTTCGAGGCGCTGACGCGCGACCAGATCGAGGCATCGGTCACCGGCAACCCCTTCGCCGAGCGCAACCGCCTCATCATGCGGCTCGACATGGCGGCGCGGTCCGACGAGCTGAAGGCCAAGCTCATCGCCGCACCCGAATGGGATCTTGTCATCTGCGACGAGGCGCACCGCATGTCCGCCTCCTATTTCGGCGGCGAGGTCAAGGAAACCCAACGCTACAAGCTCGGCCGTCTGCTCGGCACCCGCACCCGCAACCTGCTGCTGATGTCGGCGACCCCGCACAACGGCAAGGAGGCGGATTTCCAGCTCTTCATGGGCCTGCTGGACGCCGACCGCTTCGAGGGACGATTGAACTAAACCGCTAACGCGGTAGTTGCGGCCCCATTGGTCGGGGTGGTCTGCGTGGGCTGGGTGGTCTGCCAAGGTTTGGGTGCTGCACCCCAACCCTGGAACGGGAGACCCCCGATGACCGAGATAAGCCCCCTGCGCCGGCGCATGATCGAGGACATG
>JBMFXF010000244.1:0-5060 GCA_049964515.1 Acetobacteraceae bacterium | reverse complement strand
CGATCGGCGCCTGGGTGCTGATGAGCGCGTGCCGGGAGGCGATGCGCTGGCCGGACTCGCTGTTCGTGGGGGTCAATGTCTCGGCGCTGCAGTTCGAGCAGGGCGATCTGCTGGCCGCGGTGGGGGAGGCGCTGCGCCATTCCGGCTTGGCCCCGCATCGGCTCGAGATCGAGGTGACGGAAAGCGCGCTGCTGACCAACCCGGACACCACCTTGGCCACCCTGCGCCAGCTGCGCGACCAGGGGGTGCGGATCGCCATGGACGATTTCGGCACCGGGTATTCCTCGCTGACCCGGTTGCAGAGTTTTCCGTTCGACAAGATCAAGATCGACCGCAGTTTCGTCTCCGGCGGGCGCGGCATGGCGGAAGGGCGGGCGATCGTGCGCGCCATCGCCGGACTGGGCGCCAGCCTGGGGATGCGGACCATCGCCGAGGGGGTGGAAACGATCGAGCAGCTGGACGCCGTCCGCAACGAGGGCTGCCAGGAGGTGCAGGGGTATCTGTTCGGCCGCCCCACCCCGGCCGAGGGGCTGGGCGATGTGATCGCCCGGTTCGCACCATCGGAGTTGGCCCCTTCATGCCCGGAACCGGCTTGTTCCGCCTGATCTACGCCAGCCGCAGCCGGATCGGCGGCGATGCGGCGATGCTGGCCTCCATCCTGGCGGCGGCGCGGACCAACAACGCGGCGGTGGGCATCACCGGCGTGTTGCTGCACGCGCCGGACGGATTCGCGCAGGTGCTGGAAGGCAGCCTGCCGGCGGTCAGCGCCGCGTTTGAGCGGATCCAGAACGATCCCCGCCACGGCGACGTCACGGTGCTGGAGGCCGGCCCGGCGGAGGCGCGCCTGTTTCCGGCCTGGTCGATGGCCGCGGTGGACCGCGCGGAGGCACCGGAACTGGCCTGGCCGGTCGTCACCGCCGATCCGGCGGTACTGCTGGACGTTCTGCGCCAGCTGCTGGCCGGCGTGGCCAGCGGCCCCGCGCCATGACCGGGGTTGCCATCTGGGTCGGCGGCGAGCATCAGGCACTGGCATCCTGCCCGCGTCTGTTCCTGGATTCCCATCGATGATCCACCCCGTCGCCTCCCCGCCGCGCCCGGCGGGGTATGCGTTCCCGCTGGCCGAGCTCGAAACCGCCCGGCGGGTGGCGGCAAGGCGCGGCTGGCGGCTGGCGATCCTGCTGGATCATGGCACGCCCGGGGAGGATTACGAGGAAGTCCTGGCGCTCACCCCGCCGCGCGGGGGGTGCTGGCTGCTCTGGCGCGGGGCTGAGCAGCTGTGCGCGCGCGACCCGCGCGGGCGGGAGCGCGCCTTCGCCGGGCTCGACGCCGCGCTGGCTGCGATCAGCGCGTAGCCGCGCCCAGCGCTACCCGCCCGACCACCCGCCCGTCGCGCGGGTCGATCAGCACCAGCCGATCCGGCCCACCGCCGTGCAGCGCCACCGCGATCCGCCCGCCGGCGCCCGCCACCCCAACCAGCCTTGTGCCCGGCGGCGCCGGCAATACCCGCGCATAGGCGGGTCCGGGGGCGGCCGGGGCGCTGGCGCGGCGGATGATGGTCACCACCAGCACCGTGGTGCCGATCAGGATCAGCACCCCCATCCCGATCGTCACCGCCATCAGCCACCGCATCCGCGCTCTCGCCTTGCAACCGGCGCCGGGGTATCCGCAACCGCCATGCCCGACAAGCCGCTTCGCGCCGAGGCCACGCCCGCCGACGCCGCCAACCGGCTGGACCGGTTCCTGGCGGCGCGCTTCCCCGCGCTGTCCCGCGCGCGCATCCAGGCGCTGCTGGCGGCGGGCGCGGTCACCGCCGACGGAGCCCCCGTCACCGACCCGGCGGCACGGCCGCGCCCGGGCAGCCTCTATGCCGTCACCCTTCCCGCGCCGGTCCTGGCGCGGCCGGCGGGGCAGGCGATCCCGCTCACCATTCTTTTCGAGGACCGCGAGCTGATCGTGATCGACAAGCCGGCCGGGCTGGTGGTCCATCCGGCGCCGGGCAATCCGGATGGCACTCTGGTCAACGCGCTGATCGCCCATTGCGGGCCGGAGCTGGCGGTGGGCGGGGAGCAGCGCCCGGGGATCGTCCATCGGCTGGACAAGGACACCTCGGGGGTCATGGTCGCAGCCAAGACCGAGCGCGCCATGGCCGGGCTGGTGGCGGCCTTCGCCACCCGCAACGCCGAGCGCCGCTATCTCGCCCTGGCCTGGGGCCTGCCGGTGCCGGCGGCGGGCGAGATCGAGGGCGCGATCGGGCGTGATCCGCGCGATCGCAAGCGGATGGCGCTGCGCCCGCATGGCGGCGGGCGGGAGGCGTTGACCCGCTACCGCACCCTCGGCGCCTTCGCCGGGTCGGTAAGCCTGCTGGAATGCCGGCTGGCCACCGGCCGGACGCATCAGATCCGGGTGCATCTGGCCGCGCGCGGCCACCCGCTGGTGGGGGATCCGGTCTATCTGCGCCGGGTGCCGGCCGCGGCCCGGGGGCTGGCCGAACCGCTGCGCGGCCGGCTGCTGGATTTCCCGCGCCAGGCCCTGCACGCCGCCAGCCTGGGTTTCACCCACCCGGTCAGCGGCGCCGCGCTGCGCTTCGAAACCCCGCCGCCGGAGGATTTCGCCGCCCTGCTGGCAGCCCTTGCAATTTCGTAGCGACGCGCCAGATTCGGTGCGGTCGGAATGCCGCCCGCCGGGTTCCGGACCCCGCTTCGCTCAACCAGAGGGAGCCCTGCCGTGACCACCCGCGTCTTCACCTCGCCGCTGTTCCTGGGGTTCGATCATCTCGAACAGATCCTCGAGCGCGCCGCCAAGACCTCCTCGGACGGGTATCCCCCGTACAACATCGAGCAGATCGGTCCCAACGGCCTGCGCATCACCCTGGCGGTCGCCGGGTTCACCATGAACGACCTGCAGATCACCCAGGAAGACAACCAGCTGGTGATCCGCGGCCGGCAGACCGACGACAGCGCCGAGCGCATCTTCCTCCATCGCGGCATCGCCGCGCGCCAGTTCCAGCGCGCCTTCGTGATGGCCGAGGGGATCGAGGTCACCGGCGCCTGGCTGGACAACGGGCTGCTGCATGTCGATCTGGCCCGTCCGCAGCCGGAAGCGAAAGTGCGGACCATCCCGATCACCCGCCCCGCCGCCAACGGTGCCGCCCGGGTGGTCGATTCCACCGCCAGCCGGGACTGAAACGTCCGGCCAACCCGGGCGCCGCGATGCGGGACCCGACAGGAGCCACCAAGATGACCGATGAAACCCCCACCGCCACCGAAGCCCCCAGGGGCGGCTACGTGGATATCCGCCACCTGACCGAGACCCAGCTCGCCGGGCTCGGCCTGTCGCAGATCGCCTATGTCCGTCCGGTGATCGTGGATGGGGCGCCGCGCTTCGCCATCCACGCCGCCGACGGCACGCCGATGGCGTTGACCCCGGACCAGCCCACCGCGCTGGCCGCGATCGTCCAGCACGACATGATCCCGCTGCTGGTCCACTGAACGGCGTGCTATGAGGGGGCCATGCTCAAGCCCCCCCGGCACTATCCCGATCTCGCCGATCCGCAGGCGCAGCCGCGGCACACCGGCATCGCCAGCTTTTTCCGCGCCCCCGTGGCCGACCGCCTCGACGGGGTCGGGATCGGCGTCATCGGGGTGCCGTTCGACGGCGGCGTGACCCATCGCTCCGGCGCCCGCCATGGGCCGCGGGCGGTGCGCGAGCAATCCACCCTGCTGCGCCGGATCAACGCCGCCACCGGCGTCGCTCCGTTTGCCGCAACCCGGGTGTGCGACCTCGGGGATTGCTGGATCGAGCGGCCCTATGCGCTGGAGGACGCGCTCGAGGAAATCGCCGCGTTCTACCAGGGGGTCGCCGCCGCCGGGGTGATCCCGCTTTCGGTCGGCGGCGATCATTCGATCAGTTTTCCCATCCTGCGCGCGCTCGGGGCCGCGCGGCCGGTGGGGATGATCCATATCGACGCCCATTGCGACACCGGCGACGATTACCTGGGTTCGCGCTTCCACCACGGCGCCCCGTTCCGTCGCGCGGTGGAAGCCGGCGTGCTGGACCCGCATCGCAGCGTGCAGATCGGCATCCGCGGCACCACGAACGATCCGGCCCTGTGGGCGTTCTCCACGCAGTCGGGGATGCGGGTGATCGGGATCGACGAATTCGCCGACCTCGGCTGGCAGGCGGTGGCCGCGGAAGCGCGCCGGGTGGTGGGGCAGGGCCCCACCTATCTCTCGTTCGACATCGACAGCCTGGACCCGGCGGAGGCGCCCGGCACCGGCACCCCGGAGGCGGGCGGCATCACCATGCGCGAGGCGCTGCGGCTGCTGCGCGCGCTGCGCGGGCTGAGCTTCGTCGGCGCCGACCTGGTGGAGGTGGCGCCGCCGTTCGATCACGGCACGCTGACCGCGTTCAACGGCGCCTCCGTGCTGTTCGAGGAACTCTGCCTGCTGGCGGAAGCGCCGCGCGTCTGATTGAGTGAGGCACTTGACGGCGCATCAAGTGATGCGGATATTCGTGCATTTGAACGGATGCCCGACCATGCGTACCACGCTCGCCCTCGATGACAGTGCAGTTCGGACCGCCCAGGCGCTTACCGGCGTGACCGAGAAATCCGCCCTGGTGCGCGAGGCTCTGGCCGCGCTGATCGCGCGCGAAAGCGCCCGTCGGCTCGCCCGGCTTGGCGGCAGCGAGCCCAAGCTGACGGTCCCGCCGCGCGGCGACGCGCCGGCGGCGTGATCCTGGTCGATACCGCGATCTGGGTCGATCACCTGCGATCGGGGGTCCCGGAGCTGGTCCGGGCGTTGCTGCGGACCGAGGTGCTGACGCATCCGTTCGTGATCGGCGAGCTCGCGCTCGGCACCCTGCGCCAGCGGTCCGAGATTCTGGAACTGCTGGCCGCGCTGCCACGCGCGGTGGTGGCGACCGAAGCGGAAATGCTGGGTTTCATCGATCGCGCGGGGTTGGCCGGGCGCGGCATCGGCTACCTGGACGCGCATCTGCTGGCGGCGACGCGGCTGACGCCGGACGCGCGTCTGTGGACCCGGGACCGGCGGCTGTCGGCG
>JBMFXF010000243.1:0-5087 GCA_049964515.1 Acetobacteraceae bacterium | reverse complement strand
CACCGTGCTGCCGGTGGCCACGATGGTGTCGGTCCCGGTCCCGGCAATCGGCCCCGACGCCGTCTGCTGCGGGTTGGCAAAAGCCAGAAAGCCATTGTTCAGGCTGACATCGGCGGCGAGGCCAGCCTCCCCGTTGATTTCCAAAATCCCGCCATCGACGATCTGGCTCGGCCCGGAGAGCGAGCTACCCCCGGCCAGTCGCAGCTGGCCGCCATCGACCGAAAGCCCGCCCGTCACCGCCACATCCACCAGCGCGTTGGCGGCGTTATAGGTTTCCTGCAGCCCCGAAAGGCCAGGGCTGGAAATCACCGTGCCGCCGACGATGGTCCCGCCGGACAGGGTCAGCCCGGCGAAGGTGCCGCCGGTGGTATCGAGCGTGGCCCCGGTGTTGACCAGCGTCCCGTCCAGCGACACCGACCCGCCGCTCCGCTGCAACACGCCGACCCCGGCGGTGGTCACGGTGCCGCCCAGGGTCACCGCCGCGTTGGTGGCGGTGATGGTGCCGAGGTTGCTCCAGCTGTTTCCGTTGCCCAGCAGCAACGCCCCGCCGCTGGCGGAGATCGACCCGGCGTTGGTGAAGGCGCCGCCGAACTCAAGGGTCGCGTTCGTTTCGCTCGCCAGCCCGTCGGCCTGGTTGATCCACAGGCTGCCGCCCTGGCTGTAATCCACCGCCAGCACGCCGCCGCCCGCTGCGGCCAGCGTGCCGTCGTTGAGGAACACCGCCGGATCGACGGTCAGCACGCCGGCCGCAACATTCGCCAGGATGGTGCCGAAATTATCCAGCACCGTCGGCCCGTGCCCGTTCGCATTGTCGCCCACCGAACCGGTGCCGGAGACCACCGCCGCGGCGGCAATGGTCTGCGGCGCGATCAGGCCGAAGCGGGTGCCCTCGTAATTGTTATCCACGTAGGTCATCTGCACGGTCAGCGTATTGGTCCCGACGATCAGACCATCCGCCGCGTTCAGCAACACCATCTCGCCACTATAGGTGCGGAACCCGCTGGCGATGGTCTGCCCGTTCAGCAGCAGATTCGCGCCGTCATCGACATACCACATGCCGGCCAGCAACGCGGTTGCCAGATTGCCGGAATAGCTGAATGTCGTTGTGAAACTATAAGGAAGATTCGGCTGATGGACGACGTTCTGCACCCCGATCCAGGACGAAGCCGCGCTGTCCGCCTGCCATTGGGGAAAAAGCGCGCCCCCGGTCAGTGCCACCGCCGGTTCGGTGGTGCCGCCGATCGCCACCGTCCAGGCCTGATCGAACACCGTGCCCGCGGCGAAGGTGGTTCCGGCGATCACCGTGCTGCCGGTGGCCACGATGGTGTCGGTCCCGGTCCCGGCAATCGGCCCCGACGCCGTCTGCTGCGGGTTGGCAAAAGCCAGAAAGCCATTGTTCAGGCTGACATCGGCGGCGAGGCCAGCCTCCCCGTTGATTTCCAAAATCCCGCCATCGACGATCTGGCTCGGCCCGGAGAGCGAGCTACCCCCGGCCAGTCGCAGCTGGCCGCCATCGACCGAAAGCCCGCCCGTCACCGCCACATCCACCAGCGCGTTGGCGGCGTTATAGGTTTCCTGCAGCCCCGAAAGGCCAGGGCTGGAAATCACCGTGCCGCCGACGATGGTCCCGCCGGACAGGGTCAGCCCGGCGAAGGTGCCGCCGGTGGTATCGAGCGTGGCCCCGGTGTTGACCAGCGTCCCGTCCAGCGACACCGACCCGCCGCTCCGCTGCAACACGCCGACCCCGGCGGTGGTCACGGTGCCGCCCAGGGTCACCGCCGCGTTGGTGGCGGTGATGGTGCCGAGGTTGCTCCAGCTGTTTCCGTTGCCCAGCAGCAACGCCCCGCCGCTGGCGGAGATCGACCCGGCGTTGGTGAAGGCGCCGCCGAACTCAAGGGTCGCGTTCGTTTCGCTCGCCAGCCCGTCGGCCTGGTTGATCCACAGGCTGCCGCCCTGGCTGTAATCCACCGCCAGCACGCCGCCGCCCGCTGCGGCCAGCGTGCCGTCGTTGAGGAACACCGCCGGATCGACGGTCAGCACGCCGGCCGCAACATTCGCCAGGATGGTGCCGAAATTATCCAGCACCGTCGGCCCGTGCCCGTTCGCATTGTCGCCCACCGAACCGGTGCCGGAGACCACCGCCGCGGCGGCAATGGTCTGCGGCGCGATCAGGCCGAAGCGGGTGCCCTCGTAATTGTTATCCACGTAGGTCATCTGCACGGTCAGCGTATTGGTCCCGACGATCAGACCATCCGCCGCGTTCAGCAACACCATCTCGCCACTATAGGTGCGGAACCCGCTGGCGATGGTCTGCCCGTTCAGCAGCAGATTCGCGCCGTCATCGACATACCACATGCCGGCCAGCAACGCGGTTGCCAGATTGCCGGAATAGCTGAATGTCGTTGTGAAACTATAAGGAAGATTCGGCTGATGGACGACGTTCTGCACCCCGATCCAGGACGAAGCCGCGCTGTCCGCCTGCCATTGGGGAAAAAGCGCGCCCCCGGTCAGTGCCACCGCCGGTTCGGTGGTGCCGCCGATCGCCACCGTCCAGGCCTGATCGAACACCGTGCCCGCGGCGAAGGTGGTTCCGGCGATCACCGTGCTGCCGGTGGCCACGATGGTGTCGGTCCCGGTCCCGGCAATCGGCCCCGACGCCGTCTGCTGCGGGTTGGTGAAATAGAGATTCCCGCCGCTCAGGCTGACATCGGTGGCAAGGCCAGCCTCCCCGTTGAGCTCCAGCGAGGCGCCGTTCACCGAAACGGGACCCGAAAGCGAGCTGCCTCCGGTCAGCTGGAGATCCCCGCCGGTGATCGCGAGCCCGCCCAGCACCCTCACGCCATCGAGCGCGTTGGCGCCGTTGCTGTCCACCGACAGCACCCCACCGTTCATGGCCAGGGTGCCGCCCGCGATCACGCCTCCGCCCGCCAGGGACACCACCCCGGCATCCAGCGACAGGGTCGATCCCACGGTCAGCGTGTTGGTGACCGAAAGCTCGGCACTCCCCGAGGCCAGCGTCACCGCCTGCGCCACCGCTCCGGCATTGACGGTGATCTGATACCCCCCGACCGGACTCGGCGCGCCGATCAGCACCGAGTCCGCGGCGGTGGGCACCGCGCCCGTTCCCCAATCCGCGGGGTCGGACCAGAGACCAGGGATATCGGAGAGCCAGCTGTCCTCGGCCATAACCCATCGCCTCCGGTTGGTATCAAAAATTATACCATTGGGCGTATGTTAACTTATCTGTGTGCCCGGGGTCAAGAAAGAATCGTCGTGGCATCGTGAGCGCGCGTGAGAATCGGGGGGCGATTATGTTCCTTTTATATCCCGTGGAAGCGCTAAAGTTGCTATTCCCAAGCTTTCCACCGCGTTGTTTTTTCTGGCCTCTGCTCCCTCCCCCCCCGCATGAGCTGCACAGCATTCCGCGCGCTGATGGCCGGCGCAGGAATGCAAGCCGGGTTCGCACCCGCTGCTCCTTCAGGCCGATGCGGTTCCCCGGGTTCAGCGCCAGAGCGCCTGCATCGTCCGTGCCCACACGTCTCGCCATGCCATCGCGGGGGAACAACAGGGTCTCGAGGCGGACCCCCAGGGCTGCCCGCCCCGCCGCGGCCGGTCCGCCCGCGCGGGCCGCCTGCCTCACACCGCCCAGCCGAACGCCGGGAAGCTCCATCCCAAAGCCGCGACGATCCGCTCCGCCGACGCACCCGAGAGGGTTCGCCGCCATCCCCCCACCACCCCGCCACCCAGGAAAACCCGTTCGCCCGCCGCCGCGGACGCCGGCCGGCCGGCAAGCGCCTCGAACCGGCACTGCCCCACGCACGCGCCCACGACCGCCGCATCGTCCGCCACCCCGAGGTACCGGCACAGCCCGGCGAAGGCCGCCTCGGGGTCCGCCGACAGCTGCTCGTAGGTCACGACGCACCCGGCTCCCGACTCCTTCAGCGCCAGCATCGCCCGCGCCCCCTGGTCCAGCGAGGGCAGCGCGCGGGCCACGAACGCCTCCTGGCTCTCCCCCGCCTGGCGGGGAAAGAACCGCCAGGCCGAGGCCAGCACGTCGCGCGGGTCCCGCGCCACGCCGATGAACCGCGCGCCCGGGAACAGCCGCGCCAGGCGGGGAAACAGAAACACATTCTCCGGGGTCTTCTCCCCCACCGCCCGCGGATGCTTCCCCGCCGCCTGCGCGGCGAGGGCGGCGAGCACGGCGGTGCCCAACAGCAGATCCGCCAGCCCCTCCGGCAGCGCCGGATAACCGCCGATGTCACGGAAGACGGTGGCGTTCTTCTCGGCCACCGCGCGCGCCCATTGCGCCGCCAGCAGGTCCAGCGGCGCGGCCAGGGCCTGCGGGAACAGCGCCTCGCCCCGGCAACTGATCTCGGGATGCGCGTCCAGCAGCAGCTGCACCCAGGTGGTGCCCGACCGGGGCGCGCCGCCGACGAAAAACAACTGGCAGCGGGCCATCGCCTCCAGCGCGGGCAGCCGGTCGGCCCAGGCGTTCATGGCAGGGCCGGGCGGTTCAGGCGACCGCACGCCGCGCCGCACCCGCCGCCGGCGCGGCGGCGGCACCGGCCACGCCGATCGCCAGCAGGGTCGCACCGACCCGCGGCGGCAATGGCAGACGCGCATCCCCGTCGGTCCAGCGGCGCAGCGCGCCGGCGTGCCACTCGGGCGCCCACCAGCCCTCGATCAGCGCCGGATCGTCGAGCGCGGGCGCCGGCGGCCCCGCCCCGTGCAGGGCGATGCCGGACAGCATCACGCCGAGCCGGCGCTCGTCGATCAGCCAGGGGCGGAGGTCGGCGGGGATGGCGCTGGGCGAGACCAGCCGCACCTCGCGAGTACCAGCCGGCAGCAGGAACATATGCGCCTCCCCCGACCGCGCGATCGCGGCCAGAACCCGGCCGCCGACCCGCAGCCGCAGTTCCGCAGGGTCGCCGGGTGGCGGCGGAACCGGCACCCGCCAGCCCATCGCCTCGGCCCGGACGGCAAGGCCGCGCCACAGCGGCTCCACCACCTCCGGCGCGTCGGCCAGCGGCAGGCAGGATCGCTCCCGCCGGAGCGCATGGCCGGCGGCGAAATCGGGGTGCAGGCTG
>JBMFXF010000242.1:0-5089 GCA_049964515.1 Acetobacteraceae bacterium | reverse complement strand
AAGGCCAGGGGGCGCTGCCCCCTGGACCCCCGCCAGGGGGATGGCCCCCTGGACCGCCATCAGTCTGGTTCGGAGCGGGAGGGGGGTCCAGGGGGGCAGCGCCCCCCTGGCCTTCCCGTCTCCCATACCACGCCCGATCAGACCCGGCCACGTCCGGACGCAAGACAAAAAAATGGCGGGGCTTGTGGCCCCGCCAAGTTTAGGGAGGAAACGTCCAAGAAAGCAGCCAGCGCGGCCGAAGCCGCATTTGCTGCGACGCACAATTTAGGGATACCCGGCCGGCGATGCAAGCATTATTTTGCATCGCAGCATTGCACAGCCCGAGGGTAGGGAATTGTTAAGAAATCCCCGCTAACACCCGAAGAATGCGCCGGTTTCTGCCGATCCTCGGGGTCCTGCTACTGCCCCCCTCCGTGGCACGGGCCAGTCTTGACGGGGAAATCCTCTCCCGCCCGCCGGTCGGGCCGGTGCCCTCCGGCCCGTTCTGGGACGCCCCTGCCCTGCCCGACCCGCATCCGGCCCCGCTCGCCGATGCCGCTCCGGCGCTTGCCTGCCGCGCCGCCATCGCCGCGGCGGAGCGGGCCCTTGGCATCCCGCCCGGGCTGCTGCAAGCGATCGGCCTGGTGGAGAGCGGGCGGCAGATCGCCGGCCAAGCCGGCCCGCTGCCCTGGCCCTGGAGCGTCGATTTCAACGGCAGCGGCCGTTTCTTCGCCTCCAAGGCGGCGGCCATCGCGGCGGTGCGCACCGCCCGCGCCGGCGGAATGCGCTCGATCGACGTCGGCTGCCTGCAGGTGAACCTGATGCACCACCCGCACGCTTTCACCTCCCTCGCGCAAGCGTTCGATCCCGCGGCCAACGCCGCCTGGGCGGCCGGATTCCTGCGCCGCCTGTTCGCCCAGACCCATGACTGGACCGAGGCGGCGGCGGCCTATCACTCGCAGACCCCGGCGCTGGCCGGCCCCTACCGCGCGCGGGTGATGCAGGCCTGGGCCGGACTCGGCGGGCCGCACACCGCCCCGGGGCCGCAGCTTGCGGCGATCGCCCCGATGACCCCGTTCGCCCCGGTCATGCCCATGACCCTCGCGCCACCGCCGGCGCGGGGAGGGTATCGCATCCTGCGCGCCGCGCCGCCGGGCGGGGTGGCGCCCCCCGGCCGCGGGCTGGCCGCATACCGGGCCCGCCCGATCCCGCTGGCCCGCGGCGGCTAGCCGGCCCGCGCGGCGCGATATTCCCGCCGCACGATCTCAAGCAGCTCCGCTGCGGAGGTCTCGGCGGCACGGCTTTCGTAAGTCACCTCCCCGTGCTGCATCAGCATCACCCGGTCGCAGATCTCCAGCGTCTGCGCGTAGTTATGCGCGATCATCACGATCGCGATGTCGCCGCGCGCCTTCAGCCGCTCGATCAGGTCGATGATGAGCCCGGCCTCCCGCGCCCCCATCGCCGCCAGCGGTTCGTCCAGCAGCAGGATGCGCGCGTCGGAGGCCACCGCGCGGGCCACCGCGATCGCCTGCCGCTGCCCGCCGGAAAGCTGCCCGACCTCGAGATCCACCGAGGGAATGTTCACCCCGATATCGTCCAGCGCCGCCCGCGCGCGCTCCCGCATGGCGCGATGATCCAGCAGGCGGAACGGCCCCGGCCGCAGCAGCTCCCGGTTGAGGAACAGATTGTGATAGATCGACAGCCCGTTGATCAGCGCCAGGTCCTGATAGACGCACTCGATCCCGAGTGCGCGGGCGCGATCGACCGAGGCGAGCGTCACCGGCGCGCCGTTCACGAAGACCTGCCCCGAACTCGGCTGGTGGAACCCGGTCAGGATCTTCATCAGGGTGGATTTGCCGGCCCCGTTATCGCCGAGGATGCCCAGCATCTCCCCGCGCGCGACATGCATCGAGACCCCGGCCAGAGCGGTGACATGGTCGAAGCTCTTGACGATCCGCTCGGCCCGCAGCGCCTCGGTGCTCATCGCGCCCCGCCGCGCAGCCGCGCCAGATGGATATTGGCCACCATCGCCAGCAGGATCGCCGCGCCGATGATGATGTCGAAGGTGAAGGCGTTGATCCCCTGCAGGGTGAACCCGTCCTGCAACACCCCCAGCACGATCCCGCCCACCAGCCCGCCGATGATGGTCCCCGCTCCGCCGGCGATGGCGGTGCCGCCGATCACCCCCGAGGCGACCCCGAGGAACATGATGTTCGACCCGCCCGCCAGCGGGTCTGTGCTGCCGATGCGGAACGCCTCCAGCAGCCCGGCAAAGCCGCCCAGCGTGCTGGTGAGGATGAAATTGCCCATGCGGATGCGATCGATGTCGATCCCCGCCTCGGCCGCGGCGATGGCGTTGCCGCCGGTGGCGATGGTGTGCAGCCCCCACCTTGTGTGACGCAGCACGATATGCATCAGCGCCACCACCGCGAACGCCCAGCAGATCTCGGCGTAGCCCCAGTTGCCCATCAGGTTGGTCAGCAGCTTCCCGCCCGGCGTGTCGGCCGGGAACCCGCGCGAGATGGTGAGGGTGAGCCCGGTGATGAGGAACAGCATCCCGAGCGTGGTGATGAACGAGGGCACCCGCAGTCGGAGCGTGATGAGCCCGATCACGAATCCCACCCCGCCGGAGACCGCGAGCGCCACCGCCATCGCCAGCGGCACCGGCAGGCCCCAGTCATGCGCGCGCTCCATCACGAACGGCGCCAGCGCGAACACCTGGCCCACCGACAGGTCGATCTCGCGGCAGATCAGCAGCATGATCTCGCCGCAGGCGATGATCACCGGGGTGGCGATGAACTGCGACAGCGTCTGGAGATTCGCGTTCGACAGGAAGTTGACGTTGGCGAACTGGAAATAGATCACCAGCACCACCGCGACCACGATCACGCTGGCCTCGGGACGCAGCAGGAATTCGCGCAGGCGGCCGCGCAGGCCGCCTGCGGTTGCCGCAGCGGACAACGGCTCAGCCCGCGATCGGGCCGGAGCGCGGCACGATCTGCGGCGCGGCGGAACTGCCCTCGTAACGGGTCTTGGTGGTGAGATACGGGTTGACCGACCCCTTGGTGACGAATTTCAGTCCGGTGTTGATATCGGCCGGACCGACCAGCCCGCCCGAGGCCTTGAACATGAACATCTCCATGACCGTGTAGAAGCCCTGCAGATAGGGCTGCTGGTCGATGACGAAATCCAGATACCCGTCGTGGACCGCCTGCAACGATTTCGGCAGCAGGTCGAACCCGCCGCCGTGGACGCCCTTCTTCGGCAGGTCGTACTGGCGCATCACCAGGCCGACGTTCATGGTATCGCCGCCGCCGGTGCCGAACATCCCCTTCACGTCCTGATTACCCAGGTAATAGGCGCGGATCTTCGACAGCGAGACATTGGCGGTCGGATCGGTGGCGATCATATGCGCCTCGATCTTCGCCCCCGATTTCTTGATGCTGTCCATCGCACCGTCGATGCGCGGCTGCAGGTTGAGCTGCCCCGGCGTGGCGATGAACAGCGCCACCTTCCCCGCCTTCACCAGCTGCACGATCTTCGTGCCCATCTGCTGGCCGGACAGGAACAGGTCCTGGCCGATATAGGCCAGCCGCTTGTTCGGGCTGCCGCGCGGCGCGTCGGCGTTGTAGGAAAACACCGGAATCCCCGCCGCCATGGCACGCGCCACCGGGCGGTCGAAGCCGCGCGGATCGACGATCGCCACCGCGATCGCGTCCGCCTTGGCGGCGATCGCGGTGTTCATCGCGTTCACCATCTGCGCCACGTCCGAGGTCTCGGACCCGGTCCATTGATACTCGCAGCCGAGCAGTTCGCAGGCGTCATGGATGCCGTACTGCGTCGGCACGAAGAACGGGTTGGTGGTGACGTGGTTGACGAACACGAATTTCCAGCGCGGATGCGCGGGGAACGCGCCGGCGGCGGCGCCCGCGGCCCGGGCGCGAGTGGCGGCGGCCAGCAGCGCGGCGGCCGAGCCGGCGGCGACGCCGTTCACCATTGCCCGGCGGGGCAGGCGCGTGGCCACCTGCTCGGCGGCCTGATCGTCGATGCGGTCGGTCATCGGGACGGTTCCTCATTCTGGCTTGGCGCGGCAGGGGATTCCACCGGCGCGGCGTCTTGTCAAGTTGTCAGACAGACTCGTCGGGCAGCGACTCGACAGCGGCGGCTTCCAGCGCCGCCACCCGCGCCTCGAGCGCGGCCAGCCGCGCCTCCGCGGCCTCCTGCCCGGCACGGGCGCGCGCGGCCAGCTCCTGCACCGCGTCCAGCTCGTCGCGGCGTACCAGGTCCAGCCGGCGCAGCGCCTCGTCGATGCGCGCGCGCACCAACGCCTCGGCCTCCTCCCGCAGCCCCACCAGCGCGGAAAGCGCGCCGCCGGCCACCCCGGCGAGGTCATCGAGAAATCGCGGTCGGTCGCTCATGGCGGTCTCCGTCCTGTCAGTGGAACAATTGCTTCAGCAGGCCGCCGGGGGTGACCGGCGGCGACGCCGGAGCCGGCGAGGCTGCCGCCGCCGGGGCGGGAATGGCGGCACCGGTCCGCGCCGCGGCCAGCGCCTGCGCGCAACTCGGCCGGGTGGCCCGCAACCCGGCGGGAACCGCCAGCTTCTGGCCGGACAGCAAGGCCAGCGCCGCGCCGACGCCGGCGCGTGCCACCGCCGTCTGGCTGAGCCCGTAGCTGGGGGCGGCAAACCGGCCGCCCACATGCACCGGCACCGCGATGCCGGTGCCGCCGGCGCGGGCCTGCGGGCGGAACGTCAGGTCCAGCGTCTCCGCGCCCAGATCGAGCGTGCCGCCGCCATCGACGGTGTTCAGGCTGGAGGCGAACAGGAACGGCGCCAACCGCGCCGCCCCGTTGGCGGCGGTCAGCCGCGCCGCGACGCATTCGATCCGGCTCTGCCCGCCATGGACCAGCAACCCGGTCAGGTCGGCACGCGCCAGCATCGGCCCGAACAGCCGGTTCACCACCACGCTGGCCAACATCCCGAACATCGCGCCGGACTACGAGAACCCCAAGGGTGTCCCGGTCGACGCGATCATCTTCGGTGGCCGCACCCGTGACCGCGAGCCGCTGATCCGCGCGATCACCGACCTCCCCGAGGGCGTCTACGACGGC
>JBMFXF010000241.1:0-5090 GCA_049964515.1 Acetobacteraceae bacterium | reverse complement strand
CTGCAGGGTGCGCTGGATCTGGGCCAGGGCGAACTGCCCCTGCTCCTGGATGATCCGGCCGCGATCCTCGAACCGCAGGCGCGAGGCGGCGATGCGGTTGCGCAGCGCGGCTTCCCGGGCGTGGATCTGCGCCGGCGTCATCTTCGGCCGCTCGGTGGCGAATTGCTGGCCGAGGTGGCGCAGTTCGGCCTGTTCCTTCTGCGCGTCCTCGTTGAGGTGCTGGCGGCGCTCGCTCAGGATCTTGTCCGCCTTCTGATAGGCGGTGGAGGCGTGCAGCACGTCGGGCACCGACAGCACGCCGAGCACGGCGGCCGGCGGCATCAGGCCGCGCGGCACCGGCGGCACCGTGGGCGCCGGCGGCAGCTTGAGTTCGAGCGGGGTCACCGGAGCGGCGGCCTCGGCGGCGGGCCCATGGGCTTCCGCCGCCGCCGGACGCACCCTTCCGGGCACGGCCGGCGGATGCTGGCCGGGGATGAACCAGGCCGGGTGCTGCTGCGCCAGCGCGGGCGCGGCGAGCAGGGCGGAAAACAGCAGCGCCAGCACGGCGCGGGTGGTGAAGCGAAGATGGAGCACTAGAACCTCGTTCCGAAGCCAAAGCGGAAAATCTGGGTCTGATCGCCGGGTTGTTTGACGACGAACGGCGTCAGGTCGATGTTGATGAGCCCGAAGCCGGACCGCCAGCTCAACCCGAAACCGATGCCCACCCGCGGCGTGCCGGAGGCGGTGATGGGCGGGCAGATGCCGTTCGGCTGGGTGGGGCAGGAGTTGGATTCGAAGCTGGCGTGGCTCAGCGCGCCGATATCGGCGAACACATGTCCCGAGAGGTCGAGATCGGGCGAGACCGGCAGCGGGAAATTGAGCTGATTCGATTCCGTCCACAGGAACCGCCCGCCGAGCGAATCCCCGGTGGTGGAATCATGCGGCCCGGCCCCGCCCGACTGGAACCCGCGCAGATTGTCCCCGCCCAGGAAGAACCGGTCGATGATCTGTTCCTGACGGCCGAGGTTGAACAGATACCCCACCGAACCACGCAGCCGCACGTACCAGCCTTTGCCCAGCAGCCGGCGCAGCGGGATGTAATAGGCGGCGTCGATCCGGGTGCGCAGGAAACGCGCGCTGCCGCCGAGCCCGGCAAATTCGGTGGACAGCGCGACGATGCCGCCGCGCGTGGGTTCGATGGTGCTGTTGCGGTAGTCGAGGCTGATCACCTGCCCGATCTGCGACAGCGTGGTGTAGCCCGCCTCGTCGAAGATGAACGGGGATGACCCGGTCTGGATGTTGTACACGTCGCGGCTGACCAGCTGATAGCTCCACACCTGCGACACGTGATCGGTGAAATTATAGCCGGCGCGGACAGAAAAGCCGATCCGCCGCTCGTCATAGGGCGCGGTGCCGAGGTTGTTGTAGTTCAGCAGGAAGACATCCGCCCCCAGCAGCAGATCGCGGTTCTCGAAATACGGGTCGGTGATGTTGAAGTCGATCGAGCTCTGCTTCTGCGCCAGGGTGCCGTTGACGCCGGCGTCCACCCCCGAGCCGATGATGTTGCTCTCCTGCAAGCCGGCCTGCAGCAGCGGCCCGACATCGGTGGAATACCCGCCGCCGAAGCTGAGCTGGCCGGTCGCCTTCTCCGTCACATGGGCGGTCAGCACCGCCTTGTCCGGCGCCGACCCCGGCGAGACCGTGATCGAGGAGTGCGAAAAATAATTGAGGTCCTTCAGCCGCTGTTTGGTGCGCCGGATCGAATCCGCGTTCATCGCGTCGCCCTCGGCGAGGTGGAACTGGCGGCGGATCACGCTGTCGCGGGTGCGCGTGTTGCCGACGATATCGATGCGCTCGATATAGACCCGCGGCCCGCGGGTGACATTGAACGAAAGCGTCACGGTATGGGTCTTCGGGTCCTTGGTCAGACCCGGCTTCACCACCACGAACGCATAGCCATGGGCGCGGACGAACTCCTCCATCTTGTCCGCGCTGCGCTGGAAGGCGTCGGCGTCGAACCAGTCGCCTTTCTCGAATTCGAGCGATCCCGCCAGCATGGCCGGGGTCATGCCCTTCAGCGCGGAGTGGATCACGATCTTGCCCACCCGGTAGCGCCGGCCTTCATGGACGCTGAAGGTAAGGAAAAACGCCTTGCGATCGGGCGCCAGCTCGGCCCGCGCCGCGATCAGCCGGTAATCGACATAGCCGTGATCGAGGTAGAACCGCCGCAGCAGCTCCTTGTCCAGGTCCAGCCGATTCGGGTTGTACTCATCGGCGGTGGAGAGGAACGCCCACCAGCGTTCCGGGCGGCTGTCGATCACCCCGGCCAGCCGGCTCTCGCTGAAGGCATGGTTGCCGGTGAAGCTGATGCGGCTGATGAGGGTGGACGGACCGTCGTGGATCTCGAACACCACATTCACCCGGTTCTCCGGCAGGCGGATGATCTCGGGGGTGACGGTGGCGTCGTAATAACCCTTGACGGCGTAGGTGCCGAGGATGCGCCGCCGGTCGGAGGCGGCGGCGGCGCGGGTGAACACTGCGCGCGGGCGCAGCTGCACCACCTGGCGCAGCTCGGCATCGGTGAGCACGTGGTTGCCCTCGAAATACACCCGGTTGACCAGCGGGTATTCCACCACCTGCACCACCAGCGTATCGCCCACCCGGTTCAGGGTCACGCTGCGGAACAGCCCGGTGGCGTAGAGCGTCTTCAGGCTCTCATCGAGCTCGGACGGATCGAACGGATCGCCCGGCCGCACCAGCATGTAGGACAGGATGGTCGAGGTCTCGATCCGCTTGTTGCCCACCACGCGGATGGCGGCGATCACCCCGCCCGGGGCGGCGACCGCGGCCGGGCGCGGCGAGGGGGCTGCGGCCACCAGCGCGAGGCACGGGAACAGGCAGGCGAGGGCCAGCAGGGCGGCGCGAAAGCGGGTCAAGCGGTGGTCTCCGGTGTGCTTGCCCTCCCCCGGGGACGCGCCGCTTCAGATTCGCTCGGGCGGTCGGGCAAGGCGCACCGACCATAGCCGCCGACGGGGTGCCGCGCCAGTGCGGGCCGGAACGGCGGCTACGGCCGCATCCCGAACCGGCTCGGCCCCGGGGTGCGCAGCGGCGCCGCCAGGTTGGCGAACGCGCACAGCAGCGGCCGTGTCTCCCGCGGGTCGATGATCTCCTCCACCCAGAACGCCTCGGCCGAGCGGAACGGCGAGCGCAGCGCGTTGAGCCGCGCCTCGATCTCGGCCAGCTTCGCCGCCGGGTCCGGGGCGGCGTCGAGCTCGGCCCGATAGGCCGCCTCCACCCCGCCCTCCAGCGGCAGCGATCCCCAGCTGGCCGAGGGCCAGGCGTAGCGCAGCGCCACCCGCCCGCCCGGCTGGTGGCCGAGTCCGCCCACCCCGTACACGTTGCGGATGATGACGCTGCACCAGGGGATGGTGGTCTGGTCGATCGCGGTCAGCGCCCGCACCCCCCAGCGGATCACCGCCGAGCTTTCCGCCGCCAGCCCCACCTGGAAGCCCGGGCAATCCACCAGATGCACCACCGGCAGGTGGAAGGTCTCGGCCAGATCGACGAAGCGGATGATCTTCTGGCAGGCGTCCGCGCTCCAGGCGCCGCCGCCATAGAGCGGGTCGCCCGCCAGCAGCGCCACCGGCCAGCCGTCCAGCCGCGCCAGCCCGGTGATGATCGGCCGGCCGAAGCGGGCGCCGATCTCGAAGAAGCTGTCGCGGTCCACCACCCGGCCGATGATCCGGCGCATGTGATAGGGCTGGCGCTTGTCGCGCGGCACCGCCGAGGCCAGCGCCGGATCGCGCCGGTCCGGCGGATCCCAGCCGCGCACCCGCGGCGGCAGCTCGTGGATCGAGCTCGGCAGGTAGGACAGGAAGCGCCGGGCGGCGGCGAAGGCTTCGGCCTCGGTGTCCACCGCGTGATCGACCGCGCCGCAGCCGGTCTGGATCTCCCAGCCCCCCAGCTCCTGCTTGGTGCGCGGCTCGCCGAGGCGTTCCACCACCGGCGGGCCGGCCACGAACACCGCCGACATCTCCTTCACCATCACCGAATAATGGCTGGCCGCCAGCCGCGCCGCGCCGAGCCCCGCGACCGAGCCCAGCCCCAGCGCCACCACCGGCACCGTGGCCAGGCTTTCCACGCAGAGTTCGAACGAGGACCCGTCCGACAACCCGCCCGGCAGATTGGCCCGCCCGGTGGTCTCGATCGTCTTCACCGATCCGCCGCCGCCCGAGCCCTCGATCAGCCGGATCAGCGGCAGGCGGAAGCGCACCGCCATCTGTTCGGACATTTTCGGCTTGCCCTTGATCGAGGCATCGGCCGAGCCGCCGCGCAGGGTGAAATCGTCCCCGGCCACCATCACCGGCCGGCCGTCGATCCGCCCCCGGCCGAACACGCAATTGGCCGGGGTGAAGCGGGCGATGCGCTGCTCGGCGTCATATTCGGCCTTGCCGGCGATCGCCCCGGTCTCGTGGAAACTGCCCGGGTCCAGCAGGGCGTCGATGCGCTCGCGCACCGTCATCCGCCCGCCGGCGTGCTGGCGGGCGACGCGCTCGGGGCCGCCCATCTCGCGCGCCAGCGCCTCGCGCGCGGCGAGTTCGTCGAGCTCGGGCTGCCAGACCGGGTCGGGCGGCAAGGGCCGGTCGTCGGGCATGGACGTTTCCCGTGTTGTTGCGGCGAAAGCGTATCGGCGCCGGCGCCGCCGCGCCAGGGGTCGGTCTCATCCGCCGGCGGCTATTCCCCCGCTTGGCCGCGCCGCGGCGCCGGCAGGTTCCAGCCGCGATAGATCGCCATCATGCGCAGGAAGAAGCACAGCGCCGCCCCCGCCGCGTTGGTCAGCGCCGGCGCCAGCCCGGCGGCGTCGCCGCCCACCACCACCGAAGCCCCCAGCAGCGCGGCCAGCGCGTAGATCTCGGCCCGCAGCACCACCGGCACCTGCGCGGACAGCATATCGCGCACCACCCCGCCGCCGATCCCGGTGACCATGCCCAGCATGGCCGCCATCGGCGGGTTGATGCCCCAGGCGAGCGCCTTCTGCGCGCCGGCGGCGGCGAACACGCCGAGACCCAGCGCATCCAGCACCTGCATCGGGTGACGCAGCCGGGCGAAGG
>JBMFXF010000240.1:0-5091 GCA_049964515.1 Acetobacteraceae bacterium | reverse complement strand
GGCCAGGGTGAGCAGCACCGCGGCCAGCAGGGGCACCACCCATTGGCACCAGTTGAGGGCGGTGGCGTAGCGCAGCCAGAGTTCGGTGCGTTGCCAGCGGCGGGCGAATTCCCATGACAGCACGGGCGGGGCGAGAGCGGCGCAGATCGCGCCGAGCAGGTCGGCCAGCGCGGGCAGCGTGCCCGCCGGCCGGCCGATGGCGCTGAGCAGGAAGCCGACCAGCGGGAACGCCAGCAGCGGGGCGAGCGAGGAGAGCAGCGCCTGCGGCGTGCCGGCGAATTGTTCCAGGCCCTCCGCCCTGCCCACGGCGAGCAGCGCGACGCCGCGGGCGATATTGCCGGTTTTCCGGCGCGGGGTCACACGCCGAAGCCTTGCAGGATGGCGCGGTAGGCGTCGGCGAGCGCGCGCAGCTCGGCGATCGGCACGCATTCATCTACCTGGTGCATGGTGCTGCCGATCAGGCCGAACTCGGCGACCGGGCAGTGGCGGGTGATGAAGCGGGCGTCGGAGGTGCCCCCGCCGGTATCCAGCGTCGGGGTGACGCCGGTGGCCCGGGCGATGGCGGCGGTGAGGGTTTCCACCGCCGGGCCGGGGGCGGTGAGGAAGGATTCGCCGCTGCATGAAAGATCGAGTTCGAACCGCTCGGCGTGGCGGGCGAGGGTGGCGCGGATCCACGCGCCCAGGGCTTCGCTGTTGTGGCGGTCGTTGAAGCGGATGTTGAAGCCGGCCCGGGCCTGGGCGGGGATGACGTTGGTGGCCGGGTTGCCGATGTCGATGGTGGTGATCTGCAACGAGGACGGCTCGAAGAAGCGGGTGCCGGCGTCGAGCGGGGCGGCGGTCAGCGCGGCCAGTGCCGCCACCAGCCGGTGCGCCGGGTTGTCGGCGCGGTGGGGGTAGGCGACGTGGCCCTGGGTGCCGAGCACGGTGAGCCGGGCGTTGAGGCTGCCGCGGCGGCCGATCTTGACCACGTCGCCCAGCGCGGCGCGGCAGGTGGGTTCGCCGACCAGGCAGAAATCGGGGCGCTCGTCATGGTCTTCCATCCACTCCAGCACCCGGGTGGTGCCGTCGGTGGCGGGGCCTTCCTCGTCGCCGGTGATGAGCAGGCTGATCGAGCCGGGGCCTTGCGGGTGGTCGGCGACGGCGGCGACGAAGGCGGCGATCGCGCCCTTCATGTCGCAGGCGCCGCGGCCGTAGAGGATGCCGTCGCGCAGCGTGGCGGCGAACGGGTCGTCCCGCCAGGCGGCGGGATCGCCGGGCGGGACCACGTCGGTATGGCCGGCGAAGCAGAGATGCGGGCCGGCGGTGCCGCGGCGGGCGTAGAGGTTTTCCGTCTCGCCGCGGCGCAACCGGGTGACGGTGAAGCCGAGCGGGGTCAGCGCCGCGGCCAGCACGTCCTGCGCGCCGGCATCCGCGGGGGTGACGGAGGCGCAGCGGATCAGCGCCTGCGCAAGCGGCAGCGGGTCGGTCAATCGCGGAGCAGTTCGTTGATGGAGGTTTTGGCGCGCGTTTGCGCATCGACCCGCTTGACGATGACGGCGCAGTAGAGCGCGGGGCCGGGGCTGCCGTCCGGCAGCGGGCGGCCGGGCAGGGCGCCGGGGACCACCACCGAGTAGGCGGGCACGCGGCCCTGGTGGATTTCGCCGGTGGCGCGGTCGATGATTTTCGTCGAGGCGCCGATGAACACGCCCATCGACAGCACCGCGCCGCGCTCGACGACGACGCCTTCGGCCACTTCGGAGCGGGCGCCGACGAAGCAATCATCCTCGATGATGACGGGTTCCGCCTGCAACGGTTCCAGCACGCCGCCGATGCCGACGCCGCCGGAGAGGTGGCAGTTGGCGCCGATCTGCGCGCAGGAGCCGACGGTGGCCCAGGTATCGACCATGGTGTTGCGCCCGACATGGGCGCCGGCGTTGACGAAGCAGGGCATCAGCACCGCGCCGGGGGCGATGTAGGCGGAGCGGCGGACGACGGCGCCGGGGACAGCGCGGAAGCCGGCCTCGCGGAAGCGGTTTTCGCCCCAGCCGGCGAATTTCATCGGCACCTTGTCGAACACCGGGGCGCCGCCGGGGCCGGGGCGGGGGCGGAGTCGGTCAGGCGGAACGAGAGCAGGACGGCCTTCTTGAGCCACTGGTTGACCTGCCAGCCGGTGGCGGTGGGTTCGGCCACCCGGGCGGCGCCGGAATCAAGCGCGTCGAGGGCGGCCTCGACGGTGGCGCGGGCGGTGCCGGCGGTGGCGGGCGAGAGGGTCTCGCGGCGATCCCAGAGGGCGTCGATCTCGGCGGGAAGGCGCGGGTCGGTCATGCGGTGGGGTCCTGGCTGCGGCGGGCGGACCATGGAGAGGGGCCGGGGCGAAGTCAACGCGTCCGCGGTCCGAAAGCCACCCGTCTCTGCCTCACGCCCGGAACGCGAACGCATCCATCCGCAGCACCCCATAATCCGCGCTCGCGTGCAGCCGCTCCGCCCGCGCCCCCGGTCCGGCCGCGCCCATCGCCACGTAGAGCGGCAGCAGATGCTCATCGGTCGGGTGCTGTTCGGCCGCATCGGGCGCGCGGGTGCGGTATGCCAGCAGATCTGCTTCCCGCCCCTCGGCCAAAGCGGCGCCCATCCATTCGGCGAAGGCGGCCACGTCCGGCTCGTCGGCCACGTCGATCCGCTCGCGCCGGATCCGTCCCAGATTATGGGTGAAGCTGCCGGAGCCGATCACCAGCACCCCCTCGTTGGGCAGAGCGGCCAGCGCCCGGCCCAGTTTCAGGTGATGCGCCGGGTCCTGCCGGGGCTGGATCGCCAGCTGCGCGACCGGGATGTCCGCCGCCGGCCAGGCCAGCAGCAGCGGCACCCAGGCGCCGTGATCCAGCCCGCGCGCCGGATCCACCGCGGTCGGCATCCCCGCCGCCTCGAGCAGCGACACCACCCGCGCTGCCAGCTCCGGCGCCCCCGGCGCGGGGTAGCGGCAGGCGTAGAGCGCCGGCGGGAAGCCGTAGAAATCATGGATGGTCTCGTTGCGCTCCGGCGCGCTCACCGCCGGGCCGCGGGTCAGCCAATGCGCCGAGGCCATCAGGATCGCCTTCGGGCGCGGCATGGTGGCGGCGAGTCCGGCCATGAACCGGTGGCCGGGCGTGTCGGTCAGCACTGTCATCGGCGAGCCGTGGCTGACATAGATCGGCGCGAGCATCGAATCCTCCTGGGCGGTCAACGGCGGGCCTGCGCCAGCAGCGGGGGCAGCTGCGCGGTCAGCACACCGTCGGGGTTTTGCAGTTCCAGCACGATGGTGAAATGGTTGCCCCCGGCCACCGGCACCAGCGCGCCCGGGGCGTGGGCGGCGGCGCGAAGCGCGTGCAGGTCCCGGCTGTCGGCCACCAGCGGCGGCAGTTCGGCGGTGCCGTAGGCGATCGCCAGCGGCTTGGCCACCGGCGCCAGGCGCAGCGGCGAGAGCGCGGCGATCTCGGCGTCCGACAGCAGCAGCTTGTCGTTGAGCACGGTGTCGCGGATTGGCCCGAGTTCGAACAGGCCCGAAATCGCCAGCCCCGCCACCACCGCGGGATGGCGCAGCCCGAGCGCGGTGAGATGCCCGCCGGCCGACCAGCCGGACAGCACGATCGGTCCGCCGATCCCATGCGCCGGCCCGTTGGCGGCCAGCCAGTCCAGGGCGGCGGTGATCTCGGCAGCGATCTCGGTCATCGAGGCATCCGGCGCCAGCGTGTAGCCCGGCACGGCGGCAGCCCAGCCGCGGGCGAACGGTCCTTCGATCAGGCAGGCGAATTGCTCGCGCGCGTTGCGCTGCCAGTAGCCGCCGTGGATGAACACCAGGCAGGGCGCGGCCGGGTCGGCGGCGGGGAACAGGTCGAAGCGCTGGCGTGGGGCGGGGCCGTAGGCGAGATCGAGCTTGCCGGGATGGGCGGCGCGGAACGCGGCGGAGCGGGCCTCGCGTTCCGCGTTGAGGCGCGCGCTGTCGGCGACGGCGGCGCTGTTGTCGTAGGCGGCATCGCGTTCGGCGCGCGACAGGAGGCCCCATTGGCGGGCCCATTCGGCTTGTGGCGGCATGGTTCGGCTCCTGGTTCGCCGCCCGGTAGCATGGGCCGGCGCGGGCGGGAATTGCGTTACCTCAGCCCGCGCCCGTCGGCAGCGCCTTTTCGAACCAGTGGTCGGCGAACATCTCGTCGTTGAACGCCGGCACCTCGTGGTATCCCGCGCTCAGGTAGAGCGCTCGCGCCTCGGTCAGGGTGCGGTTGGTATCCAGCCGCGCCACCCTGGCCCCGAGCGCGACGGCGCTGGCTTCCAGCAGCGCCAGCATCCGCCGACCGACGCCGAGGCCGCGTGCGCCCGGGTGCACCCAGACGCGCTTGATCTCCGCCGCGCCGTTCGTCACCGAGACCGCCCCGCAACCGACCGGCACGCCGTCCAGCCGGGCCATGACCAGCGCGCCATGCGGGGGATGCAGCCGGTCCAGCGCCAGCTTGCGGATCCGCCCGACGTCGAACCGCGCGTCCCGCCCCGCCAGCTCGGTGAAATAGGCGGCAACGCAGGCCTCGGCCTCCGGCCCCGGCGGCTCCACCGCCACCGTCACCGCGCCGGCGCGCAGCAGCCGGGTGACCTCGGCCATCGCCGCCACCAGCCGCGCGCGCGGCGCGGGCGGCAGCGGTTCCAGCACGCCGCGCGCCAGCGCGTCGGAGGCACGGTCGAGCGCGCGCGCCTCCCGCCGCCCGGTGGCGGTCCATTCGGCGCGGCGGACCCGGCGGTCCCCGGCGGCGGGGCCGCTGCGGACCAGGCCGGCGGCGTGCAGCCGGCGCAGGCACTCCCGCAGGGGCACCTCGCCCTCGCCGATGGGCTTGGCCCGCCAGCGGCCGCCGCCATCGCGCGCGGCGTCCTTGAAGTGCACGTGCCGCACCCGCGGGCCGATCAGGTCCCAGACCTCGGCCGGCGACTCGCCCATGCGCGTGGGGTGCAGGACATCCCAGAGGGCGTGCACCTGCGGTGCGGCGATGCGGCGCAGGACCTCGGCGGCCACGCGCGCCGAGGAGAGGCCGTCGTGCGTCTCCAGGGCGATGGCCACCCCCAGCTCCTTCGCCCGCGGCACCACCCGCCAGACGG
>JBMFXF010000239.1:0-5122 GCA_049964515.1 Acetobacteraceae bacterium | reverse complement strand
CACTGCCGCCGCGGATGCACCGACCGGCTCATTCGAGTCGCCAATTCGCGAACGCTGTACTAGCAGGCTGCGGAAAAAGGGTTCCCGCCTTCCGGCCACGCAAGATCGATTCGTGGAGACTCGGGCCGACGCAAGAATCAATCCCCGCAAGCAGCTTGTCGATTCTTTCCCGTGCTTCGTTGCGTAGGCAACGGGCTTTTTCCGCAGCCTGTTAAATCAGGACCTGACGTTAGTCACAACGGCGCGGTCCAGATCACCCCGAGGGTGGCTTTGACCAGGGACAGCACCCGCTTGGCGTGCAGGTCGTCCTCGAACAGGCGCGAAAGGACGCGCTGCACGTCCGTGAGGCAGAGGGTCTGGTTCGGCTGCATCGCTATCCCCCGCAGCTTGTGTTGCACGCGGGGAGAATCGCAAGCCGGCAGGATTGGCAAGAGATTTCGGTGGCGCGCAACAATCGGAATCGGGAATAGGCCGCCAGGATTCCTTCCGGAATGCCGGCGGGCCTCAGCCGATGCTTTGGCTAAACGACGCTTGGAGCGTCAAAATGAGGGGAGGCATGAGCCCCAAATCTGCTATCCCGTCCGGTGCTAATTTAACGCGTATGCGGTGATCTCCCCCACCACATGATCGCACAGCAGCAGCGGCGCGAAGGCCGGCGCGCCGTCGCGGCGGGCGGCGAGGCTGGCGACGCCGGCGACCGACTGGATCACCGTGTCATAGGCCGGCCGGCCGCGATACGGCCCGTCGGGGCCGAAGCCGGTGATGGTGCAGTGGATCAGCTTCGGGCGCGTCGCCCGTAGGCTGGCCGCGTCGAGGCCGAGCCGGGCCAGGCTGTCGGGACGGATGTTGGAGACCACGACATCGCAGCCATCGATCACGCGCAGCAGCGCCGCGCGCGCCTCCGGCCGCTTCAGGTCCAGGCAGATGTTGCGCTTGGTGCGGTTGAAATGCAGGAACTTGCCGGAATTGCGCCCGCTGGGCGACGGCCCGCCGAGGCTGCGCAGCACGTCGCCCTCGGGCGCTTCCAGCTTGATGACCTCGGCGCCGTAATCCGCCAGGCGCAGCGTGCAGGATGGGCCGACCACCACCGAGGTGAGGTCGAGGATGCGGATGCCGGCGAGCGGGCGGGGCATGGCGTGCTCCGGGGGCGGGGGAATCTGGTGATTGCCGCCCCCGGGGCGGGCTGGCAAGCTCGGGATCAGGCGGCGCGGCTGCGGCGCGCGCGCGGGTAGCGCGGGGTGTCCCCGAGCGTGACTTCGAGGGATGCGGGTGCCGTGAGGATGCCGAGCGAGGCCGCCCCGTTGGTCCAGCGCCATTGGGCGACGCCGTCGGTCTCGGGCGCCCACCAGCCGACGGCGAGCGCGGGGTGGTCAAGCGGGACCGGCGCGCCGTCGAGCCGCAGCGCGCGCACCATGACGCCAAGCCGGCGCTGGTCCTCGAGCCAAGGGGTGGCGTCCTGCGGGTAGGCCGCGCGGGAGAGCAACGTGGCCGGGCCGGCTTGCAGGGCGAAGCGGAAGGTTGCGCCGTCGCGGGCAACCGGGGCGAGCACGCGGCCGCCGGAGCGCAGCTTGAGCCCGGGATCGATGGTGAAGCGCGGGCTGGGCACCGCGAGGCCCAGCGCGATGGCGCGATCCGCCAGCCGCCACCAGAGCGGGGCCACGAGCTCGGCCGCGTCGATCAGCGGCGCGCAGGAGGCGGCCAGCCGGCGCGCGGCCTGGGCGGCCGGATCGAGGAAATCGGGATGCAGGATCAGCGGTTCGGCGGCGTTCTCGAACAGGCCGCGATTGTTACAGTCGAGGTAGGATTCGGCGGCGAGCCCCTCGGCCAGCAGCAGGTCGTGGCTGTCCAGTTCCACGTGATAGTAGGCGATCTTCCGCCGCCGGGTCTCCCGGGTGATGGTGGCGCCGTTGACCAGCAGGCGGACGGGGATCAGCCGGCCGCGGTCGAACACCGCGTGATCGGGGGAGAGCAGCAGGTCGCGGGCGGGGATGCCGTCGGCGAAGGCGTCGGCGGCGATGCGGATCGGCTGCGCGCGGCGCGGGTCGGGGTGACGGGTGAGATCGATGGTACGGTGGCCGATCCACCGCACCGGGCGGAGCGCGCCGCCGGCGGTGCGCAGCAGGTCGCCCGCGCGCAGCCGCTCCACCGGCACCGAGCCATGCGCGGCGGCGATCCGGGTGCCGGCGGCGTAGCAGGGGGCCAGCTGATCCAGCAGTGACGGCGTGGGGTTGGTGATATCGGTGTATGCCTGCTGCGCCGCCGTGGCGGTCGCGAAGGTCAGGCGGCCTTCCTGGCTCCCGGTCGGCTGGCCCGCCACCAAATCCTGCACCGCGATCACCGAGCCGCCGACGGCATAGGCGAACCCGGCCGCCGCGGTCGTCTCGACCACGATCTGATCACCGGTGGTGTAGCCGGCGATCGTGCCAGCGAAGCCGGCCGGCGCGTCGAGGGTGAGGGTACCGCCGCCGGTGATGCCCGGGGCGGGGGCGAAGGCGATTTGCTGGCCTGGCAGCACGCTGCCGGCGTTGAGGGTGAGCGCGGCGGTCCCCTCCACCAGCAGGGAGCCGGCGCCGGCGAGGGCTCCGGCATCGACCGTGAAGCTGCCGGTCGGGAGCGCGATGGTGCCGCCGTTGACGAGGGCTCCGGCGCCCGCGAGGGTGCCATTCGCCAGCACGAGCGTGCCGGCGTTGGCGAGGGTGGCGCCGGCGGCGAGCGCGTTGGCGCCGGCGAGGGTCCATTGCGCGCCGGCATCGATGGTGGTCTGCGCGAAATTGACGAATTGCGAGCCGAGCGCGGTGATGGTGCCGGCGATGGTGCCGGCGGCCAGTTCCAGCGTGCTGACCGCGGCGGCGCCGATGGTGTTGCCGCCGTTCACGCTGCCCTCGAAGGCCGCGCCGGGATCGACGATCAGGCAGAATCCGGACGAAGAACCGTTGGCAACGGCACCCAGGCCGCCGATGATCGTCCCGGCATTGACGATCGTGGAGACCCCGCCCGAGACGCCGGAATTGATCGCGACACCTATCCGACTGGGACCCCCGATGATGGTGCCGGTATTGACGATTTCGATTGAATGTGGAAAGATTCCATGAAAGTGTCCGACCGCTATCCCGTAGCTTGCCAGTGTCCCTTGTATCACCCCCGCGTTGGTTATGGCAACGTTCGCCCTGACGTTATTTGCGAAGATTACGGGCTCGCCGCCGTCTGGACCCGCGATGGTGCCGGAACGGAGATTGGAGACGTCGCCACCGTTTGGGGCGTACACCGCGCTTGTGGGGCCAACTTGATGTCCACTCGATAGGGTTACAAGTTGGCTGAGGATGACCCCGGCGTTCGTCACGGACGCGGAGCCGGACTGGAGATAAACACCGAAGGCACCGGCGATCGTCCCGCCGGCCAGATTGGTGAGGGTCTGCCCAGCGGTTAGGTACACCCCGGATTCCACCCGAGAGTAAGAGTACAAGTTCGGGTTGACGGATCCGGAGGCCGTGATCAGCCGATCATTGACCGTCAAGCTCCCGTTCTGCAACAGCAGACCGCCGGCGCCGACCGTCACCTGGCCGGTGCCGGTCAGATCGCTGGCGGTCAGGGTGGCGGCAAGGACCTGGATCAGGCCGTCATTGACGATTGATCCGGTATCGGTGAAGCTCCCGTTTTGAACGGTCAACGTGCCGGCATTGGTTAGCCCGGTGCCGGCGGCGAGCGAGCTCGCCCCCTCCAGCGCCCATTGCGCCCCGGGATCGATGGTGACCTGCGCGAAATCGACGAATTGGGTGCCCAGCGCGGCGATGGTGCCGACGGTGGTGCTGGCGGCCAGTTCCAGCGTGCTGACCAGGGTCGTGCCGATGGTATTGCCGCCGTCCACGGTGCCCGAGAACGTCGCGCCCGGATCGACGATCAGCCGGTCGGTGAAACTCGCGTTGGCATAGGACCCGAATTCGACCGCGTCGGTCCCGCCGCGGATGCTGCCGGCGTTGGTGAAGGTCCCGCGGCCGACATAGACCCCGTATTGCGCGCCGACGATGGTGCCGGTGGAAAGGTTGGTGTCGCTGCCGTTGACCACGCCCCCCGAAACATATCCCGCGTTGATCAGCGTATCGTTGCGGGCAAAGGCCTGGAAGCCGCCGCCGATGACCCCGGCGGCGAGGTTATAGACGGTTTCCGGGGCGGTAAGCGCGATCCCGTTCGCGATCGTCGCGTCGTTGGTCAGCACATCGCCGATCCGCAGCATCCCACCGAGGCCCAGCGCGATGCTCTGCCCCGCGGCCACGCTGCCGGTCACGTCCAGCGTGGCGCCGGCACCGATCGTCACCGTGCCGCCGCCACTCAGCGTGCCGACGGTCAGCGCGCCCCCCACCAGCAGGATCAGGCCGTTGTTCACCAGGCTGCCGGCGGCCTCCGCCGCCGCGCCGGCCTCCGCCGTCAGCGTGGCGCCGGCCACCAGCGTGCTGGCGCCGTCCAGGTTCCACGACGCGCCGGCGTCGATGGTGGTCTGGGCGAAGTCGATGAACTGGACGCCCAATCCCGTGATGGTGCCGGTGCCGGTGCCGGCGGCCAGTTCCAGCGTGCTGACCGCGGCGGCGCCGATGGCGTTGCCCCCGCTCACCGTGCCCACGAATTCTGCGCCCGGATCGAAGATCACGCGGGCGACCGAACCGGGGGCAAAGATCACGGCATCGGTCCCGGCGGATATGGTGCCGGCATTCGTCAGCGTCCCGTCGCTGTGCAGATGCACCCCGCCGGTGATGGTGCCGGTGCTGAGGTTATCGACGCCGCCGGTAGCATGAAGCACCACCCCACCGGTGATGAGACCGGCGTTGGTCACCGACCCGAGGGTGCCGGAAACCGAGACACCATTCCCCGCCGCGCCGCCCACGATGGTGCCATGGGCAAGGTTGGTGACGCTGCCGCCGCCGCTCAGCACCACGCCATAGTCGAACCCGGTGGCGATGGTGCCGGCGTTGGTCACCGACCCCGGGGCACCGTAGATCGCAATTCCGTTGCCCCCCCCGTCGATGACGGCGGTGCCGGCGCTGTTATCGACGGTCCCGCCAAACCGCAGACCCACGCCGGCATCGTTCGTCCCCGTGATGGTGCCGGCGTTGGTCACGAACCCGGCGCC
>JBMFXF010000238.1:0-5144 GCA_049964515.1 Acetobacteraceae bacterium | reverse complement strand
GTCGCGGCCGGCGATCAGGCGCAGGTCGTCCTCGATGGTGGACTGGTTCTGCGAGGTGGGCGGCACGATCCGCGCCTCCAGGATGCTGCCTTCCGCGTCCAGCCGGTAGCGGTGGAACAGGATGCCGCGCGGCGCCTCCGTGCAGGCGGTGCCCACGCCTGCGCGCGGCGTCACCGGCACCGCGGGCGCCGGCGGCGGCGTATAATCGGCGATCAGCCGCAACGCCTCCTCGCAGGCATAGACCACCTCGATGGCCCGCACGATGATGCTCCGGAACGGGTTGGTGCAGCCGGGCTCGAGCCCAAGTTCGGCCGCGAGCGCCTGCACGGCCGGGCCCAGCCGGTCGTGGTTGAGGTTGAACCGCGCCAGCGGCCCGACCAGGTAGCTGCCGCGCGCGCGCAGCTGCGACTGCAGGGCGGTCGAATACGCCACATGATATTCCGCGAATGCCGCCTCGAACTCTGCCACCGCGATATCGAGCCCGCGGTTCGAGACGATCCGCCCGGCGTTCATCGGGTATTCGTCCGGGTGGCGCAGGGCGACGTACTCGTAATCGCGCGCGAACTCGGGGAACCGGAACCCGGCCACCCAGCGCGCCAGCGCCACCGCGTGCTCGCGCGCGGCGGCCAGCGTCGCCGTCAGCGGGGTCAGCTCGGCCCGGGTCGGTACCCGGTAGAACCCGCCCACCCGCACGTTCACCGGGTGGATCTCGCGCCCGCCCAGCAGGCGCAGCACCGCGTTGCCGGCCTTCTTCAGCGCCAGACCGCGCTGCACCATTTCCCCATGCGCCGCTGCCATCGTCATCGCGTCGGGGAAGCCCAGAAAATCCGGCGCGTGCAGCAGCACGATGTGCAGCGCGTGACTCTCGATCCATTCGCCGCAATAGAGCAGCCGGCGCAGCGCACGCAGCGGGCCGTCCACCGTGATGCCCCAGGCGTGCTCGATCGCGTGAACCGAGCTCATCTGATAGGCAACCGGGCAGATCCCGCAGATGCGCGCGGTGATGTCCGGCGCCTCGGAGCCGGCGCGGCCGGCCAGCAGCGCCTCGAAGAAGCGCGGCGGCTCGAAGATCGAAAGCCGCACGCCGGCGACCGCGCCGTCCGCGATGTCGAGCTCCAGTGCCCCCTCGCCCTCGACCCGGGTCAGGGTATCAACCCGGATGGTTTTCGTCGCCATGCGCGTCACTCTCCTGCCGGAACGGTTCCGCCGCCGCGTTGAAGGTGCGGAAGGCACGATGGATGCTGCGCCGGTCGGCCCCCAGCGCGCTCCAGGCGGCGGACAGCGCGGCCGTGTTGGCCGCCTCGGCTGGGCCGTAGCAGCCGTAGCAGCCGCGCCCGTATGCCGGGCAGATCGCCCCGCACCCTGCCTGCGTCACCGGGCCGAGGCAGGGGGTGCCGTGGGCGACCATCACGCAGGGCGTGCCGCGGCGCTTGCAGGCGACGCAGACGCTCTCGTTCGGAATATCCGGCTTGCGCCCGGCCAGCAGCGCGGAGATCACCTCGAGCAGCTGCGTCTTCTCGATCGGGCAGCCGTGCAGCGCGAAATCGACCGGCACATGCGCCGCGATCGGAGTCGAGCTGGCCAGCGTGCTGATATAAGACGGCGTGGCATAGACGGCGGCGATGTAGTCCTTCACGTCGGCGAAATTGCGCAGCGCCTGGATGCCGCCAGCGGTGGCGCAGGCACCGATGGTCACCAGATAGCGCGACGCCGCGCGCACCACGCGGATGCGCTCGGCGTCATGCGCGGTGGTGATCGAGCCTTCCACCAGGGAAAGATCGTAGGGACCGGGGCGCATGGTGCTGGAAGCCTCGGCGAAGGAGGCGATATCCACCGCGCCGGCCACCGCCAGCAACGCGTCCTCGCAGTCGAGCAGCGACAGCTGGCAGCCGTCGCAGGAGGCGAATTTCCACACCGCCAGGCTGGGACGGGCGCGCGTCTCCATCGCCTCAGATTTCCCGCACCGCGAGACGGGCGGCGATGCGGTCGTAGCGCAGCACCGGCCCGTCCTTGCAGACGAAATCGGGGCCGAACTGGCAATGCCCGCACAGGCCGATCGCGCATTTCATGTTGCGCTCCATCGAAAGGAAGATGCACTCCCCGGCCACCCCGGCGGCGCGGAGCGCGGTGGCGGTGAAACGCAGCATCACCTCCGGCCCGCAGAGCAGCGCCACCGTGTTGGGCGGGTCGAAGCCCACCTGACCGAGCAGCGCCGGCACTACCCCGACATGACCGTGCCATGACGCATCGGCATGATCGACCGTCACCGCCACCGTCACATCGGCCCGCGCCGCCCAGCGGGCGAGGTCCTCGCGGAACAGCAGCTCCGCCGGGGCACGTCCGCCGTACAGCACGGCGATGCGGCCATACCGCTCGCTGCCCGCCAGCACCTGGCAGATCGCCGGGCGCAGCGGCGCCAGGCCAAGCCCGCCGGCGACGATCAGCAGATCGTGCCCCACCGCCGCCGCCACCGGCCAGGGGGTGCCGAACGGCCCGCGCAAGCCCAGCACGCTGCCCGGCGCGGCGGTGACGATCGCTTTGCTCACCGCCCCCACCGCGCGGACCGTATGCACGAAGCGGGTCGGATCGGCAGGATCGCCGCTCAGGCTCACCGGCACCTCGCCGACGCCGAAGGCGTAGATCATGTTGAACTGGCCCGGCGCGAAGCCGGGCACACCGCCCGCCAGCGGCACCAGATCCAGCGTGGCCACGTCCGCTGTCTCCCGCTGCACCGCCCGCACCCGCCAGGGCAGCGGCAGCATCGGATCGGCCGGGGCGGGGGCGGCGCTCATGCCGAAGGATGCCCGTAAACGTCCAGCATCTGCCGCCGCGCCGCCTGCATCCGGTGCACCATCACCGGCAGCAGTCGCCGCATCATCTCGTAACCCAGGTGATGATCGGCGTCGCATTTCTCGCGCAGGCAGGCGGCGTCGAGGCCGAAGGCGCGGGTGTCGGTGCTGGCGCGGGCGTCGAACCCCCAGCGATAGGGAGGGGCGAGCCAGGATGCGCCCACCAGCTCGCCCGCGCCCAGGCTGGCGATGGTGATCGCCGGCCGGCCCGGCGCGTGCAGTTCCAGCGCCACCCTGCCCTCCCGGATCAGGTAGAACTCGTCGGCCGGCCCGCCCTCGTGGAACAGATAGGCCCCCGGGGCGAAGCGCAGATTACGCGCGCAACCGACCAGCAGCCGGCCGAGCGCGGGATCGATTCCGGCCAGGAACGGATGGCCCAGCAACAGGCGTTCAAGCGTTTCCATGCGCCTCCTTCCCCGGCGCGGCGCGGATTGCCGCGGCCTCCGCGGTGATGTCGATCCCGACCGGGCACCAGGCGATGCAGCGCCCGCAGCCGACGCAGCCGGAGCTGCCGAACTGGTCGATCCAATGCGCAAGCTTATGCGTCATCCACTGCCGGTAGCGCGACTTCCTCCCGGCGCGCACCGATCCGCCGTGGATGAAGGAGAAATCGGCGTTGAAGCAGGAATCCCACCGCTTCACCCGTTCCGCCTCGGTGCCGGCGAGGTTGGTATGATCGGCCACCGAGGTGCAGAAGCAGGTCGGGCAGACCATGGTGCAGTTGGCGCAGGCAAGGCACCGCGCCGCTACCGCCTCCCAGCGCGGATGCTCGGGATTGTCCTGCAGCAACTCCTTCAGCCCGGAGGTGTCCAGCCGCCGGCCCATGGACGCCTCGGTGCGGACGAGGACGGCCTCGGCCGCGGCCACCGCTTCCGGCCCCGCCGGACGGGCGGGCAGTGCGGCCAGCAGCGCGGCGCCATCCGCGCTGCCCGGCACGGCCAGGAACTCGTGACGGGCGGGATCGATCAGCTCGGTCAACGCCAGATCGAACCCGGCCGTCGCGCGCGGCCCGGTGCCCATGGAGGCGCAGAAACAAGTGCCTCCGGCGGTGCCGCAGTTCAGCGCGACCAGAAACGCGCCCCGCCGCCGCGCCGCGTAGCCCGGGTCCTGATGCGGTCCGGCCAGGAATACGCGATCCTGAACGGCGATGGCGTGCAGCTCGCAGGCGCGCACGCCGATGAAGGCGAACGGCGCCGGCGGTGGCGGTTCCGGCAGGAAGGAGAAGCCGTCGTCGTCGCGGCGCGCGCGCCACAACCGCTCCTCCGGCGGGTGCAGGAAGCGCTTCCAGGAATGCGGGCCGACCGCATAGCCGAACAGCGCCGCATCGGTGCGCCGTTCCAGACGATAGCGCCCGGCGTCCTGGCGGTCGGTCCAGCCGACCGGCAGGTCCTCGACGCGGGCGATACGGTCGTAAACAATGGCGCCCTCGCGCAGCCGCGGACCGATCACGTCGAACCCGCGTCCGACCAGCGCATCGAGCAGCGCCTGCAGACCGGCACGATCGAGCAGCACCGGCGGCCCCTGCCGGGCGGCGGGCGGCGCGGAATCCTGCGGCACGGTTTGAGCCATGGCGATCGCTTCTACTCCTGCCAACGAATCAGCGGGAGTTCCGCCGGCACCCGCGCCTCGGGATGAGCGGGCAGGATCCGCACCGTGAAATCCGTGCGCGGGCGCGCGGTGGCGACCCGCCCGCTGTAGGTGAACCCATTCACCGCGCCCGGCACCGGCGCGCCGCGGTCCAGCGCCAGCGCCACCCCGGGCGCGGTCGCCGTCGGATCGGCGAAGATCTCCACCCGCACGTCCTCGGCGCGAATCTCTCCCAGATACACCGGCACGTGACAGGCCCATCCGTCGGCCTCGGCGATCATGTCGGGGGTGCCGATATGCAGGCTCTTCCAGCCGCGGCGCAGCCGGTGCTCCCATGCGCAGAGCGACCGCGCCGCCGCTGCCCCGTCCGCCAGCCGTCGCCGCAGCGCCGCCGCAGCAGGCAGATAGGCTTGATCGAGATAGTCGCGCAGCATCCGGGTGGCGCTGAAGCGAGGCGACAGCACTGCCATGCTGCGGCGGATGCGGGCCAGCCAGGCGCGCGGGATGCCGGCCGGGTCGCGCTCGTAGAATGCGGGCAATACCTCCCGTTCCAGGATGTCATAGAGTTCCTCGGCGTCCGCCGCGTCCTGCGCGGCATCGGACTGGTAGCGGATACGGTCGATCGCCCAGCCTAGCAGGCTGCGGAAAAAGCCCGTTGCCTACGCAACGAAGCACGGGAAAGAATCGACAAGCTGCTTGCGGGGATTG
>JBMFXF010000237.1:0-5197 GCA_049964515.1 Acetobacteraceae bacterium | reverse complement strand
CACCGCCTGTTCCACGTCCGGCTGGCGCATCAGGCTCTCGCCGACCAGGAAGCAGAAGGTGCCGACCGCGGCCAGCCGGCGCAGATCGGCCGGGCCGGTGATGCCGCTTTCGGCCACCAGGAACCGGTCGGGCGGCACCAGCGGGGCCAGTTCCTCGGTGGTGGCGAGGTCGGTGGCCAGGGTGCGAAGGTTGCGGTTGTTGATGCCGATCAGCTGGGTCTGCAACCCCAGCGCGCGGTCCAGTTCGCGCCGGTCGTGGACCTCGGCCAGCACGTCCATGTCGAGTTCGCGGGCGGCGGCTTCCAGCTCCCGCGCCTCGGCATCCGTCAGCGCGGCCATGATGAGCAGGATGCAATCGGCGCCGAGGGCACGGCTTTCCAGCACCTGCCAGGGATCGAGGATGAACTCCTTGCGCAGCACCGGCAGGTCGCAGGCGCCGCGGGCGGCCACCAGGTCGCCGGCGCTGCCCTGGAAGAACGGGGCGTTGGTGAGCACCGAGAGGCAGGTGGCGCCGCCGGCCTGGTAGCCGCGGGCGAGTTGCACCGGGTCGAAATCGGCGCGGATCAGGCCGCCGGAGGGGGAGGCTTTCTTGATTTCGGCAATCAGCCCGTATTCGCCGGCGCCGGTGGCGTGCTTGATGGCGCGGCCGAAGCCGCGGGGGGGGCCGGCCTGGGCGATGGCCTGCTGAAGCACGTCGCTTGTGGTGGTGGCCTTGCGGGCGGCCACGTCGGCGCGGGTGGTGGCACAGATGCGGGCGAGGATGTCCTCGCCGTTGGCCGGGCCGGTCGGTGCGGACATGCTTGGTCCCTGTCGATGCACCCGCAGGATAACCGGTTTCGGCGGGACCGGGAATG
This sequence comes from Acetobacteraceae bacterium, assembly GCA_049964515.1. GTDB lineage: Bacteria > Pseudomonadota > Alphaproteobacteria > Acetobacterales > Acetobacteraceae > JAJZVS01. The sequence goes on along the minus strand of JBMFXF010000237.1, from coordinate 4,343 downwards.
GCGGCGGCTGCGCCCGCCACGGGATCCCGCCGGGTGCCCGGGTTCGGTGAGTGGTCACCGTGGCGCCTGCGGGCAGGGTTGGGTGGCGCGCCGCCGCGGAAGAAGTCATGCGGATCAGGCAGGGTACGGCGGCCGGGGGAACGCCGATCGGCGGCAACGACACCATGATCGCCGGCCACGCCCTCGCCTGGTGTCCTGCCCCTGAGATTCGCTGCTCTTCGCAGCGAATGTCAGGGATCAGCGGGCCACTGAAAACACAGGGCTGGTGTGCCGGCCACGCACAACCTGCGGGGGGAATTGTGACGGGGCTGCGCGTCGCGGACTGGGCAGCATCGTGAGCGAGGATGGTGCCGATGCGCCATGCGCATCCTGGCTGGGGGACCTGGATTCGAACCAAGGCTGCCCGGGTCAGAGCCGGGAGTTCTACCGCTAAACTATCCCCCACCCCTGGACAGGCGGTGCGGCCCGATAGCACCCTGCGCGCCGCCCCGCAACCGCGCCCCGATGCCCGAGTTCCACCCCGCCCCCGCCCGCCTGCCCGCCGACCGGCGCGTCTATGCCATCGGCGACATCCACGGCTGCCTCGACCGGCTGCGCACGCTGCACGACGCCATCGCCGCCGACCTCGCCGCCCGCCCGGTCCCCGCCGCGGTGCTGATCCATCTCGGCGACCTGGTCGATCGCGGCCCGGATTCCGCCCAGGTGGTCGCCCATATCGCCACCGCCCCGCCACCGGCCGGCATCACCGAAACCCTCACGCTGCGCGGCAACCACGAGGCGATGATGCTCGCCGCCCTGGACGCGCCCGAACAGGACCACGCCGCGCTGGTGTGGATGCAGAACGGCGGCGCCGACACCCTGCTCTCCTGGGGCGTCTCCCGCCGGGTCGAGCCGCGCGACTGGGCCGCCGCCCTGCCGGCGGCCGATCTCGCGTTCCTGCGCGCGCTGCCGCTCTCGCACCGGGACGGCGGCTATCTGTTCGTCCATGCCGGCATCCGCCCCGGCGTGCCGCTCGACCGCCAGGACCCGCACGATCTGATGTGGATCCGCGAACCCTTCCTCTCCTCGAAGCTCGACCACGGCGCGGTGGTGGTGCACGGCCATACCCCGCAGCCGAACCCGGTGCTGCGCGCCAACCGCATCGGCATCGACACCGGCGCGGTGATGGGCGGCGCCCTCACCTGCCTGGTGCTGGAAGACGACCGGCTGGGCTTCCTGCTGGCTTGACCCGCCCCGGCGGCCGGCGCACACCGCGCCCGCCAGACGGTCGGACGGCCGCTGTCGCGCCAGCGATGGAGGAAAGTCCGGGCTCCACGGGAAAACGGTGCCGGCTAACGGCCGGCGGGGGCGACCCCAGGGACAGTGCCACAGAAAACAAACCGCCCGCGTCCGCGCGGGCAAGGGTGAAACGGTGCGGCAAGAGCGCACCGCGCCGGCGGCAACGCCGGCGGCAGGGTAAACCCCACCGGGAGCAAGACCGAATAGGGGCGGCCGGCGGCGCGCACGCGACCGTCAGGGGGTTCCCGCCCCGCCGCCCGGGTTGGTCGCGCCAGGCGCGCCGCGAGGCGCGTCGCAGAGGAATGGCCGTCCCGTTCCCTCGGGAACGGACAGAACCCGGCTTACAGACCGTCTGGCGGTTTCCCCCTCCCGCACCGCACAGCCCATGGTTGCATTCTTGCTCTTGACCCGGTCACGGCGCGGCATCCTACACGATGGCGTGTGTCCCCCCGGACGTCGGAGGAAACGTCACGATTCCCCCCGCAGCGCCGCGTGTTTCGCTTTACCGCCCATGCCTGCCCATGATAGACCATGCCTGCCCATGCCTGGGCAGCCACCCACCCCCCATGCCCGGCGCCCGCCGCCGGAAGCGGGCAGCGCGAAAGTCCGAGCCGGCCGATGTCGCCATTCATGGGCAGTCATCAGAACAAGCTGGACGGCAAGGGCCGGGTTTCCATCCCCGCGCCGTTTCGCGCCCTGCTGCGCCGCTACGCCGGCAGCGCGGGCGACGATGCGGCCTGCCGCATGGTGCTGCGCCGCTCGCACCAGCTCCCCTGCGTGGAAGCCTGGCCGGAGGCGGTGTTCGCCTATCTGCTCCGCCAGCTGGACCGGATCCCGATGTTCAGCCGCGCCTACGACGCCATGGGCACGGCGATGTTCGCCGAGGTGATGGCGGTGGAGACCGACCGGGAGGGGCGGATCGCCCTGCCCGATCCCATGGCCGCCCATGCCGGCATCGTCGGCCCCGCCGGTGTCGTGCAGTTCGTGGGCTTCGGCCGCCATTTCCGCCTGTGGCACCCGGACGCCTGGGCCGCCGAGCAGCAGCGCGCCCGCGAATTCGCCGCCAGCGAGCAGCTGACCGTGATGCTCGACGGGTTCGAGGTGCCGGCATGAGCACCCCCGCCCATTCCAGCGCCCAGGGTCACATTCCGGTGATGCTGGCGGAGATGCTGGCCGCGCTCGCCCCCCGCGACGGCGGCTGCTATCTCGATGCCACCTTCGGCGGCGGCGGCTACAGCCGCGCCATCCTGACCGCGGCGCGCTGCACGGTGGTCGCACTCGACCGCGACCCGGACGCGATCGTCCGCGGCGAGGCCCTGGTCGCCGCCTTCGCGCCCCGACTGCGCCTGCTTGAGGGCCGCTTCGGCGCACTGGCCGAACGCCTCGCCGAGGCGGGCATCGCCGAGCTCGACGGCGCGGTGTTCGATCTCGGCGTCTCCTCCTTCCAGCTCGACGATCCCGCGCGCGGTTTCTCCTTCCGCGCCGACGGCCCGCTCGACATGCGCATGGACCGCGCCGGACGCAGCGCGGCGGAGCTGCTGGCCCGGCTCGACGCGCGCGCGCTGGCCGAGCTGCTGGCCGAGTTCGGCGAGGAGCGCGCCGCCCGACGCATCGCGCGCGCCATCGTCGCCGCCCGCGCCGAGGCGCCGATCCTGACCACCGGGCGGCTCGCCGCCGTCATCCGCGGCGCGCTGCCGCCCGATGCGAGTGGGATCGACCCCGCCACCCGCAGCTTCCAGGCGCTGCGCATCGCCGTGAACGACGAGCTCGGCGAGCTCGACCGGGGGCTCGATCAGGCGGCGCGGCTTCTGGCCCCGGGCGGTCGGCTGGTGGTGGTCGCGTTCCACTCGCTGGAAGACCGGCCGGTGAAGCGGTTCATGCTGGACGCCGCCGGGCGCGCGCCCGCGCCCTCGCGGCACCATCCGGGGGGTCTCGGCACGCGCGCCGCGCCGCGGTTTCGCCTGCTCACCCCGCGCGCGCTGCGCCCCGGGGAGGCCGAAATCGCCGCCAATCCGCGCGCCCGCAGCGCCCGGCTGCGCGCGCTGGCGCGGCGGGAGGCGACATGATCCGCCCCATCACCATCATCGCCGGCCTGTTGTTCCTGCTGTCCGGCTTCGCCCTGTTCTACGTCAAGCACCGGACCAATCTGCTGGACGCGCGGATCGAGCAGACCGCCCGGGACATCCACCGCACCCGCGCGCGCATCCGCCTGCTGCGCGCCGACTGGGCCGACGAGAACGCGCCCGACCGGCTGGCCAGGCTGGCCAACACCTATCTGACCCTGCAGCCGACCACGCCGGGACAATTCGCCAGCCCGGCGACCCTGGCCGCGCGGCTGCCGCCGATCCGCCAGCATCCCGATCGTCCGTTCGATCTGCCGCCGCCGGCGGCGGTGGCGGGCAATGCGGCGCCCGGGCCCGCCGGCGCATCGCCCCCGGCCTCGCCCACCCCCCCGCCGCCGGCTGCGAACCCGCCCGCGGCGTCGGTGCGGCTCGCCCGCCAGCCGGTGCCGGCGCCCGCCGCGCCGTCCCCCTCACCGGTCCCCGTGCCGGTCCGCGCGCCGATGCCGGCCCCGCATCGGCCGGCCATCCTGCCGGTCACCGCCCCGGTCCTGCGTCCGGTCCTGCGTTCGCACCCCGTCGCCCGCCCGGTCGCGCGCCCGGTCGCGCGCCCCGTCGCGCGCCCCGTCGCCCGCCCGGTCGCCCGTCCGCTGCCGCCCCTGCCCCGGGCCCTGCCGCCACAGCGCTACCTCCCGCCAGCCCGCATCACCCCGGCCCGCTACCGCGCACCCGCCTATCGCCCGCAGCCCGCCTGGCACCCCTCGCCGCGTCCGGTGCCGCGCCCGCTTCCCACCGGCTCGATGCTCGGCATGGCCGGTGGAGCCGCCGCTGCCCCGCCGCCGCCGGCGCCCATGCCCTACACCTCGAACGGGGGAAACTAGCCGATGGCCCTCGGCCCCCCGCGCCGCCCGCCCGACCGCCGCATCGGGCTGTGGCATGACCGACCGGACCCGCCGCCGGAAGCCGCCCCGACTCCCGCCCCGGAGGCGCCGGCCACCGCCCCCC
>JBMFXF010000236.1:0-5198 GCA_049964515.1 Acetobacteraceae bacterium | reverse complement strand
TGCGCTGACTGCGGCCGGCGCGCGGATCATCGCGGTGCCGCGCGGACCGGGCGGCGTGGATCCGGCGGCGGCGCTGGCGGCGCTGGGCGCGGCGGGGCTGACCCGGGTCCTGGTGGAAGGTGGCGGGGCGCTGGCCGCGTCCCTGCTCCGGGCCGGGCTGGTGGACCGGCTGGCCTGGTTTCACGCCCCGGGCGTGATCGGCGGCGACGGGCTCGCCGGCGTGGCTGCCCTGGGGCTGGCGGGGCTGGACAGCATGCCCCGTTTCGTGCGCCTTGCGGTCTCGGCCCATGGACCCGATCTGCTAAGCCTCTTTCGCCACGTTCCGGAACGCGCCTGACCATGTTCACCGGCATCATCTCCGCGCGCGGGACCGTCCGAGCCCTCACGCCGCTCGGCGTGGGCCGGGACATGCGGCTGGTGATCGGCGGCGCCCTCTGGGCGGAGCGGGATGTGGCGGCGATCGGCGCCTCGATCGCCTGCTCCGGTTGCTGTCTGACGGTGGTGGAGCGTGGCGCGGACTGGTTCGCCGTGGATGCCTCGGCCGAGACCCTGGCGCGCACCACGCTCGGGCGCTGGACGGTGGGCAGCGGGGTCAATCTCGAGCGCAGCCTGCGTCTCGGCGACGAGCTCGGCGGCCATATCGTCTCCGGCCATGTCGATGCGGTCGGCGAGGCGGTCGAGGCGGTGCCGGAGCATGGCTCGGTGCGCTGGCGCTTCCGCGTGCCGCCCGCGCTCGCCCGCTTCATCGCCGAGAAAGGCAGCGTCGCGGTCGATGGCGTCTCGCTCACCGTCAACGCGGTGAGCGACGACGGATTCGCCGTCAACATCATCCCGCACACCGCCGCGGTGACCGGCTTCGGCACGATGCGCCCGGGAGACCCAGTGAATATCGAGATCGACATGCTGGCCCGCTACGTCGCGCGGCTGGCCGGCTTCCGGGAGGGCGCCCGATGGACGGCGTGAAGAGCCTCAATCTGTCGCAATACCTGACATCGGCCGAGGAGCTGATCGAGGAAGCGCGCCAGGGCCGGATGTTCATCCTGGTCGATGACGAGGACCGCGAGAACGAGGGTGACCTGGTTATCCCCGCCCAGTTCGCCACCCCGGACGCGGTCAATTTCATGGCCCGCCATGCCCGCGGGCTGATCTGCCTGGCGCTCACCCGCCACCGGGTGGAACAGCTGGGCCTCGGGCTGATGAGCGCCAACAACGGCACCCGCCATCAGACCGCGTTCACCGTCTCGATCGAGGCGCGGGACGGGGTGACCACCGGCATCTCCGCCCATGACCGGGCGCGCACCATCGCGGTGGCGATCAACCCCGAATGCGGGCGCGACGACATCGTGGTGCCGGGCCATGTGTTCCCGCTGGTGGCGCGGGAGGGTGGCACGCTGATCCGCGCCGGGCATACCGAGGCCTCGGTCGATATTGCCCGGCTCGCCGGGCTGTCGCCGGCGGCGGTGATCTGCGAGATCATGAACGACGACGGCACCATGGCGCGGCTGCCGGACCTGGTGGCCTTCGCGCAGCGGAACAACCTCAAGCTCGGTACCATCGCCGATCTGATCAGCTATCGCCGGCGCACCGAGCGGCTGGTCAAGCGGGTGCAGGAAGGCACGTTCGATCATGTCGCCGGCGGCGAGTGGAAGCTGATCGTCTATGCCAACACCGTCGAGTATCAGGAGCATCTGGCGCTGGTGAAGGGCGATCTGTCGGGACCGGAGCCGGTGTTGGTGCGGATGCACGCGGTCGATCTGCTGGACGACATGACCGGCGGCCCGCACTGGATCGCCATCCACAACGCCATGCACATGATCGGCCGCGCCGGGCGTGGGGTGCTGGTGCTGATCCGCGAGCACCGGCCCACCGCGCTGTCTTCGCGGGTGCGCGAACTGGTGATGTCGCCGCGCCCGCAGCGGGAGCTGCGCGATTACGGGATCGGCGCGCAGATCCTGCTGGATCTGGGGGTGAAGGACATGGTGCTGCTGTCGAACCGGCCGCGCACCGTCATCGGGCTCGATGGCTACGGGCTCAACATCGTCGAGACCCGCCCGATCCCCGATACGGTGAACGGGGGCGGCGGGCGATGAGCACCGAGGACGCCGCCCTGCCCGCCGCGCCGCGGATCGACGGGCCGCCGCCGCATCTGCTGGTGGTGCGCGCGCCTTACTACCAGGACGTGGCCGACGGGCTTCTGGACGGGGCCAGCCGCATCCTGCGGGCGGCGGGGGCGACGTTCACGCTGATCGATGTCGCCGGTGCCTATGAGCTCCCGCAGGCGATCCGCCTGGCCCTGCGCGGCAGCCCCCGCTTCGACGGCTTCGTGGCGCTGGGCTGCGTGGTGAAGGGGGAAACCGATCATTACGACCACATCTGCCGGGAGACCATCGCCGGGCTGATGCGGCTGTCGCTGCAATTCGGGCTGGCGCTGGGGCAGGGGGTGCTGACGGTGCACCGGCTGGAGCAGGCGCGCGCGCGATCCGGGCGGGACGGCCACAACAAGGGCGCCGAGGCCGCTGCGGCGGCGCTGATCCAGATCGGCGTCGCCCGCCGGTTCGGCTCATGACGGCACGGGCGGGGCGAACCTTCGCGCGCGTCGCGGCCGTGCAGGCGCTGTTTCAGAGCGAGCAGGCGGGGGTGTCGGCAGAGGCCGTGATCGACGAATTCATCCGCCATCGCATGGGAACCTTGCCGGGGACCGGCGGGTTCGAGGACGGGCGGGTGCCGGAGGCCGAGGTGCCGCTGTTTGCCGCCATCGTCCGCGCCGCCGCGTCCGGTCAGGAGACGATCGATGCGATGCTGGTGGCGGCGCTGCCGGAGGAATGGCCGTTGCCGCGGCTGGACCCGGTGTTGCGCGCGCTGCTGCGCGCCGGGGCGGCCGAGTTGATGCGTGCCGACGGTCCGCCGGCGAAAGTGGTGATCAACGAGTATCTGAACGTGGCGCACGGATTCCTGGAAGGCGATACGCCGCGCATGGCGAATGCGATCCTGGACCGGCTGGCGCGGCGGCTGCGGGCTGCCGAGTTCGCCTGATTTCTTGTTCTGACGGTGTGAGAAGACTCGGTCCGGGGCCGGTTCCGTGTGGACCGGCCCCGCTGCCTTCCGGCGCGAGCCTGCTCAGCCCTCGCCCATCGCCTGCTGGTTGCGCCGACGGATCGCCGCCCCCAGGATATCGCCAAGCGAGGCGCCGGAGTCCGAAGACCCGTATTCCGCCATTGCCTGCTTCTCCTCCTCCATCTCCTTGCCCTTGATGGTGAGTTGCAGCCGGCGCGTGGCGCGATCCACCGCGGTGACCTTGGCGTCCACCTTCTCCCCCACCGCGAACCGGTCGGGGCGCTGGTCAGACTTGTCGCGGGCCAGTTCCGACCGGCGGATGAAGCCGGTCAGCACGTCATCGACCTTCACCTCGATCCCGTTCGCCTGCACCGCGGTCACCACGCAGGTGACGACGCTGCCCTTATGGACGTGATCCAGCACCGCCGCCGCCGGGTCATCCTTCAGCTGCTTGATGCCGAGCGAGATGCGCTCTTTCTCCACATCGACATCCAGCACCTTGGCCTTGACCATGTCGCCCTTGTGGTAGGGCTCCATCGCCGCCTCGGTGGCGTCGTCCCAGGAGATGTCGGACATGTGGATCATGCCGTCCAGGTCCGGACCAAGGGCGATGAACAGCCCGAACTCGGTGATGTTGCGAATCTCGCCCTCCACCACCGATCCCACCGGGTGCTCGTCCTGGAACTGCTCCCACGGGTTGCGGGTGACCTGCTTGAGGCCGAGCGAGATGCGCCGCTTGGCCCCGTCCACGTCCAGGATCATCACCTCCACCTCCTGGCTGGTGGCGACGATCTTGCCCGGATGCACGTTCTTCTTGGTCCAGGACATTTCGGAGACATGGACCAGGCCCTCCACGCCCGGTTCCAGCTCCACGAAGGCGCCGTAGTCGGTGATGTTGGTCACCCGGCCGGAGTATTTCGCTCCCGGCGGGTATTTGGCCACCACCCCCTCCCAGGGATCCGCCTCGAGCTGCTTCATGCCGAGGCTGATGCGCTGGGTTTCCGGGTTGAAGCGGATCACCTGCACGCGCACCTGCTGGCCGATCTGCAGCGCCTCGGACGGGTGGTTGATGCGCCGCCAGGCGATATCGGTCACGTGCAGCAGCCCATCGACGCCGCCGAGATCGACGAAGGCGCCGTAGTCGGTGATGTTCTTCACCACCCCGTCGAGGATCTGGCCTTCCTTGAGGCCCTGGATCAGCTCCGAGCGCTGTTCGGCGCGGGTTTCCTCGAGCACGGCGCGGCGGGAGACCACGATGTTGCCGCGGGTGCGGTCCATCTTGAGGATCTGGAACGGCTGCGGGCTGCCCATCAGCGGCGTCACGTCGCGGACCGGACGGATGTCCACCTGGCTGCCCGGCAGGAACGCCACCGCGCCGCCGAGATCGACGGTGAAGCCGCCCTTGACCCGGCCGTAGATGGTGCCGGTGACGCGGGCCTGGGTCTCGAACGCCTTCTCGAGATTGGTCCAGGCTTCCTCGCGGCGGGCCTTTTCGCGCGAGAGCACGATGCTGCCGTCACGGTCCTCATATCGTTCGACATAGAGCTCGATCACGTCGCCGGGCTTGATGTCGGGCTTGGTGCCGGGGGGGCCGAATTCCTTCAGCGCGACCCGGCCTTCCGATTTCAGACCGACATCGACCACGGCGAATTCGGGGTCGAGGCGGACGATGCGCCCGGAGACGACCGAGCCTTCGAAGCCGCTGTCGCGGCCCAGGGTTTCATCGAGCAGGGCGGCAAATGTCTCGCCCATGAAATGATCATCGGCGGGGGAAGAACGCAGTGCGGCGGATGCCATGTGGGGTGCTTGTTCCGTGGCGGGCCGACAGGGCCCTGGGGCATGCGCGTCCCGTTCGGGACACGGCTTGCGCGCGCCAAAGGCGGGCGCCAGTGGGGGAAACAGACAACGGGCCGCCGCCGGAGCACCGGCGCGGCCTGACTTCGTCAGATACGCTCCGCCCGCCCGGAGTCAAGGCCGGGTTCGGCCGAAATGATGACCTGGGCGTAAGCGTAGGGATATTCGTCGGTCATGCTCAGCGCGACCTGGGCGATCATTCCGGGGGGGGTAATGGCGGCCAGCCGCGCCGCCGCGCCCCCGGTCATGCGCAGGGTGGGCTGGCCGGAGGGCAGGTTGACCACGCCCAG
>JBMFXF010000235.1:0-5230 GCA_049964515.1 Acetobacteraceae bacterium | reverse complement strand
TGGCCGGTGCGCCGGGGCCGGCGCGCGCGGCGGGCGCGGCGGCGGGGGCGAATCCGGTGGCGCCGCTGGTGCCGTGCCACCGGGCGGTGGGCACGGACGGGCGGCTGCACGGGTATCGCTGGGGCTTGGCGCGCAAGCAGGCGCTGCTGGCGGCGGAGCGCGCGCCGCTTCCCGCACCGGCGTAAAGCGGGAATACTCGGCCTGTTCTTCGGAAAGGCGCCCACGTGGAGTCTCTGCCTTCCCCGATCGGCCAGGCCCTGCCGCGGCGCGAGGATCGGCGCCTGCTGCTCGGCCTCGGTCGGTTCCACGACGATCTGCGCGCCGAGGGCGCCCTGCACGCCGTTTTCGTGCGCAGCCCGCACGCCGCGGCGCGGATCGAGGCGATCGCCGTCGCCGCGCCCCGCGCGGCTCCCGGCGTGGTGGCGGTGCTGACGGGTGCCGATCTCGCCCGGCTGGCCAAGCCGCTCTTGCTCGCCCCGCCGATCGAGGGGCTGCAGCCGGTCGCCATGCCGCCGATGCCCACCGATCATGTCCGCATGGTGGGCGATCCGGTGGCGGTGGTGATCGCCACCACCCGCGCCGCGGCGGAAGCGGCGGCCGAGCAGGTTACGGTGGCATGGCGCCCCGGGCCGGCGGTGGCCTCGGTGGCGGCGGCGGCGGCCGAGGGGGCGCCGCGCGTCGATCCGGCGCTGCCCTCCAACCTGGTCTCGCACCAGCATTTCGCCACCCCGGGTCTGGCCGGCGCCTTCGCCGCCGCGCCGCGCATCGTCACCGCCCGCTTCGCCCAGCACCGCCAGACCCATGCGCCGATGGAGCCGCGCGGCTGCCTCGCCGAATGGGACGCCGGGCGGGAACACCTGACCCTGCATGTCGGCACCCAGGCGCCGCATCCGTATCGCACCGCGCTGGCGGCACGGCTGGGTTTGTCGGAAGCGCAGGTGACCATCCGCGCGCCCGATATCGGCGGCGGGTTCGGCCAGAAGATCGTGCTGATGCGCGAGGAGCTGGCGGTCGCCGCGGCGGCGCGGCTGCTGGCGCGTCCCGTGCGCTGGCGGGAGAGCCGGGGCGAGAACCTCGCCGCATCCTTGCACGCGCGAGAGGATACGGTGGCGATCCGCGCCGCCGTCACCGCCGATGGCACGGTGCTGGCGCTGGAGGCGGTGCTGGACCAGGATTTCGGCGCTTGGTGCTTCTTTCCCGCCAACTACATGGCGCGGATGCTGGTGATGAACCTGCCCGGGCCGTACCGCATCCCCAAACTCGGCCACGAGGTGCGGGTGTGGCTGACCAACAAATGCCCCTCCGGGCCGATGCGCGCGCCGATGGCGATCGTCTCCTGGGTGACCGAGGGCACGATGGACGCGGTGGCCGCCGCGCTCGGCCTCGATCCGCTCGAGGTGCGCCGGCGCAACATGCTGGACCGGAGCCAGCTGCCTTATGTGTCCGCCGCCGGGCAGACGATCGAGAGCGTGACCCCCCGCGAAACTCTGGAGGCGGCGGTGGCGGCGCTGGACTACAAGGCAGCGCGGGAGGCGCAGCGCGCTTCCCGTGCCGCCGGGCGGCTGCGCGGAATCGGCATCTGCTCGGCGCTTGAGAGCACCACCTATGGCTCGGCGTTTTTTCGCGGCGCCGGCATCCCCGGCTCCGGCCATGAGACGGCGAGCGTGCGGATCGAACCCTCCGGCGCGGTGCTGGCCGCCTGCGGGCTGATGGGCTCGGGCCAGGGCTACGAGACCTCGCTGGCGCAGACGGTTGCCGCCGGGCTCGGGGCGGCGGTGGCGGATGTGACGATGCAGCTGGGGGATTCCGATGTTGCCCCCTACGGCATGGGCAGCCGCGGCGCGCGCGGCGGCACCGCCGGCGGCAGCGCGCTGTTCCTGGCCGGGCAGCGGCTGCGCGCCAAGGTGCTGGCGATCGCGGCCGACATGTTGGGGCTGAACAGCGCCGATGCGATCACGCTGCACGAGAGCCGGGTGCTGCGTCAGGCTGCGACGGGGTGGGAAGATGCCGGCATCACGCTCGCCGAGATCGCGCGGCGGGCCCATCTGGACCCGCTGCGCCTGCCGGCGGGGATCGAGCCGGGGCTGCACATGGTGGCGGCGTATGATCCGCCACCGCTCACCTTTTCCAACTCGGCCCATGTCTGCGAGGTGGAGATCGATCCCGACACCGGGGAAGTCCGGATCCTGCGCTACCTGGTGGCCGAGGATGCCGGGCGGGTCATCAACCCGATCGTGGTGGCCGGGCAGACCCAGGGCGCGGTGGCGCTGGGGCTGTCCGGGGTGCTGATGGAGCGGGCGGTCTATGACGCCGACGGGCAGTTCGTGACCGGCAGCTTCATGGATTACGCGATGCTGCGCGCGGCCGACATACCGCCGCTGCAGATCCGGCACATGAACACGCCCTCGGCGCGGACCCTCGCCGGCATCAAGGGCATGGCCGAGGGCGGGGTGCTGGGCGCGATCGGGGCGGTGATGAACGCGGTGAACGACGCGCTGGCCCCGCTCGGCGCCCGGCTGGAGGCCCAGCCGGTGACGCCGGAGCGGGTGTGGGCGGCTATTTCCCGGGCGCGGGCGGGGTCATCATCTTGACGGTGACGCCCGCGCGCGCCTTGGCGATGGTCTGCCGGATGGCGCTGCGCAGCACCTGCTGACGCAGGCCCGGCTCGGCCTCGGCGAAGCTGGGGGCGGGCGCGCGGCGGCGGGCCAGCACTTCGATCACGTGCCAGCCGAACTGCGTGTGCACCGGGGTCTTGGTGTAGGTGCCGGGCTTGAGGGCGAAGGCGGCGGCGGAGAACGCCGGCACCATGTCGCTCTTTTTGAAGAAGCCCAGATCGCCGCCGTCGGCGGCACCCGGGTCCTTGCTGTATTTCTTGGCCAGGGTGGCAAAATCGGCGCCCTGGTTCAGCTTGGCGATGATCTTCTCGGCCTCGGCCTTGGTGGGCACCAGGATGTGGCGGGCGTGGACCTCCTCCGGCCCCGGCTTGCCGGCGATGGTCTTCTCGTAGAGCGCCTTCAGCGCCGCGGTGCTGATCTGCGGCTTCACCTCCTGGGTGAGCAGCGCGTTTTCCAGGACCTCGTCGGTGGCCGCGGCGATCTCCGCCTTCACCGCCGGCTGGTCGGCCAGCTTCTCCTTTTTCGCCTCGATCACCAGCGCGCGGGCGTCGATCATGCGTTGCAGCACCAGCGGATCGAGCTGGGCGGCGGGCATCGCGCGCAGGTTGGGCGGCAGGCGGGCGATGGTGGCATCGATCGCGCTCTGGCGGATGGGCGTGCCGTTGACGGTGGCGAGCACCGGATCGGCCGGGGTGGGTGCGGCGACGGCGAGCCGGCCGAGGCCGAGAAGCAGCAGAAGGGCCGAAGCCACGAGGCGGGCGCGCATGGGCGGATCCTGTGCGGGAAAGGTGGCGGGTTATGCCCGCCGCGGGCGGAGGCGACAAGCGGCTTGCCCAGGGCGCGCGCGGACCGCACTGTGGGCTTCGCTGCCAAGGGGGATGTTCATGCGCGGGCTGTTCCTGGATGCCGTCGATGACCTGGCCGCGGTGTTCCGCCGCGTGGCGCGGCCGGACGATCCGCCGGTGGATGTGCGCGAAGAGGCCGACGCCCCCGCCGCCGCCCTGCCGGGGCTCCTGGCCGGCTATGATTTTGTGCTGGACGATCATTCCGCGCTGCCGACCGAGGCGATGGCCCGCTGCACCGGGCTGAAGCATGTGGTGTTCCTGGGCACCGGGGCGCGCAGCTACATGGACCCCGAGGCGCTGGCGGCGCTCGGCATCACCGTGCACATCATCCGCGGCTATGGCGACACCGCGGTGGCCGAGCACGCGATGGCGCTGATGTTCTCGGCCGCCCGCGGCATCGCGCGGATGGACCGCGACATGCGCGCCGGCGCCTGGACGCGGATGGAGGGGCCGCAGCTGACCGGCAAGACGCTGGGGCTGATCGGCTTCGGCGGCATCGGCGCGGAGTTCGCGCGGCTGGCGCGCGGCATCGGGATGCGGGTGCTGGCGTGGAACCGCTCGCCGCGCCAGGCCGAGGGGGTGGCGTTCGTCGATCTGCCGGTGCTGCTGGCCGAAAGCGACGTCGTTTCCCTGCATCTGCTGCTGAACGACGAGACCCGTGGGTTCCTGCAGGCCGAGCATCTGGCGGCGATGAAGCCGGGGGCGATGCTGGTGAACACCGCCCGCGGCGCGCTGGTGGCGGAGGCGGCGCTGCTGGACGCGCTGCGCTCGGGGCGGCTGCGGCACGCGGCGCTGGATGTCTTCGAGACCGAGCCGCTGCCGGCGGGGCATCCGCTGACCGTGCTGCCGAACGTGACCCTGTCGGCGCACAGCGGGTTTCGTACGCCGGAGGCCTCCGAGCGGCTGCTGCGGATGGCGATGGATATCGCCCGCGGGCTGGGCTGAGCGGGCGCGTTATTCGTCCCGCCGCCGGCGGGCGAGCAGCGCGGCGATCGCCGCCTCCAGCGTGACCTCGCCGGCCAGCAGCGCGGCCACGGCGCGGCAGATCGGCAGGTCCACCCCGTCGGCGCGGGCGAGCAGGGCAGGGGCGGTTGTCACCCCTTCGGTCACCGCGTGGCGCTCGGCCAGCACCGCCGCCAGCGTCCGCCCCTGGCCCAGCGCCAGGCCCAGGCTGAAATTGCGGCTGGCCGGCCCGGTGCAGGTCAGCAGCAGATCGCCCAGGCCGGACAGCCCGCTCATCGTCTCCGCCCGCCCCCCCAGGGCGGCGGCAAGCCGGGCGAGTTCCGCGAGGCCGCGGGTGATGAGGGCGGCGCGCGCATTCTCCCCCAGCCCCGCCCCGATCACCGCGCCGGCGGCGATGGCGATCACGTTCTTGGCCGCGCCGCCGAGCTGGGCGCCGATCGCGTCCTGGTTGCCGTAGAGGCGGAACCCGGGCGAGGCCAGCGCCGCGGTGGCGGCGGCGCGCGCGGCGGCGTCGGGGCCGGCGATCACGGCGGCGGTGGTGAAATCGCCGGCCTGCTGCGCCTCGCCGTAGCGCCTAGCCTCGGCCGCCGCGACCGGGCGCAGCGCCGCCTCGCGGCCCTGCCAGCGGTCGACGAAATCGTTGCGGAGTGTGCGCAGCGTATAGGGCGCGGGCCATTCGATGCCGCGCGCGATATCGACCGCCGAGCCGCGCGCGGTGCGATCGCCGCTGGCCTCGGCGAGCAGGCGCTTCGCGGCCTCGGCGGCGAGCGATTCCTGGGCGGCATAGAAGCGGGTGCCGAGCAAAAC
>JBMFXF010000234.1:0-5310 GCA_049964515.1 Acetobacteraceae bacterium | reverse complement strand
CGGTCAGCCCGGGCACCTGGGTGAACCCGTAGGAGACATTGGCGGACAGGTTGGCGCGCGTGCTGAGCGCCCGGGTCCAGCTCACGGTGCCGACGGTATCCGCCTGCGCGAACCCGCCCGCCGACTGCGGCGTGCTGTCGGTGTGATCGAGCGTGAAGGCCAGCGTGTCGCGGTCGAGCAGGGTGGTGAGCGTGGCCTCCAGCGTGCTGGTCAGGTTGACCGAGTTCTCCACCGCCAGCGCGGGGTTGCCGATGACGATGGGCTGGCCGGTGACGGGGTTCACCAGCACGCCGTTGGCGTTCACCCCGGCCGCCCCCACCGCGGCGGCCACCTGCTGGAGATAGGTGGTGATCTGACGCGAATAGCTGATGGTGGCGGTGGTGCGGCTGGTCAGCGCGTAGGAGCCCGCCACGTTGAAACCGTCGGTCCCGGAGGAATGGCCGTAGCTGAAGGTGAGGCTGCTGTGCGGGCCCGGCGTGGCCGAGAACCCCACCTGCCAGGTCAGGTCATGCACCGGCCGCGCGGTGGTGCCGCCGTAGGTGATGTCCTCGTAGCCCAGCGCGACGAACACCTGCAGCCGGCGCAGCAGGGCGTAGCCGAGCTGATCCTGCACCGTCTCGCGGCTGGCGTTGGTCAGGAAGGTGGTGCCGGTGGCGCGATAGGCCTCCACCGTGACGGTGTTCTGGATCCGCCCGAGCACCGCGCCCGAGGCGAAACTTCCCAGCAGATCGGCCGAGCTCAGCGATCCGGACCCGCCGGCGTAGGAGCTGCTGGTGGAGGTGTTGGCGAGCGTCAGCCCGAGATTGGCGGTTCCCAGATCGCCGAACGTATGGGTGATGCGCGGGGTGATCGATTCGCCGAACACCTGGGTGGTGGTCTGGCGGGCGAAGCCGCCGGTGCCGGTGGCGTAGCCATAGCCGCCGAGCGCCGCGCCCTGCCCCCCGGCGCCGATGAACCCGCCGTTGACGGGCTCCACCGAGGCGTAGGCGCGGGCATCGATATAGATGCTGCGCGGCACCACCACCAGGCTGGCCACCCCGGTCAGCTGCTGGGAGACGGTGTTTTCCGAGGTGGTGCGCGCGTAGTACTCGAGGCTGGGGTTGTATTGCAGGCTGAGATCGAGCCGCGGCGTGTTGGCCGCAAGCGCGATCCCCGGGGTCAGGACGGTAATCAGGTCCCAGCGGCGGTTCTGCTCGGTCTGGAAGATATTGTCGTTGAACTCCTCCGTGAGCCCGATGCTGGGCAGCACGGTGAAGCCGGGAACCGGCAGCCCGCCTTCCACCAGCGGCAGCATGTTCTGGTAGCGGTAATCCGGCGGCGTGAGGGTGCCGGGAGCGGCGGCGGTGCCCGCCGCATCCGGAAACGGGGTGCCGAGCGCGCCGGTGTCGGCGCCGGTGGTATCGGGGGTGAAGGCACGCGCGGGCGGGGCGATCGCGGCCAGCACCAGGCAGCCCAGCACGGCGGCGGCGCGGCGGCGGGCTCGGCGCGCGACGGGAGGCATCGCGGCGATCCGCCGCTCAGGACGCGTAGGAGTAGGAATAGGCGCCGAAGCTGTGCGACGTGGACATCTGCACCTTGTTGAGCAGCAAGGTGATGGTGGGGCAGGTCTGGATCAGGTCCAGCGAGGCTTCCACCTCGTCGCGCTGGGTGCGCTCGGCTTCCACCACGAAGATGATCTGGCCCACCATCGGCGCCAGTGCCGCGGGGTCCGAGGTGGACAGGCACGGCGCCACGTCGAGCACGATGAAGATGTCCGGGAAGCGGCGCCCGAGCCCCTGGATGACCCGCATCATGCCGTTGGAGGCGAACACGTCGCCCCGATGCCCGCGCTGATGGCCGACCGGCAGGAAGCTGAGCGAGGGGATGGCGGTGGCGAACACGCAATCGGTCAGGTCGAGCTCGGGTTTGGCGGCGAGTTCGAGCAGGCCCGGAAAATCGCTCAGCCCCAACTGGTCGGTGAGCGAGCCGTGCTTGGCATCGGCATCGATCAGCAGCACCTGGTGGTCGCCGCGCCGGGCGATGGAGGTGGCGAGGTTGAGCGCGCTGAAGGTCTTGCCCTCGTTCGGCCGCGCCGAGGTGACCATCAGCAGGTTGCTGAGGCCGGGATCGGCGCCGCTGCCGAACGCGGCGCGCAGCAGCTGGTTCTGGATCAGCCGGAACTCCTCGGCGATGCGGGTCCGCCCGGCACCGCCCTCGGCCACCCCAGCCCCGATCAGCCGGGGCATGTCGATGCGATGCGACGGGTCCACCGGCTCCATGCGCACCGGCGCCGGCGTGGGCGTCACCCCGGACAGCGGCGGCGGTGGCGCCGGCCGATCGGCGGGCCGGGACCCCAGGCCGAGCGGGGTCGCCCCCTCCTGGATCAGGCGGGCCGCGGCGCGTTCGGCCAGATGCGGCTTGTCGGAACCGGACATCAGAACACCGTCGTGCTACGAATAATGCGGATGACGAGCCCGCCATACATCACCAGCAACACCGACAGCGCCGCCCCCACCGGCAGGTAGATCCGCAGGGACTGGCGGATGGTCCGCGAGCCGAGCATGGAAATCCCGCCCAGCACCGGCAGCCCGAGCTGACGCAGATCCTCCACCCCGAAGAACGACCGGTCGAGCTGCGCGAGCAGCAGCGGCACCACCACCGCCGCCGCCAGCCCGGCCAGCAGGACGCCACTTACCAGCAGCAACCGGTTCGGCGCCACCGGCAGGTGCGGCAGCACCGGCGGGTCGATCACCTGGATCTGCACCTTGTTGGCCTGGGTGTCGGCGGCCTCGGCGATATTGGCCGACTGCAAGCGGTCCAGCAGCTCGTCGTAATCCTTGCGCAGCACCGCGGCGTTGCGGTTCATGGTGTCGTAATCGGTGACGAGGTTCGGTTCCTGCGTCTGCAGATGCGTCAGCTGGAGGATGCCGCGCCGCGCCATCGCCAGCTTCTGCCGCAACGATTTGATCTGCCCCTCCACCAGCACGATCTTGACCTTCAGCTGGTCATAGACCGGGTTGGGCACCGAACGGGTGCCAGGCGGCGGCTTGCCGGCGGTTGGCTTGGCCAGCGCGCGGGCGGCGTCCGCCTTCATCGCCGCGATCTGCCTCTCAAGCGCGATCACGCCTGGGTAGTCATCGGTGTATTGCAGCTTCATCATCTGCAACCGCGCCTCGGCCTGGGCGATGGGGCCATTGCCGCCGCCGGGCAGGAGGTCCTCGGATACCAGCATCCGCTGCGTGCCTGCCAGTTCCTTCTTCAGCGCCTCCACCTCGAGCGCGCGGTCCTGAAGCGCGCCCTGGATGGTCGCAATCTCGGCATGAAGCTTGAGGAGCGTCTCGTTCACCCCGGTCGCACCGGGCACGAACATGCCCATATACCTGGTGCGGAATGCATCCTCCCGCGCCTGCACCGCGCGCAGCTGTTGCTGGTAGGATTCCAGCTGATGTTCCAGGAATCGCCGGGCATTCTCCATCTGCCGGTGGTTGGTGCCGGTGGCCCGTTCGATGAAGATCGAGAGCAGGGTCTGCACCACGCGCTGCGCCAGCTTCGGATCGGTGTTGCGGTAGGCGATGGTGAACAGATCCGCCCCCTGCTGACCCAGCATGATGCGCTGCTGCAGGCGCCGGATCAGCTGGTCCCGCGCGCCGGGGCCGGTGACATACAGGTCTTGCTCGGTCTTTGAGATCAGGGTCTCGATATTCGGCCGGCTCAGCAGCGTCCGTTGCAGCATGTCGAGCTGCCCGGCAGGCGAGGTGTTCACCGCGATACCGGACAACAGCGGGGTCAGGATCGCGTTGGTGTCAACGTAGAGCTCGGCCCGCGCCTGGTACTGGTTGGGCAGCAGGGCCACCAGCACCCACCCGGCCAGGCAGATGAACCAGGCCGCGGCCACGCCGAGCCATCGGCGCCGCCACGCCGCCTTGATATGCCGCTGAATGAACGCCCGGAGGAATTCCATGCTTGCCCCGCCTCCCGGCTCAGAACCACGTTTCCGGTATCACAAGAGTATCACCGGGCCGCATCGGCAGATTCTGACTCATGTCGCCATGGTTCAGCAGCGAGTCGAGGCGGACATGGATCTTCTCGGTCTTGCCGTCGGGCAGGCGGCGGATCACGAACGCGCTGTTGCCGGCCGCGAATTTGGTCAACCCGTGGGTGGCCACCATCACATCGAGCAGGGTCATGCCGTCCCGGTAGGGGATCGCCTCCGGCGTGGTGGCCTGACCGACCACCCGGATCTGGCGGTCGAACGGGCCGACGAAACTGCGCACGATGACGGTGACGTTCGGGTCCTTCACGTATTTTTTCAGACGCGCCGCGATCCGCTTCGCCAGCTGCGGCGGGGTGAAGCCGGCGGCGCGGATATCCTGCACCAGCGGGATCGAGATCCGCCCGTCCGGCCGCACCGCCACCCCGCCCTCCGACAGCTCGGGCGCCTGATAGACGAACACGCTCAGCGTATCGCCGGCGCCGATGACATATTCGCTCGGGTCCTTGCTGGAATGCCCGCGCATCTCGGCCGGCGTGGGGCCGGGCGGAGCGGCGCAGCCCGACAGCACGCCGAGACCGAGCAGGCAAGCGACCAGCATCACCCTGGATATGTTCACGAAACGCCGCTCTCCGTCGCCAGAGGTGATTCATATGGTAGGCGCGGAAGGAGTTGAACCCCCGCCTCTGCCGTGTGCGGGCAGCGCTCTGCCACTGAGCTACGCGCCTTTGGGAAGGGCCGGATTGCCGGCATGGCCCGCGAGGGGGCTGGCTGTTGGGCTGGGAGTCTCATGTCGCTCCGACAAAAGGGACGCCACACCAAAGGGGGCCGGCACCACCGGGCTGCCGCCGAACAGAGACACCCGCCGCTGCCAACCCGGCAGCGGGGGTGCCCCCATCCCGTCCGCTTTCTGAGCCGCTTCCGGCCCGGAATCAAGTGGAAAATTTCTTGCATTTGCAGGAGTTTTGTATCAGGTAATGGACCAGGATCATCCGCCGCCCAAAGCCGCCCTACCATGACCCGCTTCGTCACCCGCCACGTCCCGCCTGAGATGGCCGCCCTCTGGGTGGCGGAGGTGGTGCTGTCCGCGCTGGTGTTCCTCGCGGCCATCCCGGGCGCGCCCGCGTTCCTCGCCCTGCCGGATGGTGCCCTGCCGGGCGGTGCGCTGCCCTGGGCCGCGGCGCTGGCGCTGCTGCTTGGCGCCTCCGGCGTAGTGCTCGGCTTGTATCGGTCACGGGCGCTGCTGGAACGCCGCCTGCTGCTCAACCTCGTGCTTGTCGCGGTGCTGGCCTTCCCGGTGGCATTGCTGATCGGCGGGCGGATCGCCGGCATCCCGCTCG
>JBMFXF010000233.1:0-5324 GCA_049964515.1 Acetobacteraceae bacterium | reverse complement strand
CAGCTGCAGCTTGCTCCGAGGCCCCGGCGGCAGCATTCTCAACTTCGGCAAATATCTCCTCGATCAGGGTCCTAGCCCGGTCATAGTCAATCGAAGGACCGTGGCTCCGCCCGGACCGCGCCACCGCCTACAGCCCCGCCGCCCGCACCAGCGGCGCCAGATCGTAGTTCGCCCACAGACTCTCCTGCCGCTCATCCTTCACGCTATGAGTTTGCTTTGCCGGCGCGTCATAGCGGTTCCAGTCGCCATACAACCGGTCCATCAGCGCGCACCGATAGCCGCTAATCGCCACCTTCCCTCGCGCCGCGCGCAGCGTCGCGGCCAGCGCCGCGTGCTGGGCGTCCGTCATCTCGTGTCCATAGGCTTTCGCATCGCCCCGGCTGGCATGGACATAGGGCGGGTCGCAATAGAACAGCGTGCGCGGCCCGTCGTTGAGCCGGATCAGGTCGATCGCGGGACGGTTCTCGATCTGTACCCGCAACAGCCGCGCCGCCACCTCGGGCAGCCCATCGACGCTGCCCAGCCAGCGCGAGACCACCCCGCTCATCCCGGCCCGGCTGGTCTCGCGGCAATTCGCCCAGCGCCCGAGGCTCGCGGTCTGTGCCAGCCCGGTGCGGGTCTGCCGGGCCCGCACGAAGAACCGCCGCGCCCGCTCGACATCGGCGGCCGGGCCGGGCGGCGGGGCGAGGGCGGCGTGATACTCCTCCCGCGCGAATGGGGTCAGCGCGATGGCGCGGATGATCGCCTCCGGCTGATCGCGCAGCACGCGAAAGAAATTGACCACCTCGCCGTCGAGATCGTTGTAGGTCTCCACCGGCGCCGGCGCGCGGTTCAGCAGCACCGCCGCCGAGCCGGCGAAGGGCTCGCAATAATGGTGGCACGCCGGCAGCAGCGGCAGCAGCCATGCCAAGTGGCTGAACTTGCCGCCGTACCAGCCGAACACGATGCGCCGGCCGCGCGGCGCCCGGAATCGCGCCGGCGCCGCCGCGACCGGCCCGAGGGCAGGATCGCCGGGGTCCAGATAGATCGGCGAGGGCGCCCGCCCGCCCACGCCCGGGCTCACCAGGTCCGGCGGATCGGCAGGGCGATGGGCTGAGGCCGTGCGCGGCATCGGAGACTCCTCGGGGCGCAGCTTACCGGCGCCGCCCCGGCGCCGCCACCGTCAGGCTGACCCGCAACCGGGAATGGGCTATAACCCTCGTCAGCATCGCGGGAGGCTGTTCATGCCGAAGCCGGCCGAATTCACGATGGAGCTGGAACCCGAGCTTTGCGACGCGTTCCTGGCCGAGGCCGCGGCGACCCACCAGCCCGCCACCGAGGTGTTGCAGGCGCTGATGCGCGACTTTGTCCGCCGCCAGCGCGCGGCCCGCGACCACGAGGCGTTTCTGCACCGCAAGGTCGAGCGGGCCCGGGTCTCGATGCGCGCCGGCCGCGGCCGACCGAATGCGATCGTCGAGGCCGAGGCAGCCGCGCGCATCGCGGCCTCCCTGCCGGAGGGCGACGAGGCCAAGGCTTGAACGTCCTCTGGACGCCGGAGGCGGAAGCGGACCGGGCCGCGATCGTCGCTTTCATCCGCGCCGAAAATCCGCTCGCCGCCACCCGCATGGAGCAGCGTTTCAACCGCACGGCGGGGCTCCTGATCGATCACCCGGCGCTCGGTCGGCCCGGCAAGATCGCCGGCACGCGGGAGCTGATTCCGCACCGAAGCTACCGGCTGATCTACGAGATTTACGAAGGCGCGGTGTGGGTGCTGGCAATCGTGCATTCAGCGCGGCAATGGCCGCCGATCTCGGAGCAGAACCGATGACACTTGCCCCCCGTTACCCCGGCGCCGCCTCCGGATCCCCCACCGGCGTCTCCGTCATCAACTCCTCCCGCCGCGGCAAATCCCGCAGATCCCGCAGCCCGAACCGGGTCAGGAACGCCGGCGTGGTGCCCCACAGGGTCGGCCGCCCCGGCGTCTCCCGCCGCCCGCGCGGAGCGATCAGATCCGCCTCCAACAACGCATCCAGGCTGGCCTGCGACAGCGACGCCCCACGGATTTCCTCGATCTCCGCCCGCGTCACCGGCTGGTGCCAGGCGATCACCGCCAGCGCCTCCATCGCCGCCCGCGGCAGGCGCCGCGGCACCGAGACCACCCGGCGCAGCAGCAGCGCCAGATCGGGCGCGGTGCGGAACTGCACCCCGCCGGCCACCTCCACCAGCTCCACCCCCCGTCCGGCGTAGCGCGCGGCCAGCTCGGCCAGCACCGCGGGGATGTCGGCCTCCTCCGGCAGCAGCGCCGCCAGCGCGCGCGGCGTGAGAGGGGTGGCGGAAGCGAACACCGCCGCCTCGGCCACCCGCAGCCAGGCCTCCGGCACCGCGCTCATGCCGGGCGTTCCGGCGGCAATATGGAGACCGGTCCAAACGGCACCTCCTGCACCAACCGCGCCGCCCCGTCGCGGGCCAGTTCCAGCCCGGCGAGCAACGTGGAGGCGATCGCCGCGCGCCGCTCCCCCGCCGTCGCCACCTCCGGCAGGAACGCCTCCAGGCTGGCCCCGTCCGGCAGCGACCCCAGCAGCCGGCGCAGCCGCGCCAGCGCGTCCTGCACCGTCCAGATCGTCAGCGGGCGCGGCGTATAGCGCCGCTTGCCGCCGGCCCGGCGCAGCGCCGTCAGATACCCGCGCAGCAGCAGCGGCAGCGAAACCGCAAGGCCGGAGCGGTCGATCGCGGTATGGTCCTCCGCCACGCCGCGGGCGAACACGTCCCAGCCCAGCACCGGCCGCGCCCCGAGCCAGGCGGCGCCGGCCCGCATCGCCGCCAGCTCGGCCAGCCGCGCCGCCAGCGCCTCGGCGTCCTCCCCGGCTTCCAGGGCATCGGCGCTCTCCGGCGGCAGCAGCAGGCGGGATTTCAGCCAGGTGAGCCAGGCCGCCATCACCAGCCAGTCGGCGGCCAGTTCCAGCCGCACCCGCCGCGCGCCCTCGATCACCGCCAGATACTGGTCCACCAGCGCCAGGATGGAGATGCGGGCCAGATCCACCTTCTGCGCCCGCGCGAGATCGAGCAGCAGGTCGAGCGGGCCCTCGAACCCGTCGAGCCGCAGGATCAGCCCGGGATCAGAAGAACCGCTCATGCATTCCCCCGCCGGGGTGATGCCCGGCCAGGTGCAGCACCAGCCGCAGCGCCCAGGGCAGCAGCCGGCTCAGCGCCTCGTGGAACGGATCGAAGCGGATGCCGAACTGCGCCAGGAGCAGCGGCAGCACGAACACCACCAGCAGCACCATCAGGATGCCCGCCTGTTCCAGCTTTGCCCAGCGCGCGGCGAGCGGCGCGGGCAGCAGCCCGACCGCGATCCGCCCCCCGTCCAGCGGCGGCAGCGGGATCAGGTTGAACAGGCCGAGCACCAGATTGTACAGGATGAACGGCACCAGGAATGCCGCCAGCCAGGGGTGCAGCGCGTTGGCGCGATCGAGATAGACGAACACGCCCGGCATCGGGCCGGGTGCCGCCGGCAGCGCCAGCGCCCCCAGGAACGCCAGCGCGAAATTGCTGGCCGGTCCCGCCGCCGCCACCAGCGCCATCCCCCGGCGCGGGTTGCGGAACTGCCACGCCCCCACCGGCACCGGCTTGGCCCAGCCGAACATGAACGCGACCCGCCCCAGGGTCAGCAGCTGGCCCAGCAGCAGCGCCCCGGGCAGCAGCAGGGTGCCCACCGGGTCGATATGGCGGATCGGATTCAGCGACAGCCGCCCGGCGTCCCGCGCGGTGGTATCGCCCAGCGCCAGGGCGGCGTAGCCATGCGCGGTCTCGTGCAGGGTGATCGCCAGCACCGCGGCCACCACCGCCAGCGCGATCTGGGCGATGGTGTCGATCATGCGAGCAGCCGATCCCGCTCGGCGGCCAGTGCGTCCGGGTCCAGCGCGCGGCGGGCGGCGCGGGCACGGGCACGGGCGGCGTCCATCCGGGCGGTGGTCTCAGGGCGCATCGGCGGGCACGCCGCCAGCACCGCGGCGTTGGTCGCGGCATCGGCGGCGCAATAGAGGGCCAGATCGGCCCCGGCCGCCAGCGCGGCGATCGCCGAGGCCGCCGGCGGGGCGGCGAGCGCGCCCATGGCAAGATCGTCGGTCACCAGCACTCCCTGAAAGCCGATATGGCCGCGGATGACGTCGCGGATGATGGTGGGGGACAGGGTGGCCGGAAGCGCCCGATCCCATCCGGGGTAGCGGATATGCGCTGTCATGGCCCAGGGCAGGTCCGCGTTCAAGGCGAACGGGCGCAGATCGGCCTCGGAGGGGGCAGCGACGCTGGGCAGGGTCAGGTGGCTGTCGGCAGTGGCGCGGCCATGGCCGGGCAGGTGCTTCATCACCGGGATGACCCCGGCGGCCAGCAGCCCCTCGGCCATCGCCCGCCCCAGCCTGGCCACCTGGTCGGGATCGGGGCCGAACGCGCGGTCGCCGATCACCTCCGACGCGCCCGGAACGGCGAGGTCCAGCACCGGGGCGGTGACGATGCCGAACCCGGCCGCCGCCGCCTCGGCGCCGATCAGGGCGCCATGGACGAACGCCGCCCTCGTGGCGGCGGCGGGATCGGCGGACCAGAGCGCGCCGATCACCGCGGCGGGCGGATGGGCGCGCCAGTGCGGCGGACGCAGCCGGGCGACGCGGCCGCCTTCCTGGTCCAGCATCAGCGCCGCGTCGGCCGGCAGGACCGCGCGCAGGGCCGCGACCAGGGAAGCAAGCCGGGGCGGGGTTTCGATGTTGCGCGCGAACAGGATCACCCCGGCCGGCGGATGGGCGAGCAGCAGCGCGCGCTCGGCCACGGTCAGGTCGGGACCAGAGACGCCGATGATCGCCGGGGTCACGCGCGCGCGGCCCTAGTGTGCCGACTCTAACGCTTGTCGTCCGCGCGCGACTTTTCCGAGAATCGTAGCGGCGGAGGCAGTCCAGGTGAACGGCTTTGGGTTGGCATTGTGGTGTTCCAAGTAGTCATGGATGGCGGCTTTGAGGTTGGCGACCGAGGTGAAGGCGCCGCGGCGGATGCGATCCTCGGTGATTCGGCCGAAGAAGCGCTCGACCTGATTGAGCCAGGACGCGGAGGTGGGCGTGAAGTGCATATGGCAGCGCGGGTGGCGTTTGAGCCACGCCTTGACCGTCTCATGCTTGTGCGTGGCGTAGTTGTCGGCGATCAGATGCACGCTCAGCTCGCCTGGCGTGTTGCGGTCGATCTCACGCAGGAACTGGAGCCATTCCTGATGCCGATGGCGCTGCATGCACTGCCCGATGACATGCCCGGTCGCCACGTTGAGCGCGGCGAACAGCGTCGTAGTACCGTTGCGCTTATAGTCA
>JBMFXF010000232.1:0-5332 GCA_049964515.1 Acetobacteraceae bacterium | reverse complement strand
AGTGACAGATAAATGACGCCACAACAGAAGCAGACACCCCCGCTACCCGCCTTGACCTCATTCGCCCTGGATCAACCCCACCCCCGCCAGCACGCGCAACGCGAGGCTCCATCGCCCCTCTTCCCTTGAGACAGGATCGAAGCTCCCCGGACCGACCAGGTTCAAGACCAGGTCTTCCTCCGCTTGCGCACCGCCGCCGCGGCCATCTTCCCTGTCTTGAACCCCCGACACTCGAAACCGCGCCAAAGCTGTCGCGCTCAGCCCGCCCCCGCCAGCGCCACCGCAAACTCCGCCTCGGTTTTCACCCGGATCTCCGCCACGCTCACCTCCGGCGCCAGCTCGATCAGCGTCAGCCCCGGCCGGCCCACGGCGAACACCCCGAGTTCGGTCACCACCATATCCACCACCCCCGCCCCGGTCAGCGGCAGCGAGCACGCCCGCAGCAACTTGGGCTTGCCGCCGGCGGTGTGCTCCATCAGCACCACTACCCGCTTCACCCCGGCCACCAGGTCCATGGCCCCACCCATGCCCTTCACCATCTTGCCCGGGATCATCCAGTTCGCCAGATCGCCGTTCTCGGCCACCTGCAACGCGCCCAGGATCGAGATATCGATGTGCCCGCCCCGCACCATCCCGAAACTCGCCGCCGAATCGAAGAAGCTGGTGGTAGGCAGTTCGGTGACGGTCTGCTTGCCGGCGTTGATGAGGTCGGCATCCTCCTCGCCCTCGAACGGAAACGGCCCCATGCCGAGCATCCCGTTCTCGGAATGCAGCTGGATCGACATCCCCTCGGGGATGTGATTGGCCACCAAGGTCGGAATGCCGATCCCCAGATTGACATAGAAGCCGTCGCGGAGTTCCCGCGCCGCGCGGGCCGCCATCTGGTCGCGTGTCCAGGCCATGGGTCCGGTCTCCTAATACCGCTTGCGGACGGTGCGCTGCTCGATCCGCTTCTCTACCTCGGCCAGCGGAACGATCCGATCGACAAAAATCCCCGGCGTGACGATATGATCGGGGTCGATCCCGCCGGGAGGCACCATCGCCTCCACCTCCACCACCGTGGTCCGTCCCGCGGTCGCCATGATCGGATTGAAGTTGCGCGCGGTCTTGCGATAGATCAGATTGCCCTCGGGATCAGCCTTCCAGGCGTGGATGATCGCCAGATCCGCGGTCAGCCCCCGCTCCATCACATAGGCCCGGCCGTCGAACTCCTGCGTGGGCTTGCCCTTGGCGATGTCGGTGCCGGCGCCGGTGGCGGTGAAGAAGGCAGGAATACCGGCGCCGCCGGCGCGGATCCGTTCCGCCAGGGTGCCCTGCGGGTTGAACTCGATCTCAAGCTCGCCGGCCAGGTATTGCCGCGCGAAGGTGGCGTTTTCGCCCACATAGGAGCTGATCATCCGCCGGATCTGCCGGGTTGCCAGCAGCAGCCCCAGCCCCGCATCATCGATCCCGGCGTTGTTGGAGATCACCGTGAGATCCTTCACCCCGCTGTCGCGGATCGCCGCGATCAGCGCCGCGGGGATGCCGCACAGCCCGAAGCCGCCGGACATGATGGTCATGCCGTCGTGCAGCAAGCCGGCGAGCGCCGCCGAAGCATCGGGGTAGAGCTTGTTGACCGCCATCACCGCACCTCCTGTCGCGGCAAAGGGATGCCAGCCCGCACCGCCCCGGGCAAGAGGCGCTATCCCGCCGGCGCCACCGCCAGCGCCCACAGCCGCGCGCCACCGGTCAGCCCGTCCTCGTTCGCCACCGTGGTCACGTCCTTGGCCAAGCTATCCGTCAACAGCCGTGCGTTGCCGCCGCCGACGTAGAGATGGTCGAACCCGGTCAGCACGCGCAGCTGCGCGATCACCCGGTCCACCCGCTTGCGCCAGTGCTTGCGCCCGATCTCCTCGAGCGCCGCCTCGCCGACGAACCGGTCGTAGGTCAGCTTCTTCCATGCCGGGTGCTGGCCGAGTTCCAGATGCGGCGCCGGCTGGCCGTCGTGGAACAAGGCGAAGCCCATGCCGGTACCGAGAGTGATGACGCATTCCAGCCCATGGCCCCCGATCGCGCCCAGACCTTGCACGGTGCCATCATTGGCCAGCCGCACCGGGGCGCCGAGACGCTCGGCCAGCGGGGCCGCGAACGGCACCCGCTTCCAGCTGCCGTCGCCAAGGTTGGGGGCGGTCAGGATGACGCCGTCGCGCACCGCGCCGGGAAACCCCACCGCGACACGGGCGAAGCTGCCGGCCTCGGCGGCGAGCTCGGCGATCAGCCCGATCAGCCGGTCCGGGGTCAGATCGCGCGGCGTCTTCACCCGGAGCGGCGAGCCGGTGAGGGTGCCGTCGGCCTCCGCCAGCGCCGCCTTGACATGGCTGCCGCCGATATCGACGCAGAGGATCGGCGAGGCGGGTTTCGCAGCGGCCATGATCGTGCTCCTGGCTGGGCCGGCCGGGCCGGCGCGGAGCAGCTTCCCCCCAGGGGGTGGAGAAGGCAAGCAGCGGGGGACCCATCCCGTCAGGTCGGAATCGGCGGCGGGCTGGTCCAGCTTGCCTGTGCGACCGCGTCGGGCCAGGTCGAGCTGACCGCCAGCAGCGAGATCCAGGTCTCAGCGAGCCTGCCGTTCCCGATCCGGTAGGACTTGCATACCGGCCCGCGTTCGCGGCTCCCTGGTCCCCTGGATCGGTCCAGCGGGACGCGAACCGGAGACCCGCTCCCACCGGTAGGGCGCCTGTCACCTCATCGACGGCCATGGGATACCACGCCACCTGTCCCGCACAGCGGAGTTGGCCCGGCGTGTTTACGGGCTACCCCATATACGCCGAAAGCAATAGACCTCCGCCAGCGGCGGAGGTTCACTGCCGACGCTTGCCCCGCGCCTCAGCGGCGGCTGGTGTTGCCGAACAGCTGCAACAGCAGCATGAACAGGTTGATAAAGTTCAGATACAGCCCCAGCGCGTCATAGACGCTGCGCTTGGCCGCCTGATCCGTCCCCTCCGCATAGGCATACTGGATGTAGGTCGCCTTGATCCGCTGCGTGTCGTAGGCGGTCAGCCCGGTGAACACCAGCACCCCGGCGATGCTGATGATGAACTGCATCCCCGTCGAGTGCAGGAACATGTTCACCACGCTGGCGATGATCACCCCGATCAACCCCATCATCAGGAAGCTGCCCCAGCGCGACAGATCCGATTTCGTGGTGTAGCCGTAAAGGCTCATCGACGCGAAGGTGGCGGCGGTGATGAAGAACACCCGCACGATCGAGGTGCTGGTGTAGATCAGGAAGATGTTGGTCAGGCTGGCGCCCATCGCGGCACAGAACAGCCAGTACAGCGTCTGCGCGGTGCTGCGCGACAGCTTGTTCACCCCCAGGCTGAGCACCAGCACGAAGGCCAGCGGGGCGAAGATGGAGATCATCGCCAGCGGCCCGGCGGTGCGTGCCACCCCATAAGGGGTCTGCACCAGCGGGTAGAACAGGTTCAGCAACGACGTATGCGCGATCGCGTAAGCGACGATGCCGGTCAGCACCAGGCCGGACGACATCCAGTTGTACACCCGCAGCATATAGGCCCGCAGCCCGGCATCCAGCACGGCGGAGGCGGCGGTGCTGCCCGGGGCGGCCGAATAGCTGCGGTAGTCAGGGCTGTAAGCCATGGCGGTTTCCATTGCGTGACCGGGTCCCGACCGGACCCGCTGTGCGCAACATGCGCTGCCCGGCCCGCGGCTTCAAGCGGGGGCGGCATGAGACTTCCGTCATCCTTCCCGCAGCAGCGCCGCCGGCGGCGTGCGCAGCACCCTTCTCGTGCCAACCCATCCCAGCGCCGTGACCAGCAGGCACGCCGCCGCCACCGCCGCGGCGGCCCAGGCCGGCGCCGGGGTGAACGGCACCGCCATCAGCCAGTGCAGGATCGCCCAGGCCGCCATTGTGCCCACGCCGGCGGCCAGCACGCCGGCCACGAGGCCAAGGGTGGCGAACTCGATCAGGAATGCGGCGCGAATCTGGCCCGCGGAGGCGCCCAGCACCCGCAGCAACACCGCCTGGCGACGCCGCCGCGCCTGCCCCGCCGCCACCGCCGCGCCCAGCACCAGCCCGCCCGCAAGCAAGGTCACCGCCCCCACCGCCGCCAGCGCCGCGGCGATCTGGCGCAGCAGCCCCGCCACTTGGCGCAGCACCGACCGCACCGCGATCGGGGTGACGTTGGGGAATGCCCGCGCGACCGCGTTCAGCAAGGGGGCCTCCGCCGCCGGCGGCACCCGCACCGTGCCAAGCTCGGTCTGCGGCGCCGCCGAGAGAAGCCCGGGGCTGGCCACCATCACGAAATTGATCCCCAGCCGCTGCCAACGGATCTCCCGCAACGAGGCGACTCGCAGCGCGATATCCCGCCCCAGCACATCGACCTGGATCACCCCGCCGATCCCCACGCCCCAGCCGCGCGCCAGCCGCGCGTCCAGGGAAACCAGCGGCGGACCCGAATAATTCGCCGGCCACCACCGGCCCGCCACCAGCCGGGTTCCGGGCGGCGGGGTCGCAGCATAGGTCAGCCCGCGATCCCCGCGCAGCGCCCAGCCGGTACCGGGCGCTGCCTTCACCCGCGCTGCCGGCACCCCGTTCACCGCCACGATGCGCGCCCGCAGCGTCGGCACCAGCCGCAGGTCCCGCGCCCCCGGAACCGCCCGGATCATCGCCCGAAACCGCGCCAGCTGCGCGGGTTCCAGATCGACGAAGAAGAAGCTCGGCCCGTGCGCGGGCAGCGCGTCCAGCACCAGCCGCCGCAGCGCGCCCTGCACCTGCCCGACCGCCACCAGGGTTGCCAGACCGAGGCCGATCGCGCTCAGCATGGGCCCCACCCGTGCCCCCGGCCGATGCAGATTGCCGAGCCCGATGCGCCACGCCGCCCCGCGCGGCGTCGGCAGCACGGCGAGCCCGGCGCGCACCCCCCATCCGGCGAGCCCGAACACCGCCAGCGCCGCCGGCACGCCGAGCCCGAACCCCGCCGCCAGCCGCACATCGCCCGCGCCGCCCAGCACCAGCGCGGCCAGCGCGGCGGCCAGGACCAGAATGGCCGCAATCACCGCGGCACCCGGGCGGCCGCCACCGGTATCGGCCAGCGCGGCGCCGCGAAACAGCGCTGCCCCCGGGGTGCGCGCCGCCCGGCCCAGCGGCCACAGCGCGAAAACCGCCGCGGTCAGCAGCCCCATCAGCGCCGCCTCGGCCAGCGGCGCCGGATACACCCCGCCCGCCGGCGGCAGCGGCAGCGCGGCGCCGAACCCCCAGCGCACCAACGCCGGCACCGCCGCCCCCAGCGCCACGCCAACCCCGATGCCGCCCAGCGCGACCACCCCCACCTCG
>JBMFXF010000231.1:0-5343 GCA_049964515.1 Acetobacteraceae bacterium | reverse complement strand
CGGCACCGCCACGTTGCGTGTGCCCCGCGCCCGCCCCTACCCGCTCCGAACCCAAACTGGGGGTTCCAAGGGCTTGCCCTTGGCAGGGGGTCCAGGGGGACAGCGTCCCCCTGGCCTTCCCTCACACCACCCGCCCCGGGAACGGCAGCGCCAGGTCCGGGGCTTCGAACTCCAGCACCCAGAGGTCGGGATCCCGCCGCGTCTGCCGCGCCAGATAGGCATCCACCGTGGCCTGATCCACCGGCGCCGCGCCGGTCCCGCGGGTCCAGGCGGGCTCGCCCGCCGCGTCGCGGACCTGGTCCAGCACCACCAGCCCGGCCCGGCCGCGCAGCACCACCAGAATCCCGCCCGCGCTGTCGTCGCCATGGCGCAGCACCGCCCCCGGGGTGCCCGCGGCATCGGCCATCCGCAGCGCCATCTGCGTCCACAGCCGCGATTTCAGCCGCGGTTCGCTCATGCCGGCCGCGCCGTCACAGCGCCGGGTGCCAGGGTTCGGGCAGGAACCGGTAGCCCTCGCCGTCGGCCACCACATGGCCGAAGCCGGGGAAATCCAGATGCATCCCCGCCACCGCCTCGCCCGAGGCGACCGCCGCGGCCATGGCGCGCCGGCGGCTGGCGCGGGCGGCGGCGGGGTCGATGTCGAAGCCCATGCCGGCGTCCGGGCGGGCGAACTGGACGCCGGGCAGGTGGACCACATCGCCCCAGATCAGCAGCGACGCGCCGATGCGCCAGCCGGTGTGGCCCGGGGTGTGGCCGGCCAGCGGCACCGCGCGGACCTCGGGGAACGGGGTCGCCTCGGTGACCAGCTCGGTCCGCCCGGCATAGGCGGCCAGCACGGCGCGGGCCAGGGCGACGAAGCCGCGGTCCTGCTCGGAAC
This sequence comes from Acetobacteraceae bacterium, assembly GCA_049964515.1. Lineage (GTDB taxonomy): Bacteria > Pseudomonadota > Alphaproteobacteria > Acetobacterales > Acetobacteraceae > JAJZVS01. The sequence goes on along the minus strand of JBMFXF010000231.1, from coordinate 4,466 downwards.
TCGCGCCCGCGGCGGTGGCCGGGTCGGACCAGAACGCGGCCTCGGCCGGGTGCAGGAACAGCCGCGCACGCGGGAACGCCGCCGCCCCGTTCGGCCCGATCAGCCCGCCGGCGTGATCGGGGTGCAGATGCGTCAGCAGCACGCTGTCGATATCCCCCGCCGTCACCCCCAGCGCCGCCAGCCGCGCCGGCAACACGCCGAGTTCCGGCCCCAGCGCGGTCCCCGCCCCCGCGTCCAGCAACGAGAGCCCGCCCCCCGCCCGCCACAGCAGATAGGCGTTCACCGTGATGCGCGGCGGGATCGGGCGATGCTGGGCGCGGTGCAGCGCGGCGGCCTCGACCGGGCCGATGCCCGCCAGCCAGCCGAACTCGGCGGTGATCACGCCGTCGTTCAGCGCGCTCACCAGCGCCTCCCCCACTCGGCGATGGAGGATGCCTGGTGTCTGCGTCTCGGGGCGGGCGATCACGGATGGCCGTCGATCAGGAAGACCTCGGTGCGCGCGGCGCGCTCGCGGATGGATTTGGCGTGCTGGTATTCGGGCGAGTGATACCAGGCGCGGGCGCGCTCGGGGCTGTCGAACTCCAGCAGCACGATGCGGCGGTCCGGGTGGGTGCCTTCCACCCGCTCGGCGGCGCCGCCGCGGATCAGGTAGCGCCCGCCATGGGCGGCGATGGCGGCGGCGGCGAGCGGGCGATAGGTCTCGAACAGCGCCGGATCGGTGACCTCGACTTCGGCGAGAGCATAGCCTTTCATCGGTGATCCTTTCACACGCAAGCGATGGCGTAGGCGTCGCGCCCCGCTTCCGGCAGCGGGCGGGCGGACCAGGTGGTGCCGCCGTCGCTGGTGGCGAACACTTCGCCCCCGCGCGCCACCATCGCCACCTGCGCCGGATCGGTGCCGGAAAGCCCGATCCCCATCACCGTCGCCGAGGGCGTCACATGGTCGAAACGCTGCCAGGTCGCGCCCAGATCCGCGCTCCGCCAGAGCGATCCCGCCTGCGAGCGCGCCGCCACGCTGAGCGCGGCATACATCACCCCGGGCTCGGTCGGCGAAACGCGAATGTCGCGCCCATAGGTGTGCGGGGAGAACCGTCCGACCTCGATATCGGACCAGCTGGCGCCGTGATCGCGGCTGCGGAAGACGCCCATGCGGACGGCCAGGAAGACCTGATCCGGGGCGGCCGGGCTGATGGCGATGGCGTGGCCGTCCAGCATCCCCTCGGTGTCGGTATCGCTCAGGATGCGGCTTTTCAGGCGCGGCTGATCGGCCAGGCGGATCAGATCGGCGCTGCAATCCTGCCAGCTCTCCCCGCCGTCGGTGGAGCGCATCGCCCCGTTCACTTCCAGCGTGGCGTAGAGCTCGCCGGCGCGGGTGGGATGGGCGGCGAAGCGCATGACGCGGCAGGGGAAATCCATCCGCACCCGATCGGGCATGGCCGGCGGCGGCAGCGGCGAGAAATGCGCCCCGCCGTCGGTGCTGCGATAGACCCCCACCGGGGCGGTGCCGGCATAGACAAGGTCGGGGTCATGCGGATCGACCAGCAGCGACCACACCTGCGCGCCGGTGGGGGAATCGGCGCGCTCCCAATGCGCGCCGGCGTCGGTGCTGACATAGGGACCGTTCTTGGTGCCGGCGAAGATTGTGCCGGGGCGGGTGGGGTGCGGGGTGAGGGCATGGGTGTCCGCCGCCGTGAGCACGCGCTGCCAGTCCTCGCCCGCCATGCGGCGGAACACGCCGCCCACCCCGCCATCCTTCGTTGCGGCGGTGCCGACCAGAAGCGTCGCTTCGCGTGCCATGGTTCCCTCCGGGGCTGTTTGCGGGCAGGCTAGGCGCCAGGGGACGGGAAGGGAAGCCGGCCCGCCGCAGGAGGAACCGCACCATGCCGAACGTCAGCGCCGAAAAACTCGAGACCTTGGCCCGCGCCCTGCTGGTGGCCGCCGGCACGCCCGCGGGCGACGCCGCCACTATCGCGCGGCTCTCTGTCGCCGCCAACCTGGCCGGTCACGACAGCCACGGCATCATCTTGATCCCGACCTATATCGAGCGGGTGAAGAAGGGCCATATCATCCCGGACGCGAAATGGGAGATCGTGCGGGAGACGCCGACCACGACGGTGGTGGATGGCAACTGGGGCTTCGGCTACGTGGTGACCGAGCGGGCGATGCGCCACACCATCGCCAAGGCGAAGACGCAGAACGTGGCGGCGACCACGGTGTACCGGCAGGGGCACATCGGCCGGCTGGCGTCCTATCCGCTGATGGCCGCGGCGGAAGGCATGATTGCCATGATAACGGCCGATTCCGGACGCAGCCCGAAGCATGTCGCGCCGTTCGGCGGGGCCAAGGCGCGGCTGGGCACCAACCCGATCTGTTTCGCGGTGCCGTCCGACCTGGAAGGGCCGCTGTTCTTCGACATGGCGACCTCGGCCGCGGCGGCGGGCAAGATCACGGTGGCGCTGGCCCGCGGCAAGGAGGTCCCGCCCGGCTGGCTGATCGACGCCGAGGGACGGCCCACCAACGACCCGGCGCAGCTGCGCAAGGGGGGCGCGCTGCTGCCGCTCGGCGGCTCCGAGGGCTACAAGGGCTATGGGCTGGCGGCGATGGTGGAGATTTTCTCCGGCCTGCTGACCGGCCTCGGCTTCGGGATCGACCCCAGCGGGCGGCACAACGACGGCTGCTTCATCGCCGTGTTCAACGTCGCCGCGTTCCGCGACCTGGCGGTGTTCCGCCGCGAGGTGCGCGATTTCGCCGAATATCTGAAGGCGACCCCGCCCGGGCCGGGGTTCGACCGGGTGTACTACCCCGGCGAGGTCGAGTTCGAGCGCGAGAAGGAGCGCCGCGCCGGCGGCATCCCGATCGAGGACGCCACCTGGGCGGCGCTGGGCAAGCTGGCCGCCGAACTCGGCGTGGCCGGGGCGATGGCGGGGTAGCGCGGGCTACCCGTTGCCCCCGCTGCCCATCCGCTGTTGCGGCTGGGCCACGTTGAACAACCCGGGGGGGAACCGCCCGCCGGTCTCGATATCGGTCAGGGTCACGGTGGTGCGCTGGTGCTGCGGGTCCAGCACGCTCCATTGCCGGAGCAGGAGCGGGTCGGTGGAGAACACCAGGGTCAGGCTGCCCTGTTCGGGGGCGGCGGCGCGGATCAGGGTCAGCATGATCTCGCCCGGCAGGCGGCGGATCGCGGTCACTTTCACGCTGCCGGAAAACCGGATCCGCGGCGCCAGCAGAATCCCGAGCGGCGTGCGGTCCAGCGGCACCGTGCTGGTCTGGTCCAGCTGCCGGTCGTGGAACATCACCAGCCCGCTGCCGGCCACCAGCAGATAGGGCGTGGGCGGGGCGTAGGCGAAGCGCATCCGCCCGGGCCGATCGACCCAGGCGGTGCCCTCGCTGATCCGCCCGTCCGGCGCGACTTGCAGGAAATGCGCCTTCAACGTGTGGATGCCGTTGAGATAGGCGGCGATGCGGCCGAGCTCGGCCGCGTCCTCGGTGGGCGCGGGGGCGGCGGCGAGCAGGAGCGGGGCGGCGAGCAATAACCGGCGCGGGATCATGGCCGGCGATGTGGGGCGGCCGGGGCGGCAATGCAAATGCGCGGCGCAGGGGGCAGCCGCGCCCGGGTTACGGGATCTGGTTCACCGAGACCGCCGGCCCATGCCCCACGGCGCGGTGATAGCCCACCTCGTACACCGCCACCGAGGCGCCGATGATGCCCAGGATCATGGTCACGAACCCCAGCAGCCCGAACACCACCCGCCGGTTGGCGACGCGCTGGCGGGCGTGGCGGGTGGCGGGATCGTCCTCGAGCCAGTGCCGCCGGCCGCGCAACCGGTCCTCGTCGCCCGCCCAGCGGAAGATCACCAGCATCGCCGCCAGCCCGATCGCCGCGGTGTCGCACAGCCACCAGGTCTGCCCGCCGTAGATCTGGTTGGTCATGGCCGAGACGCCGAACCACAGGCCGCGCGCGGCGTAGGCCGGGTAGAGCGGCACGCTGACATAGGTAAGGAAATAGCCGAGCACCACGTTGCCGAGCTCGGCCCCCCACACCATCAGCAGCCGGGTGCCGATGCCGGGTCCCTCGGGCTCCGGGCGCAGGTCGAACAGGGTGCGGAAGAACAGCAGCCCGCTGAGCAGGAAGCAGGACGCCATCACCGCCCGTCCGGTCGCGGTCAGCACCGCCCAGTCGCGCGCCGCCGGCCAGGCCCAGAGATAGGGCGCGGCCACGAACACCAGGGTGGCCAGCGCCGCCCCGCCCAGAGGCCGGCGCGGGCGTGCCGGGTTCAGGCCGAGCCCGGCGCGCAGCGCCGGCAGCGGCGCGGCCAGCACCAGCAGCGCCGGGGCCACCGTGCGCAGCAGCATCTGCACCAGCGCGTCGATCGCGAAGGAATGCGGCGCCATCGCCGCCAGCGGCGATTGCAGGGCCAGGAACATCGCCGCCGCCCCGCCCAGGAAGGCGGCGTGACGGCCCGCGGA
>JBMFXF010000230.1:0-5384 GCA_049964515.1 Acetobacteraceae bacterium | reverse complement strand
CCTTTGCAGCCAATGTGCTGCCGATCGTCCGGCAGATCGAGTCCAGCGGCGCGAAGGGGCACCGGGCTATCGCGGCGGCGCTGAACGCCCGGGGTGCGGACGGCACGGGGCGGGGACTGGTACGCCGCCACGCGGAACCTGCTGGCGCGGGGAGAAGCGGCGATCTGACCGGGGCGGCTTCCCCCGCCGGCGGTAGCCATAGGGTGGCCAGACCCGCTGCGACTGAAATGGAATCCCGGCAACCCATTGACAGCTTGGCGGACCCGACACGATTCGAACGTGCGACCTTCGCCTTCGGAGGGCGACGCTCTATCCAGCTGAGCTACGGGTCCGGCCCGACGCTTCTACCCGCTTTCGCCCGCCGCGGGAAGCCCGCCCCCGGTCCGGGTTATCCCCCGTCCGCGCGCCTGCTCCCCGGGCCCTGGAATCGGTCCGCGAGGCCCTTGACTCCCAGGGACCCACCAGCGTAGCAGCCGCCCCGGGTCACGCCCCCCCACCGGGGCGCTTCTCTTCTGAAAGGGAGAGCCGCAGATGGCACTCGCCGCACCGCGTCCGGATTCTCGTCCGGCCAACCCCCATTTCTCCTCCGGCCCCTGCGCCAAGCGTCCCGGCTGGTCCGTGACGGCGCTCGCCGGCGCGTTCCTCGGCCGCAGCCACCGCGCCGCCGAGGGCAAGGCCCGCCTCAACGAGGTGATCCTGCGCTCCCGCGCCATCCTGGGCATCCCCGACGACTGGCGCGTGGGCATCGTGCCCGCGTCCGATACCGGCGCGGTCGAGCTCGCGCTGTGGTCGCTGCTCGGCGCCCGCGGGGTGGATGTGCTGGCGCATGAAAGTTTCTCCGCCGGCTGGGCGAGCGACATTCTCAAGCAGCTGAAACTGCCGGACGCGCGGGTGCTGGAAGCCCCCTACGGGCGGCTGCCCGAGCTGACGGCGGTGGATTTCTCCCGCGACGTGGTGCTGGCCTGGAACGGCACCACCTCCGGCGTGCGCTACCCGGACGGCGCGTGGATTCCCGCCGACCGCCAGGGGCTGGTGATCGCGGACGCCACCTCGGCCACCTTCGCCATGGCGCTGCCTTACGACAAGCTCGATGTGGTCACCTGGTCGTGGCAGAAGGTGCTGGGCGGGGAGGCGGCGCATGGGATGCTGGCGCTGTCGCCGCGCGCCCTCGCCCGGCTGGAAAGCTTCACCCCGTCGCGCCCGCTGCCGAAGATCTTCCGCCTGACCAAGGGCGGCGCGCTGATCGAAGGCATCTTCAAGGGCGAGACCATCAACACCCCCTCCATGCTGTGCGTGGAGGATGCGCTCGATGGGCTGCGCTGGGCGGAGACGCTCGGCGGGCTGCCGGCGCTGATCGCGCGCACCGAGGCCAATCTGGCCGCCATCGCCGCCTGGGTGGCGCGCACGCCGTGGGTGGATTTCCTCGCCGAAGTGCCGGCCACCCGTTCGCCCACCTCAATCTGCCTGAAAATCGTTGCGCCATGGTTTACCGCGCTGGACGCGCCGGCGCAGGGCAAGGCGGCGAAGCGGATCGCCGCGCTGCTCGAGCAGGAGGGCGTGGCCTACGACATCGCCTATTACCGCGACGCGCCGCCGGGGTTGCGCATATGGGGTGGGGCGACGGTCGAGACCGCCGACATCGCCGCGCTGCTGCCCTGGCTCGACTGGGCCTATGCCGCCGTCGCCGCCGAATTCGCCCCCGCGCAAGCCGCCTGAGGTTCCGCCATGCCCAAGGTTCTGATCAGCGACAAGCTGTCGCCCGCCGCCGTTGCCATCTTCCGCGCGCGCGGGATCGAGACGGATGTGAAACCCGGCCTCAGCCCGGCCGAGCTGCGCGCCATCATCGGTGAATACGACGGGCTGGCCATCCGTTCCGCCACCAAGGTGACGCGCGAGCTGCTCGAGGCGGCGGGCAATCTCAAGGTGGTCGGCCGGGCCGGCATCGGCGTGGACAATGTCGATGTGAAATCGGCCACCGCCCGCGGCGTGGTGGTGATGAACACGCCGCACGGCAACACCATCACCACCGCCGAGCACGCGATCGCCATGATGTTCGCGCTGGCCCGGCAGATTCCGGAGGCCTCGGCCTCCACCAAGGCCGGCAAGTGGGAGAAGAACCGCTTCATGGGCGTCGAGCTCACCGGCAAGACGCTGGGGTTGATCGGCTGCGGCAATATCGGCTCCATCGTCGCCGAGCGGGCGATCGGGCTGCACATGAAGGTGGTGGCCTACGACCCGTTCCTGGGCGAGAAACGCGCCCTGGCGCTGGGGGTGGAGAAGGTGGAGCTCGACGCGCTGCTGGCGCGCGCCGACCTCATCACCCTGCACACGCCGCTCACCGACGCCACCCGCAACATCCTCTCGCGCGAAGCGCTGGCGGCGACCAAGAAGGGGGTGCGGATCATCAACTGCGCGCGCGGCGGGCTGGTGGACGAGGTGGCGCTGGCGGAGGCGATCGTGAGCGGCCATGTGGCCGGTGCCGCGCTCGATGTGTTCGAGACGGAACCGGCGACCCGCTCGCCGCTGTTCGAGCTCGAGAACGTCGTCTGCACCCCGCATCTCGGCGCCGCCACCGCCGAGGCGCAGGAGAACGTCGCCTTGCAGGTGGCCGAGCAGATGAGCGATTTCCTGCTGAGCGGGGCGGTGGCGAATGCGATCAACATGCCCTCGGTCTCGGCCGAGGATGCGCCGCGGCTGCGACCCTATATGGACCTCTGCCGGTTCCTCGGCGCCTTCGCCGGACAGCTCACCCATTCGCGCGAGGGGGTGATCCGCCGGGTGACCATCGAATACGAGGGCCAGGCGGCGGGGCTCAATCATCGCCCGCTGTCGGCGGCGGTGCTGGCCGGGCTGATGACGCCGGTGGTGGCCGGGGTGAACATGGTCAACGCCCCGGTGGCGGCGCGCGAACGGGGGATCGACGTCGCGGAGACGGCGCTCGACCGGCCGGGCGAGTATCAGACCCTGGTGCGGGTGACGGTGGAGGCCGACCGGCTGACCCGTTCCGTCTCCGGCACCTTGATCGCCGGGCGGCGGCCACGGCTGGTGGAGATCAAGGGCATTCCGGTGGAGGCGGATTTCGCCGCGCATATGCTCTACGTGACCAACAAGGACAAGCCGGGCTTCATCGGCCGGTTCGGCGCCACCCTGGCGGGGGCGGGGATCAACATCGCGACCTTCCATCTCGGCCGCGCCGAGCCGGGCGGGGATGCGATCTGCCTGGTTTCGGTCGATGAGCCGGTGCCGGACGAGGTGCTGGCGATGGTGCGGGAATTGCCGCAGGTGGTGCAGGCCGACCGGCTGGCGTTCTGAGCGCCGCGCTTGTCGGATGGCGGCGGGCAGCGTATGCACCCGCCCGCTTTGCCAGGGAGTAAGGCATGACGGCCGCCGAGGCCCGCGAGGGCGCGCATCCGCCGCGTCTGGGTGCGCTGCTCGCCGTGCTGGGCGTGGTGTACGGCGACATCGGCACCAGCCCGCTCTATGCGTTCAAGTCCAGTCTGATCCTGTTCCGCGACATCCGCATCTCCGATGTCGAGATTCTGGGCATTCTGTCGCTGATCTTCTGGTCGCTGGTGCTGATCGTCACGGTGAAATACGTCACCCTGGTGATGCGCGCCGACAATCGTGGCGAGGGCGGCATCCTGGCCCTGATGGCGCTGGCGCAACGGGTGTGTACCAAGCCGGCCACCCGTGCCGCGGTGGCGCTGGCGGGCATCGCCGGGGCCTGCCTGTTCTTTGGCGACGGCGTCATCACCCCCGCCATCTCGGTGCTGTCGGCACTGGAGGGGATCGAGGTTTCGGCGCCCGGATTCCGCGATTTCATCCTGCCGATCGCGGTGGTGGTGATCGTGGTGCTGTTCTCGGTGCAGTCGCGCGGCACCGAGCGGGTGGGGAAACTGTTCGGCCCGGTGATGCTGGTGTGGTTCGCCGCCATCGGCCTGCTGGGGCTGCGGCAGATCCTGGTGCATCCCTACGTGCTGCTGGCGCTGCTGCCGTGGTATGCGTTGCAACTGGTGCTGGTCTATAAGGGGATGGCGTTCTTCGTGCTGGGCGCGGTGGTGCTGTGCGTCACCGGGGCCGAGGCGCTGTATGCGGATATGGGCCATTTCGGCCCGCATCCGATCCGGGTGAGCTGGTCGTGGTTCGTGCTGCCCTGCCTGGTGCTCAATTATTTCGGCCAGGGGGCGGCGGTGGTGACCGACCCGGCGGTGCTGCACAACCCGTTTTATCTGATGGCGCCGGTCTGGGCCCGGGTGCCGCTGGTGGTGCTGGCGACGCTGGCCACCGTGATTGCCAGCCAGGCGGTGATCACCGGGGCGTATTCGATGACCCGGCAATGCATGCAGCTTGGCCTGTTGCCCCGGCTGACGGTCCGCCATACCAGCTCCACCGAGCGCGGCCAGATCTACCTGCCGCAGGTGAACCTGCTGCTGGCGTTGGGCGTGCTGCTGCTGGTGCTGGCGTTCAAGACCTCGGACGCGCTGGCTTCGGCCTATGGCATCGCGGTGACCGGAACCTTCCTCAGCACCACCTTCCTGGCGGCGATCGTGTTCCGCCGCCAGTTCCACTGGTCGCGCCCGCTGACGATCGTGGTGTTCGGGCTGTTCTTCCTGGTGGACCTGGTGTTCTTCTCCGCCAACACGGTGAAAGTGGTGGAGGGGGGGTGGGTGCCGCTGGCGATGGGCATCGGCCTGATGCTGCTGATGACGTCATGGAAGCGAGGGCGGGATTTGCTGCTGGCGCGCTGGGTGGCCGACAGCCTGCCGCTGGCCCCGTTCCTGGCCCGGCTGCCGCAGTCGCGCATCTTGCGGGTGCCGGGGACAGCGATCTTCCTGACCGGCAATCCCGACTACGTGCCGACGTCGCTGCTGCATAACCTGAAGCACAACAAGGTGCTGCACGAACGGGTGATTTTGGTCACGGTGCAGAACCTGGACGTGCCGGACGCGCGGACGCGGACGGTGGTGGAAGAGCTGGCGCCGGGCATCACCCGGGTGATCCTGCGCTACGGGTTCATGGAAAGTCCGAACATCCCGCGCGCGCTCGAGGATCTGCCGGCGATGGGGGTGGCGTTCGATCCGATGCAGGCGAGCTATTTCCTCGGCCGGGAGGTGATGGTGGCGGCGCAGGTGCCGAAGCTGCCGCTGTGGCGGCGGTGGCTGTTCCTGATGCTGGCGCGCAATGCGGTGCCGGCGACGGAGTTCTTCCGGATTCCCTCGGATCGGGTGGTGGAGCTGGGGGTTCGGGTGGCGATCTGAGGAGTTTGTTCTGATAACGTAACGATTTGGACGCACGAATCCCCCTCACCACCACCCCTTGCATTTCCACCTGAGATCCGACGGCACGTCCTTCGGCCCCAGGTCCGGGATCGGCACCCGTGCCAC